>CAYQPL010000279.1:1073-1538 GCA_964419395.1 uncultured Phenylobacterium sp. | reverse complement strand
CCGCCCTCCGCACGCCGTCGTTGGCGCGGCCCTGCGCGCTGCCGCGCACGCGGATCTTCGCGATGTCTGAGCCTCGCGAGAGTGGCCACTCAGTGAATGGCTTGTGCGCCGGGCCCTGCAAGGCGGCGTCGCGGCCGCCTGCATCGTCGCCGTGGCGGCGCCTGCCGGCGTGGTCGCGGCCCCGACGGCGCCGGCCCCGGCCAGTCCGCCGCTGGAGGTCCGGGTCGCCCAGGCCCGCGAGTTCTCCCGCATCGAATTCCACTGGAAGGGCCAGGCCCGCGTCGTCAGCCGCCGCGAGGGGCAGGTCCTCACCCTGCGCTTCAGCCGCGACGCCGAGCCCGACCTCACCCGCCTGCGCGTTTCGCCCCCCCGCTGGGTGAAGGGGGCCGAGGCGCGCCATGTCGGCGGGGTGCTGGAACTGGTCCTGACGCTGCAGGCCGGCGCCGACGCCCGCATCGGCCAGGC
>CAYQPL010000279.1:0-1063 GCA_964419395.1 uncultured Phenylobacterium sp. | reverse complement strand
AGAACGTTCCCGTCGAGTTGACGTTATTTGTGGGCGTCTCGGCCACGCCGGAGCCCGTCGCGGCGGCGTCCGCGCAGGCGCCCGCCGCGCCGCTGTCGGAGCCGCAGAGACCCGACCCGACGCCGCGCTCGGGCGTCGTCAAGCTCGAGGCGCAGCTGGTCAACGGCCAGGTGCTGCTGTCCTTCCCCTGGGCCGCGCCCGGCGGCGCCGCCGTGTTCCGCCGCGGCGATGCGGTCTGGGTCGTGTTCGACTCGCCCGTGCGCCTGGACCTGGCGGGCGCGCCCCGCGGCCTGCGCCAGTTCACCGGCATGCAGGCCTTCCGAGGCCCCGACTATTCCGCCGTGCGGATCGCCAGCCCCTCCGACACGCCCCTCTTCGCCATGAACGAGGGCTCCACCTGGACGGTCGCGCTCGGTCCCGGCGCCCAGGGCCAGCCGACCCTGGTGCGCGTGCGCCGCGACGAGGCCGGCGGGCCGGCGGCCCTGACGGCGGCCATCTCCGGCGTCACCCGCATCGTGCGCGTCCCCGACGCCGTGGTGGGCGACACCCTCGTGGTGGCCACCGCGCTCGGCCCGGCCAAGGGCCTGCCGTCGCGGCGGGAGTTCGTGCAGATGGCCCTCTTGCCCTCGGCCCAGGGTCTCGCCATGGAGACCTTCGCCGAGGACATCACCCTGACGCGCAGCGGCGACCTCGTGGAGACCGGCCGCCCGGCCGGCCTGGCGCGGCCCTCCCCTTCGGTGGCCATGCGCCGGGCCGAGACCCCGGTGGGCGCGCCCCAGCCTGCCGGCCGGCCGGCCCTGATCGACTACGAGCACTGGCCGAGGACGGGCTCGGGCGGATTCCTGTCGCGCTACAACGCCCTGATGACGGCGGCGGCGGACGAGGCCCTGGAGAAGGACAACCGCCAGACCGCCGCGCGCATGGCCCTGGCCCGCTTCCTAGTCGGCTCGGACCTCGCCTTCGAGGCCATCGGCGTGCTCAACGACCTGGCGCGGGAGAATCCCGAGGTGATGGCCGATGCGGAGTTCCGCGGCCGGCGCGGCATCTCCCGCGTCAGGGCGCG
>CAYQPL010000278.1:0-1549 GCA_964419395.1 uncultured Phenylobacterium sp. | reverse complement strand
CCGCCGGCGGCGACCTGGCCGGCCGCCTGCCGCCGCCCGCCGCCCGCCTCACCTTCGCCGCCGAGGCGCGCAGCCGCGCGGGCCTGGACCTGATGCCGGAGACGATGAGCTCGGGCTGGGCCTTCCGCTTCCCCGCCGAGGCGGCCGCCACCCTGGCCGAGCTCGACCCCCGCGAGGCGGTGGTGGTGGAGTTCCTGTTCTCCGACGGGACGCCGGTTCGCCGGGCCTATGTGGAGGTCGGCGACTTCGCCGCCGGCCGCGCCTTCCTGCGGATGGCCTCGCGCTAGATCCCGGCCGGCGCCTCGGCCGGCAGATCGGCCGTCGGCGCCAGGACCGGCATGCGGACCGTCACCGTCGTGCCTTCGCCGAGCGCGCTTTCGATGAACATCTCGCCCCCGTGCAGTTCGGCGAAGCTGCGGACCAGCGACAGGCCAAGCCCGGTGCCGACCGCCCGCTTCTCCGCGTCGCCGGCCTGCTCGTAGGGGCGGCCGACGCGGGCGGCGTCCGCCTCGCTCATGCCCGTGCCGGTGTCGGCCACGACCAGCTCGAGCTGTCCCTGCGCCGCCTGCAGCCCCACCGTCACGGCCCCGCCGCGGGGGGTGAACTTGAGCGCGTTGGAAACAAGGTTCAGGGCGATCTGCTTCAGCGCGCGGCGGTCGGCGTCGATGTCCAGCGGCTCCCGCGGCAGCACGCCGCGCAGCTGCACGCCGGCGCGGTCGGCCTGGCCGCGCATCAGCCGCAGGACCGCGCTGATCGCCTCGCGTCCGTCGAACTCCTCGCGGGCCAGTTCGAACCGTTCGGCCTCGATCTTCGACATGTCGAGGACGTCGTTGATCAGGTCGAGCAGGTGGCCGCCGGATTCATGGATCAGCTCGGCGTACTCGGCGTAGCGGTCGGGCAACGGCCCGAACAGCCGCGAACGCATGATGTCGGAGAAGCCCATGATGGCGTTCAGCGGCGTGCGCAGCTCATGGCTCATATTGGCCAGGAAGCGGGACTTGCCGGCGTTCTGCTGCTCGGCCTCCTGGCGGGACGCCTCGAGCCGCTCCTCGCGCCGGCGGCGCGCCTGCGCATCGACCACCACGGCGACCACGCGCAGCGGCCCGACGCGGCGCAGGCGGACCTCGGCCATGCCTTCGGGGTCGGCGGCCGGGGTGAAGGCGCGCAGGGCCTCCCCCTCGGCGCGGGCTGCGGCGACGGCCTCGGCGAGGCCCTGCCGCTCGGCCGGAGCGGCGAGTTGGACGAAGGCCTGGCCGACGAGGGTCAGCGTTCCCGCTCCGTCCAGGGTGCGGCCGAAAGCCGCCGCGATCCGGCCGTCGGGCAGGAGGTCGAGCAGCAGGGCGGGCTGCTCCTCCGTCAGGCGGCGCATGCGGCGCGTCTCGGCCTGGGCGAGGCGTTCCCGCTGGGCCAGCCGGCGCGTCAGCCCCACCAGCCCCAGGGGCTGAGACCTCGCCGCCGCCCACCATCATCCTCAGTGCCCCACCAGCTCCAGGGGCTGAGAAGTCGCCGCCGCCCATCATCATTCCCCCCCTCAGTCGGCTCGCGAGTG
>CAYQPL010000277.1:0-1593 GCA_964419395.1 uncultured Phenylobacterium sp. | reverse complement strand
GCATCCGTGGTTCGCGAAGCACCATTCGCACAGCTCGGCCGGCGGCACCGCCACGGGGTCCTCCAGCGCGTAGTCGGCGCCGCGCGTCGGGCCACCAGGGCGCCGGCGTCCTCGGGCGCGCCTTCCGCCGCCCCCTCTGTGGCCACGCTCATCGCGCTTTCTCCGGCCAGGTCAGCGGCAGGCCGACGCAGACGCCGTTCCGGCCGATCCGCCGCTCGGTCAGGCTCGGGAAGCCCCCTTGGTCCATCACGGCCGCCACGTGCCTGTCGTGCCGGGCGAAGCGGGGCTGCGCCTCGCCGGCCCCGCGCGCCACCTGCCCACGGAAGGCCTTCTCCATGTTGCGCGTCGTCCTCGGCGCCATCCGCAGAAAGGCGCCGGCCTGGGCCGCGCTCGCCCCGCCGCGCCGCAGGTTCGCATAGTCCCCGAGGCTCGGCAGGCTGGGCGGCTTGTGCTTCGGGGCCGCCGCCCGGATGTGATCTGACGTTTCCATGGGCAGAATGTATTTTTCATACATACAGCCGGCAAGCAGAAACTGTATGTTATTTACAGTCGTCCACAGCTCCGCTAGAACTGCTCTCATGGACAAGCGCTCCGCCCGCCTGCGCCAGGCCCGGCTCAAGGCCGGCTACGAGACCGCCGCCGCAGCGGCCGAGGCCTTCGGCTGGAACCGTAACACCTACGCCTCCAACGAGAACGGCAACGCCCCCTTCTCCTTCCGCCGCAGCAAGGAGTATGCGGCCGCCTTCAACGTCCGCCCCGAATGGCTCTATGACGCGCTGGGCGCGATGCGCGACACCGGCCATGACGGACTGGTCCCGATCCTGGGGCATGTGGGGGCGAACCCCGACGGCGTCGTGCTTTTCGCCACCGGGCACGAGCCCACCGATCTCGCCCCCATTCCGCCGGGCGGCACCACCCAGGCCCGCGCCCTGCGGGTCGTCGGCCATTCCATGCGCGGCCTCGCCGACGACGGCGCCCTGATCTATTTCGAGGACCAGCGCACCCCGCCCACCGCCGCCCTGCTGGGCCATGTGGTGGTGGTCGAGATCGACACCGACGAGGTGCTGGTCAAGCGCCTGCTGCGCGGCTCCCGCGCCGGCCTCTACGACCTGGAGAGCGTGGCCGGCCCCACGCGCCAGGACGCCCGCCTGCGCTGGGCGGCCCACATCACCGCCATCATCCCGCCCTTCCAGGCCCGCCGGATCATTCAGAGCGCCCTCTGACCGGCTTTTCCTTGCCGCAAGCTGTATCTAAGATACATTGGGCGGCGTGAGCCTCGACCCAGACCGCCAGCAGTACGACATGCGCAGCGACCTCGCGGCCCGCGACCATGCCGCCTGGGCGGCCGGCCAGGCGGCCCGCCACACAGGCGCCGTCTGGTCCGCGCTCTCGCCCGAGCCCCGGCGCCGCCGCAATGCCGAGCAGCTCACGGCCGCCGCCGAGGCGGAGTTCGCCGCCCGCCGCGCCTGGCGCGACAGCCCGCACGGCCGGCTGACCGCCGCCCTCTCCGCCCTTCAGCACGCCGCCCGCGCCCTCGACCACCGCGCCGCGGCCCTGCGCGCGGCCGCCCGCCGCGCTCCCGAACTCGCCGCC
>CAYQPL010000276.1:0-1616 GCA_964419395.1 uncultured Phenylobacterium sp. | reverse complement strand
CGTGGGTCGCCGAGATGATCTTGTCGAAGGCGGTCGAGCGCGCGTTGTAGCGGTCCAGCTCCAGCATGGACTCGAAGTCGTCGGGGGCCACCGCGTCATACATGACGTCTTTGGTGATGTTGCCGTCGGCCATGGTTTCCTCCCAATGCAGCCGAGGACCAGCAGACGCCCCGAAACGGCGTTTGGATAGACGGCCCGTCAGCGGCGGCCGAACAGCAGCTCCAGGCCCTGGATGACGTCCTCCAGCAGGGCGTCCCGCCGTTCGGTCTCCGGCGAGACGAGGGTGGCCGCGCCGTGGCCGCAGGCCCAGACGGCGAGCGCGATCTTGGTCCGCGCCTCCGGCGTGTCGCGATCGGGCAAGGCGACGCCGAGCGCACGCGCCAGCACGGCGAAGGCGTTCTGTCGCGCCTCGTCCACCCGGGGATGGGCCAGGACATCGGCGTCGAACATCAGGCCGAACAGGGCCGGCTGGGCGCGGGAAAAGGCGAAATAGGCCCGCGCCAGGGTGCGGATGCGGACCCCCTGCGGGGCCGCATCCAGGGCCTGGGCCAGGGTCTGCTCCAGATCCTGGAAGCCGGCGGCGGCCAGTTCGGCCAGGAGTTCGGCCTTGTTCTCGTAGTGGTGATAGACCGAGCCGGGGGCGCTGCCCGCGCGGGCCGCCAGGGTGCGGAGATTGAGCTGGGCGAGGCCGCCCGCCTCCACCAGCGCGCGGGCCTCCTCGAGCAGCTGCGCCCGCAGGTTCCCGACATGATACTTGCGGCGCGCCGCCGCGTCCGACCAGGCCATCAGCCGAGGCTCCGCAGCGCTCGAAGCGGCGCCGCCGCGCCCGGCGGCCGCAAGGACGGTTTCTCGCACATCGAAGCCATGGCGCGATTGGGCGCCAATGCGCCGGGGTTGTCCAGAAGGCACGTCGCCGGAAGCTGCGCCTTGCGCGACGGCAAGTCGCATCGCATGGCGCCGCAACGGCCTCCATTTTCGAGGGCGAGGGGGCGGCCAGAAAAATCCTATCGCATGAATAGGACTTAAAACCGCCTTCAGAGAAATTCAGGTTGGATGACGCCGCTCCTGCACTACCTGCAGGGGAACCGAGTCCCGAAGCAGACGTTGCTCGGTGCAGGAACAAGGGAAGATACGATGGGCCAGGCCCTCGCAAACAGACTGCCCAAAACGGGCGACGTTGTTTACTCCAGAGCCCAGGCGCTCGCCTGGACGGGCGGCGCCGACCGCAAGTGGTCGGCGCGCCAGAGCCTGACCTTCGTCGCCGCCGCGTCGGCTCTTCTCTGGATGTTGCTTCTGGAGACGGCGCGAGTTCTTTAGAGGCCGCGTCGGGCTGCGAGGTGGTGCAGAACCACCCCGCTCGCCGTCGCGACGTTCAGCGAATCGAAGCCGGCCGCCATCGGGATCCGCACCGAGCGGGTGCGCGACAGGAGATTGGCCGGCAGACCGGGCCCCTCGGCCCCGAAGAGGACCGCCGTCCGCGGCGCCGGCGACAGATCCGCCAGCCTCTCCCGCCCCGAGGGGCTGAGGGAAACCACCTCGAACCCCGCCCCCTCCAGACGCCGCACCAGGTCCTCGTCCGGCGCCAGCCGCGCGAACGGCGTCACCAGGGCCGCCCC
>CAYQPL010000275.1:0-1633 GCA_964419395.1 uncultured Phenylobacterium sp. | reverse complement strand
CGATCTCCTTCATCAGGTCATGCACATAGATTCCGAAATCCACCTGGATCGTGTGGCGGGCGGACTCGTAGAAATGGCCCATGTGCAGGGCCTCGTCCTTGGCGATGATGGCCTGCATATCCGCCTCCGGGGGCGGGGCGTAGCGGCCGGTGAGGCAGGCGGCGACCAGCTTGGCCTGCTGCTCGGCGAAGTTGACCAGCGTCGGCAGGGGCTGGGCCAGGCCCATGAAGAAGAGGTCGGGCACGCCCGGCTTCATCATCCGCTTGAAGAGGGGGAAGCGGTGGGCCGCGTCGGGCTTCAGCGCCTCGTCCTCGAAGAAGGGGAAGCTGATCTTGTAGCCGGTGGCGTAGATGATGGCGTCCACGGCCTCGACGCTGCCGTCCTCGAAGCGGACCCTGTCCCCCATCAGCTCGGCGATGTTCGGCTTGACCTTCACGTCGCCGCAGCCGACCCGCGTCAGGAACTCGCCCGAGACCGACGGGTGGGCGGTCAGCGGCTCGTGGTCCGGCTTGGGCAGGCCGTAGTCCTCCATATTGCCGACGATCTTGCGGATGCGCTTGGCCGCCAGGCGCAGGCCGAGCTTGCGCGGCATCCAGTGGGGCATGGAGGCTTTGTCGGCCACCTTGCCGTTCATGTATTTCGGCAGCACCCAGACGCCCCGGCGGGCGGCGACCCACAGGGTCTTGGCGATCGGCCGCTGGGAGAGTTCCGAGGCGATATCCATCGCCGAATTGCCCATGCCGACAACGACCACGTTCTTGCCGCGCAGATCGACCGGCGCGAACGGGCTGCGATAGTCATGCGCATGGAAGGCCGCGCCATCGAAGGTCCCGGGATAGTCGGGCGTGCGCGGATCCCAGTGGTGGCCGTTGGCGACGATCAGCACGTCGTAGGGCTTGGTCTCGCCGGTCGACAGCGTCACGTCCCAGCCGCCGCCGTCCCGCCGCACCGCCCTGGTCACCGCGGTGTTGAAGGTGATGTGCGGGCGCAGGCCGAAGCGGTCCACGTAGCTGCGGAAGTAATCCAGGAGCTGGCTGTGGTGGGGGAAGTCGGGCCAGTCGTCCGGCACGGGCAGGTCCTCGAAGGCCAGGCGCCATTTCGAGGTGTCGATGTGCAGGCTCTCGTAACAGGCCGACATCCCGTTGGGATTGCCGAAGTACCAGTTGCCGCCGATGTCGTCGGACATGTCGTAGACGTCGAAGGGGACGCCCGCGTCCTTCAGCCTCTTGGCCGTGGTGAAGCCCGCGGCCCCGGCCCCGATGATGCAGCACGTCGGATAGACCGCCATCCTGTGGTCCTCCCGTTTCGCCCGTCTGGGGTCTTGGGGCTGAGCATGGCGGGGTTTCCGTTGCGGCGGGCAACGGGGGCGCTGTGCGTCCTTCGAGGCTCGCTCGCGCTCGCACCTCAGGATGAGGAAGGTGGATCGAGGCGGCCAATTCCGCCCTCATCCTGAGGCGCCCTGCGCAGCAGGGCCGCGAAGGACGAGGGCGGCCGCACAGCCGCAGACCTCAGGCGCTTCGCGCCAGTTCCCCCGGGAAGGGGGAGCATCTTTCGCACCCCGCCCGCCAAACGCACGGCGCAGATCCTCCCCCTCCGCGAGGGGGAGGTGGCCCGGAGGGCCGGAGGGGGCCTG
>CAYQPL010000274.1:0-1743 GCA_964419395.1 uncultured Phenylobacterium sp. | reverse complement strand
CCGGTGCTCGACAGGGCCAAGTCGGGCGGGCGGCTATGCGCCAAAGCTCCGGAGTCGCCACCCCTTGCCCCTCCCGCCGCTGCGCCTGCTCGCCCCGCTCTTCGCCGCCCTGGCGCTTTCCGCCTGCCAGGAGGGGCCGAGCCGCCCGGCCTGCCCGGCCGGCGAGACCTGCCTGGAGTTCGGCAACAACACCGAGCCGGCGACGCTCGACCCGCAGCAGTCCAACCTGATCGACGAGTTCCAGGTCATCGGCGACCTGAACGTCGGCCTGACCACCGCTGCGCCGGATGGCACGCCCATGCCAGCGCTCGCGGAGCGCTGGGAGACCAGCGCCGACGGCCTCGTCTGGACCTTCCATCTGCGCGAGGCGACGTGGTCGGACGGGACGCCGATCACGGCGGATGATTTCGTCTACGCCTACCGACGCATCCTCAAGCCCGAGACGGCGTCGATCTACGCCTACCTCGTCTTCCTGCTGAAGAACGGCGAGGCGGTGAACGCCGGCGAGGCGCCGCCGCAGGCCCTGGGCGCGCGGGCGATCGACCCCCGCACCCTGGAGCTGACCCTGGAACATCCGGCGCCCTACCTGCCGGAGATGCTCAAGCACCTCTCCTTCTTCCCCGTGCCCAAGCATGTGGTGGAGGAAAAGGGCGACGCCTGGGTGCGGCCGGGGACCTATGTCAGCAGCGGGCCCTACCAGCTCGTCTCCTGGCGGCTGGGCGAATATATCGAGGTGGAGAAGAACCCCCACTTCTGGGACACCGAGCAGGTCTGCGTCGACCGCATCCGCTACTATCCGACGCCGGACCAGGTGACGGCCGAGCGCCGGGTGGCCGCCGGCGAGCTCGACATCAACACCGCCTTCCAGTCCAACCGCCTGTCGCGCATCGAAGAGGCCATGCCGGGCTATGCGCGCACGCACATCTCGCTCGCCACCTCCTACCTCTCCTTCAACACGCGCGACGTGGCGGCCTTCCGCGATCCCCGCGTGCGCAAGGCGCTGTCGGCGGCCATCGACCGCGACTTCATCGCCAACAAGCTGCTGCGCGCCGGCCAGGTCCCGGCCTTCGCCTTCGTCCCGCCGGGCACGGCCAACTATGTCGAGAACGGTCCGACCACGAGCTTCGCGGGGATGAGCTTCGAGCCCCGCCAGGACCTCGCCCGGCGGCTGCTGGCGCAGGCCGGCTACACGCCCGAGCGGCCGCTCTCCATCGAGATCAAGACCGGCAACACGCCCGACACCACCCTGATCGTCCAGGCCATCCAGGCCGACTGGCAGGCCATCGGGGTCGACGTGGCGCTCGTCCAGAACGAGGGCCAGATCGCCTTCGCCGCCTATCGCATGCGCGACTTCGAGGTCGGCGCCATGAGCTGGTACGCCGACTACAACGACCCGCTGACCTTCTTGGAGCTGCTGAAGTCCGACACCGGGCCGCAGAACTACGGCGACTATTCCAACCCGCGCTACGACGCCCTGCTGGCCGCCGCCAACGCCGAACCCGACCTTGAGGCCCGCGCCCGCCTGCTCGCCCAGGCCGAGGCCCTGATGCTGTCGGAAGACGCGCTCGCGCCCATCTACTTCGTGGTCAACAAGGCCCTGGTGAACCCCCGCGTCACCGGCTGGGTCGACAACATCGCCAACTTCCACCGCGCGCGCTGGCTGTGCGTGGCGGGGGCGGGATAGCCCCCTCCGGCCCTCCGGGCCACCTCCCCCTCGCCGAGGGGGAGGATTGGCTCGGTCGG
>CAYQPL010000273.1:521-1769 GCA_964419395.1 uncultured Phenylobacterium sp. | reverse complement strand
CAAAGGCGATGGTGGCGACATGGAGCGGCATGCGGCTCTGAATCGCGCCGGTGTGGACCACGCCGCCGCGGCCCTGGGCGATCAGGTGCGGGACCAGGGCGCGGTCGAGCCGCACGGCCGTCATCAGGTTCAGGTCGATCTCGTCCGCCCACTCGGCGTCGTCCAGGGCCGCGAAGCCGCCAGCCGGGGCCTTGGAGCCGCCGACCACGTGGATGACCGCATCGACGCCGCCCAGCCGGTCGAGGGCGGCTTCGGCAAACGCGCCCGCGCCCGCGCCGGTGCTCAGGTCCGCCTGCACGTAGGCCTCAGGCGGGAGCCCTTCCACAGCCGCCGCGCGTCCGGCCGTCCCGCCGCGGGCGCCGGCGGCGGCACGCCGGCGGAAGCCGGCGCGACCGGCGCCCGAGCCGCCGCCCGTCAGCACGATCCGCCGTCCGCCGAACTCCAGGTTCGCCCCGTCGCTCACGGCCGGATCTCCAGGCGCGAGATGCCGTCCGCCGAGAGACGGAAACGGAAGGTGAGGTCCACGGGGCTGCCCGGGAAGTCCCCCGACACCGAGACGCGGACGAGGTGCGCCCCGTCCTCCGTATCGACGGAGACGACGCTCGGGCGGGCCTTCACCGCCACGGCGGCCTGGGCGATCCAGTCGGCGATCTCGGTCGTGCCCTGGCGCGTGCGGCCTTCGTCGACCACCACCGCGTCGGGGGCGAAGGGCGCCAGCGCGCCTTCGGCGTCCAACTCGGCGCTGGCCTTCAGATAGCGGGCGACGGGGTCGGGAAGCGTGTTCATGGTTCAATCTCCGTCCGGTCCGGCCGCCGTGCGGCCTTGTTCTCCGGCAGAGGTGCGTTCAGGCTTTCGTCATGACAAGAACCGACGAAAAAGTGGGGAACCCACAAAAAAGTAAGCGCCCCGACTACACGCCCGCCGGCGGCGCCCGCAGCGTCCAGAACGCCCTGCGCATCCTCGAAGGTCGCTGGAAGCTGGTCATCCTGTTCCAGCTGTTCGGCGGACAGCGCCGGCGCTTCTCGGAGCTGGAAAAGGCGATCCCCGGCGTCTCGCAGAAGATGCTGATCCAGCAGCTGCGCCAGCTCGAGGCCGACGGCGTCGTGGCCCGCATCGTCCACCACGAGGTCCCGCCCCGTGTGGAATACCACCTCACCGACTGGGGCCAGACCCTCTGCCCCGCCCTGGACGCCCTGCTCGTCTGGGCCGAAGCCGCCCCGCCCGAGGTCCGGGAATGGCTGGTGGAGC
>CAYQPL010000273.1:0-511 GCA_964419395.1 uncultured Phenylobacterium sp. | reverse complement strand
GAGAGAGCTAATCGTCAGCGGCCGCCGATCAGGCGCGCAAGCCAATTGGCCTAGTTGGCGGCGTTGTGCTTTCGGCACATGGTCATGCCGACGCTCCCGTTTCGCACTTTCAGGTATGAACGGAACAGCGTGAAGTGCCGGCGGCCAAACACATCGTAGTACCTGAGGTATCCCGCAAACAGCCACGTCATGCGCCCAGCTTTGCAGTCCTCCAACATCGCGGAGGTGATCTCGGAGCCGGCCGGCAGATTGACCACGACTGGCTCAGCATTGGCACCGAGGGAGACGCGCGATCCGCCATCTCTGTCGATGATGTGGACTGGGTGTCGATGGGGGTCTGCGGTTGCCCTGATGGCCGTAAATACCTCAAGGGCTCTAGCGGGTGTCTGGCCAGTATTGGTTATCTGGCATACAAAGACTGGCTTCTTGCCGACACCGAAGTCCTTGACGGATATTTTGACAGAGACGTAGGCGCGAAGCTGTCGCCGGCCATGCTCCTCCGTAATCCTAA
>CAYQPL010000272.1:759-1770 GCA_964419395.1 uncultured Phenylobacterium sp. | reverse complement strand
GCTCGCGGGGTGGGTTGGGGGGGGGGGGCGGGCGGTGGTGGCGCCGCATCCAGGGCCATCACCACCCGCTCGCCGGCGGGATCGATCAGCAGAAGCGTCATGCGGCTCTCGCCCGGCCGGCGGACCACCAAGCCGACGTCGAGACCGGCCGCGGCGGCGCGGGCGATGACGTCGTCGCCGGCCTCGTCCGCGGCCACGGCGCCGGCCACCGAGACCCGATGGCCGGCCTTGCGCAGGGCCACCCCGGCATTGGCGCCCCCGCCGCCCAGGCGCGGCGCCAGGCGTCCGTCCAGGGTGCGGCCGAGCACCCGCCCGCCGCGCTGAATAGGCGCCGAGAGCCAGACCGGCCGGTCGAGGGCCAGGGCGCCGATCACCAGGAATTCCGCCACGGGTCACCTCCGGCTTCGTAGCTAGGCGAGGCCCGTGACGGCGGCGAGACAGCTCGGGGGCGGCTCTGCGACAAATTCCCCGTTGGTTCAGGGCCTTGCCGGAAATTGCGTCACGCCCGGGTCACCGCTCGCCCCTAGGCTTGCCGGATCGAGCCGAGCGAGACCTGGAGGCAGGATGCTGGAGCTGCGCGACTTGACCAAGCGGTTCGGGGAGGTCCGCGCCGTCGACGGCGTCTCCCTGCGCTGCGACCGCGGGGAATTCATCGGGATCATCGGCCGCTCCGGCGCCGGAAAGTCCACCCTGCTGCGCCTGATCAACCGCCTGGCCGAGCCCAGCTCCGGTCAGCTGCTGTGGGACGGCGCGGATGTCAGTCGGCTGAAGGGGCCGGCCCTGCGCCAGTGGCGGCGGCGCTGCGCGATGATCTTCCAGCAGTTCAATCTCTGCCCCCGCCTCGACGTGGTGACCAATGTGCTGGTCGGCGTCCTGGCCGAGCGGCCGCTCTCCACCTCGCTCCTCAAGATCTTCCCGGCCGAGGATCGCGCGCGCGCCGTCCTCGAACTCGACCGGCTCGACATGGCGCAGGCGGCGCTGCAGCGCGCGGCCACCCTTTCGGGCGGCCAG
>CAYQPL010000272.1:0-749 GCA_964419395.1 uncultured Phenylobacterium sp. | reverse complement strand
CCAAACGGCCTCTCGGGTGGCCAGCAGCAGCGCGTGGCCATTGCCCGGGCGCTGCTGCTGGAGCCCGACATCCTGCTCGCCGACGAGCCCGTCGCCTCGCTCGACCCGATCAACGCCGAGGTGGTGATGGACGCCCTCCAGGACGTCTGCCGCCAGCGCGGCATACCGGTCATCGTCAACCTGCACAGCCTCGACATCGCGCGCCGCTACTGCACGCGGGTGATCGGCATGTCCAAGGGCAAGGTCGTCTATGACGGCGCGCCCGCGGGCCTGACGCCGGAGGTGGTGGACAAGATCTACGGTTCGCGCAACGGCCGGCAGGGCTTTGCGACCCCGGTGGTGGCCGCCGCCTGATGGGTCTGAAGCTTTCCACCCGGCCGCTGGCGCCGGGCTACCGGTACGTCGAGCGTTTCGTGCCCCCGGCCGAGCCGACGGGCCGCCCCCGAGGGCCCGAGCCGCACATCTCCGCCGAGGCGCAGGTGCACGACAGCATCCTCGGCCCCTGGTGCCGCGTGGGCGCGCGCACCAGCCTGTCGGAGACGGCGATGGGCGCCTACAGCTACATCGTCAATGATTCCAGCTCGGCCTATGCGGAGATCGGCAAGTTCTGCTCGATCGCCCGCGACGTGCGGATCAATCCGGGCAACCATCCGACCTGGAAGGCCGCCCAGCACCACTTCAGCTATCGGGCCATTTCCTACGAACTGGGCGAGGCCGACGACCAGGACTTCTTCGAATGGCGGCGGTCG
>CAYQPL010000271.1:672-1780 GCA_964419395.1 uncultured Phenylobacterium sp. | reverse complement strand
GGCGCCGGTCATGGCGCCGCCGAACTCGGTGATGTCGGCGCCGGCGATGAAGGTGCGGCCGTCGCAGATCAGCACGATGGCCTTGGCCGCCGGGTCGGCGTCGGCCTTCTGGAAGGCCTGGTGCAGGCCGTCGCGCACGGCCGCCGACAGGGCGTTCACCGGCGGGGAATTGAGGGTGACGACGGCGACGTCGCCTTCGAGCGTCAGGTCGGTGACCGGGTTGATCTCTGTCATGCGCGTCCTCGATTTCAGGGGGGCCGCTTCTCCGACGGGCGACCTTGCGGATTCAAACGCGTGTTATAGGCCTGACGGGGCGGGGGCGAGTCAATCGGCCTTCGCCTTCAGGATCGCCGCGGCCCGGCTCACGCAAGGGCAGGCCGCACAAGGGAAAACGACAGTCAGGAGGACCGCCGATGGCGCTCGATCTCTTCACCCTGCAAGGCCGCACGGCCCTGGTCACCGGCGGCTCGCGCGGCATCGGCAAGATGATCGCCGCGGGCTTCATCGCCCAGGGCGCCAAGGTCTACATCTCCTCGCGCAAGGCCGATCAGTGCGAGGCGACGGCGCAGGAACTCTCGAAGGACGGCGGGGCCTGCATCGCGGTCCCGCAGGACGTCTCGACCGTCGAGGGCTGCCAGGCCCTGGCCCGGGAGATCGAGGCGCGCGAGGGCAAGCTCGACATCCTGGTGACCACCGCCGGCGCGGCCAGGGCCGCGCCCTTCGAGGATTTCCCCGAGCACGGCTGGGACAAGGTGATGAACCTGAACCTGAAGTCGCCCTTCTTCCTGACGCAGGCCCTGCACGGCGCGCTGAAGGCCGCAGGCTCGCCCGAGCGGCCGGCCAAGGTCATCAACATCTGCTCGATCGACGGCATCCGGCTGAACCCGCTGGAGACCTATTCCTACCATGCCTCCAAGTCCGGCCTGATCTACCTGACCCGGCGCCTGGCGGCCCGCCTGATCGGCGACAACATCGCCGTCACCGGCATCGCCCCGGGCGCCTTCGCCTCGGAGATGAACCGCGCGGCGCGCGATCATGGCGAGGCGGTCTCCAAGGCGATCCCCGCCCGCCGCATCGGGCGCGATGAAGACATGGCCGGGGCCGCCAT
>CAYQPL010000271.1:0-662 GCA_964419395.1 uncultured Phenylobacterium sp. | reverse complement strand
ACGGCGGCGTGGCCCTGGCCAGCCTGGGCGCCGCCGGGCTGGAGTAGCGGCGGGCGCGCGCGCGCCGTACCTGAAGGTGAACCTTTCGGTAGACAGGGTATGTCCCGGCGCGCCTCCCCGCCCGGCGGGGCGGGGATAGGAGCCGGAGCCTTCGATGGCGCAACGTGGGGTCGCGCGCGCGACCGACCGATATGAACGCAAGCGCGAGGAGATCCTCGATGCGGCGACCGGGATCCTGAACCACAAGGGGGTGAAGGGTCTGACGCTGAGCGTGGCCGCCGGCGCGGTGGGCCTGTCGACCACCAGCATCACCTACTACTTCAAGCGCAAGGACGCGCTGGCCGCGGCCTGCCTGATGCGGGGCGTCGACTGGCTGGACCACGTCGCCGACCAGGCCCTGGCCGAGGCCGAGCCCGAGGCCCGGCTGCGGCGCATGCTGGAGACGCACCTGGAGCGGCTGCGCCAGGCCGCCGCCGGCGAGGCGCCGCCCCTGCCGATCCTGGCCGACATCCGGGCCCTCAACCCCCCGCAGCGGACTGACGTCTTCCAGGCCTTCATGAAGGTCTTCCGCAAGATGCGGCAGATCTTCGAGGTTCCGGAGCTGGCCTGGCTGACCCGCGGGCGGCGTACGGCCCGTACGCACATGCTGCTGGAGCAGCTCT
>CAYQPL010000270.1:0-1897 GCA_964419395.1 uncultured Phenylobacterium sp. | reverse complement strand
GCGCCGCCCCGCGCCGCCGCCGCCCACGGCCAAGGAAGGCGCCGCCCAGGCTCTGCTGACTCCGGCTGCGGCCATGCTGGCGGCCCGGCAGAGCCAGTTCGCGCTGGTCTATCTGCGCCTGGCGCTTCACCTCGATCCCGCGCGCACGGACGCCTGGCTGATGGTGGGCGACCTGATGGCCGCGGCCGGCGACCTGCAGGCGGCGCGCGAAGCCTACGCCCGCGCCGAGCCCGGAACGCCCGAATACCCGGCGGCGCAGAGCAAGCTCGCCTGGAGCCATCAGAACGCCGCCGAGCCGGAGCAGGCCCTGGCTATCGCCCGCGAGGCGGCCGCCGACGGCGCCCCCACGGCGCTGCTGCCCCTGTCGGACCTCCTGCGCGCCAACGAGCGCTATGCGGAGGCCATTCCGCCGCTGACCCGCCTGATCGACGCGAGCCCGACGCCCGACTGGCGGCTGCTGTTCGCCCGCGGCGCAGCCTATGAGCGGATGGGCGCCTGGGCGCAGGCCGAGGCGGACCTCCAGGCGGCCCTGAAGCTCAATCCCGACGAGCCCGACATCCTCAACTACCTGGCCTATGGCTGGATCGATCGGGGCGAGCGGCTCGACGAGGCCATGGAGATGGTCGCGCGCGCGGCGGCGTCCAACCCCCGCCCCGGTGCCATGATCGACACGCTCGGCTGGGGTTATTACCGCCTGGGCCAGTACGACAAGGCGGTGGAGAAGCTGGAGGAGGCCGTCGAGCTCGAGGCCGGCGATCCGGAGATCAACAACCATCTCGGCGACGCCTACTGGCAGGTCGGCCGGCGGGACGAGGCCGTGTTCCAGTGGCGCCGCGTGCTGACCCTCGACCCCGACAAGAAGATCCGCGCCGAGGCGGAGGCCAAGCTCGCCTCACGCGCCGGGCCCGGAGTCCGCCAGACCGCGGCGGCGCCGTCGAGCTGACGCCATGCCAGGCCTGTTCGGAACGGCCTTTGCGCCGGCCAAGGTGAACCTGTTCCTGCATGTCGGCGCGCCCGCGCCCGACGGCTACCATCCGATCGCCTCCCTGCTGGCCTTCGCCGATGTGGGCGACAGGCTGTCGGCGGCGCCGGCCGAGGCGATGGGGTTCCGGGTCACCGGGCCCTTCGCCGGGGCGCTGGCGGGGGAGGGGGACAATCTCGTCCTTCGCGCCGCACGCGCCCTGCTGCAGGCCGCCCGACGGCCCGTGCCGCCGGTCGATCTGCTGCTCGACAAGACCCTGCCCGTCGCCGCCGGCCTGGGCGGCGGGTCGGCCGACGCGGGCGCGGCCCTGCGGCTCCTGCGGCGGACCTGGGGACTGGACCTCGACGACGGCGCCCTGCAGGCGGTGGCCGCCGAACTCGGCGCCGACGGGGCGGCCTGCCTCTGGGGCGCGCCGGTGATGGCCACGGGCCGCGGCGAGCGTCTGACGCCCGCGCCCGGCCTGCCCGAAATCCCCGCCGTTCTGGTCAATCCCGGCGTCCCGGCGGCGACGGGCGCGGTCTACGCCGCGTTCGACGACCTCGGCCGGTTCGGCGCGACCGAGGCGCCGGCCTTGCCCGAGGCCTTCGAGAGCGTCGAGGAGCTGGCCGCCTGGCTGACGCTCCAGCGCAACGACCTGGAGGCGGCGGCGGTGCGCGTCGCCCCGCAGATCGGCGACGTGCTCGCGGCCCTGGCGGGCGAGGCCGAAACCCTGCTGGCCCGGATGTCGGGCTCGGGCGCCACCTGCTTCGCCCTTTGCCCCGGCGACTTCGAGGCCGAGCAGCTGGCCGAACGGCTGCAGGCCCTGCGCCCCGACTGGTGGGTGCGCCGCTGCCGCCTCGGCGGACCCTGGGACCTTCCGGCCTAGGTGGTGGACTCATAAGCTCTGAGCCACAGTCGGGTTGAGGCGAGGAGCAC
>CAYQPL010000269.1:0-1903 GCA_964419395.1 uncultured Phenylobacterium sp. | reverse complement strand
CGCGCCGCCGAGCTGCGCGGCCTCGTGCTCCACGCCGCCGCCGCCGAACCGGCCGGGGACCTGGCCGGCGCCCTGGCGCGGGCCGGCGTGCGCAGCCGCACCGAAGCGATCTACGAGACGGTTCCCGTCCGGCCCGACCCGCCGCGCCTGGCCGCCGCCTTCGCCGCCGACGACGTCCTGCTGCATTCCCCACGGGCGGCGCGCCAGCTGGCCGTGCTCGCCCGCGGCGGGCGGGGCGCGGGCCTGCGGGCGCTCTGCCTGTCGCGGGCGGTGGCCAAGCCCCTGGCGCGCGCGCAGCTCCGGGGGCTCGCCAGCGCCCCCTTTCCGATGGAGGCGGCGCTCCTCAACCTGATCGACCGCGGGACCCCGGCGGCGGCGAACGCCTCGTGAGCCCGGACCCGGACCCGGACGCGGACGCCCCGCCGCCCCGCCGCCTGCTGGGGGCCGGCTTCTGGCTGCTGATGGGGTTCGCCCTGGCCTGCGTTGTGGCGGGCCTGGCGGTGGCGCGCTTCGGTCCGGCCCTCTTCCCGGCGCCGTAAGGCCGCAGCCCCACACAGGCGCTTGGCGAGCGGGCCAAGAGCCGCTAAACAGGCGCCCCGGACGCGGGCGGCCCTTTCGGCGGCCCGCAGGCCCCAGGGCCGCCTTAGCTCAGCCGGTAGAGCGGCGCATTCGTAATGCGTAGGTCAGGTGTTCGAGTCACCTAGGCGGCACCACTTCCTTCCATGGCCAAGCCTTCCTCCTCGCCGTCCGACGGCCTCAAGCGGGCGTTCGCGCCGGTCGTCGATCACGACACCCGCGTGGTGATCCTCGGCAGCCTGCCGGGGGCCGCCTCCCTGGCGGAACGGCGGTACTACGCCCATCCGCGCAACCAGTTCTGGCGGCTTCTGGAGCCGGTGATCGGGCAGGACCTGGTCGGCTGCGCCTATGAGGACCGGCTCGCCCGGCTGCTCGCGGCGCGGATCGGCCTTTGGGACGTGATCGCTTCGGCGCGGCGGGCGGGCAGTCTCGACGCCCATATCCAGGACCCCCAGGCGCGGGACCTGCGCCTGTTCGCAGAGGGCCTGCCGGCGCTGCGGGCGCTGGCCTTCAACGGCGGCAAGGCGGCGCAGATCGGCCGTCGGCAGTTCCCGGACGGCGCGGCGGGCCCCCATCTCCTGACGCTGCCGTCCAGCAGCCCGGCCCACGCCGTCCCGCTCACGAAAAAGCTGGCCGCCTGGGCGCAGCTCCGGACGTGGCTGGGCTGATCGCGCCGCGCCCTAGGCGCGCCGCACCGCCCGGGACGCGCAGGCGCCGTCGTTCTCCAGCAGCCCCTCGGCGCCCTGGCGCAGGCCCTTCACCACCCGGCGCATGTGACGGAAATTGGCGGCCACCAGCCGGTTGACCTGCGGACTGCGCATCACCTCGCCGGGAATGATCACCCCCTTGCCGCCCACCTTGCGGCAGTAGCCGAGCTTGATCAGGCGGGCGACGTGGCGGCGCGTGGTCTCGTAGGGCAGGCCCAGGAACTGGGAGAGGCCGAGCACGCTCACCGGCCGGCGCAGCTCGTCCGGGAACACCCCATCGGTCGCCTGCGGGCTGATATGGGCCGGGCGGTTCATGTGCTGGACCGAGCTCTGGGCGATGCTGATGAAGATCAGGGCCGTCAGCAGGTTGCCGTCGAAGGCGTCGGCGAAGGTCGTGGCCGTGTCGATGAAGAAGTCCGCGCCGACGCGCATGACGTAGCGCTGCAGGGCCGGGTCGGGCAGCTCGGCCTGGCTTTCCGCGAGGTCTTCGATCATGGCGCGCCTCCTCCTGAACGGTGCGTTCGGCATTCGTACGCGCCTTCCCCTAACCAAGGTCTGAGCGGGCGGGGTGGTGAGGCGATGGGTCGCGGCTATTCCACCACGTCGGGATCGCCTTCCCG
>CAYQPL010000268.1:0-1909 GCA_964419395.1 uncultured Phenylobacterium sp. | reverse complement strand
TGGTCGGGGCGGCGTGATTCGAACACGCGACCCTCTGCTCCCAAAGCAGATGCGCTACCAGGCTGCGCTACGCCCCGAGACGGACGCCGACGAAGCCGTCTCATGCCACGCCGCGCCCTGCGCCGCAATCTGAGCCGGGTCGTGCCGGGCCGGGGCGCTCAGCCGCCGCGGCGGTGCATCAGCTTGAAGACGCCGGAGCCTCGGACGACGTCACGGCCGGCCACATGGGCGCGCGCCTCGACGAAGGCGACGTCCTTCGTGGCCCGCGTCACCCGCGCCTCGCCCATCACCCATTCGCCGACCCGGGCCATGTGCAGGAAGTCGACGGAGAGGTGGATGGTCACGCCCGGCCGGCGGGCCGCGCGGAAGACCGCCGCCCCCATCAGCCCGTCCAGGAAGCTGGACAGCATGCCGCCGTGGACGAGGCCCAGGCCGTTGGCGTGCCTCGGCAGGGCGAAGAAGGCGTGCTCGGTCAACTCGCCCGGCTCGGCCTTGTGGAAATAAGGCCCGTTGTGGCTGGAGAAGTTCCCCCGGCCTTCGGAGCGGACGAACCCCGCCGGCGGTGCAGGCACGCCCTCGGCGTCGCGCTGGTCGTCAGCCACGGGGGAAGATCCGGTGCAGGACACGGTCGCCCGGCAGCACGCCAAGCTCCGCCGCCCGCCCGCCGGGGATCTCCAGCACGGCGCGAACCGGCCCGCCCGAGGGCACCCCCTGATCCGACATCGGCGTGGTGTTGCGGGCGATCGAGCGGATGCGGCCGTCGGCGCGGATGAAGATCATGTCGAGCGGAATGTAGGTGTTGCGCATCCAGAAGGAGACGCTGCGCTCGGTCTTGAAGTCGAACAGCATGCCGCGGTCGGCCGCCAGCGACTTGCGGTACATCAGGCCCTGGGCGCGCTCGCGATCGTCGTCGGCGATCTCGACCATGAACTTCGTCCGCCCCTTGGGCGTGACGATCTCCAGCGGCTCCAGCGCGGACGTCTCGGTGGCCTGGCCAAGGCCCGGCATGGCGAGCAGGCCCAAGCCCGCCATGAGCGCGCGGCGATCGATTGCGAAGTCGGACAAGCGGACGGTCTCCGGCGGTCTAAAGGCCCTCAGGCCAGACCTACCGACTCGATCTCGGCGACGACAAGCCCTTTCGGACCTTCGGCGAACCTCACCATCACGTCATCGCCCGGCTGCAGATCCTCGATGCCGGCGCGGCGCAGGGTCTCGATGTGGACAAAGATGTCGCCGGACTGGGTCTCGCGCACCACAAAGCCGTAGCCCTTGGCCCGGTTGAACCACTTCACCTTGGCGCGCTCCAGCGGTCCGGCCGCCAGCGGCGGACGGCGGGGCCGCGCATGCAGCCCGCCCAACCGGTCGTGGCCGTCGCGCCGCCCAGGTTCGTGGGCCGATGGGCGCCGGAGATCTCCCGCGGGGGGAACCGCGCTCTCGTCCAGTTCGTAGACCTCGGAAACCTGCCAGCCCTTCGGCCGGCGGATGGCGTCGCAGACGATCACCGCGCCTTCGAGCGCGCTCTCGCGGCCGGAGTTCCGCAGCGAAGTCACGTGCAGCAGCACGTCCTTCAGGTCCGTCTTGCTGGGATCGTCGGGAACCACGAAGCCGTAGCCCTTGCCCGCATCGAACCATTTTACGCGGCCGCTGATCCGCACGGCGTCGTGCGAACCGGCGTCTTCGAAATCGTAACCAGACATGCGCCCCTCTGGTCCGACCCCTTTCACCTCAATGGGGTTAGACCAACTATAACACTGTTCTCGCGAGGCGAGAGCCGTCAATCCCGATTCGGCGACAATTGGGGGCGAACCGCCGAATCGGGTCCTGTGGCGTCAGTGCGGGGCGGTGCGGCGCCGCATTCGGCGCCGCCTTTGCGATTCGCCTAGGTGGTGGACTCATAAGCTCTGAGCCA
>CAYQPL010000267.1:0-1979 GCA_964419395.1 uncultured Phenylobacterium sp. | reverse complement strand
CAATGCCGGGGTCGAGGCGGCCAGAGCCGGCGAGGCCGGCCGTGGCTTTGCCGTCGTCGCCCAGGAAGTGCGCGGCCTCGCCCAGCGCTCGGCCGACGCGGCCAAGGAGATCAAGGCCCTGATCAACGCCTCGGCCGGCCACGTGGCCGGCGGGGTGAAGCTGGTCGGCGAGACGGGCGAGGCCCTGGAGCGGATCGTCGGTCAGGTGGGCGAGATCAGCGGCATGATCGCCGAGATCACCGTCTCGTCCGAGGAGCAGGCCAGCGGCCTGGCCCAGGTGAACACCGCCATCAACCAGATGGACCAGATCACCCAGCAGAACGCCGCCATGGTCGAGGAATCCACCGCCGCCAGCCATGCCCTGGCCCAGGAGACCGCCGAGCTGAACCGCCTGGCCGGCCGGTTCCAGTTCGCCGGCGCGGCGCGGGCGCGGCCCCCGGCGGCGGCACGGCCGGTCCGGCCGATGACCCGCGGCTCGGCGGCGCTGAAGCTCGCCCCCGCCCCGGACGCCGAGGGCTGGACGGAGTTCTGACCCCCGCGCGGATCAGACGCGCATGGAGATCTGAGACGGGCGGCCTCGCGGGGCCGCCCGTTTTTGTTGCGCTCAGCCCTCGTCCGGCGCCTGCGCCTGGAGGGCGGCGTTCATCACCTGCAGCTTGGCGCGCAGGTCGACGAGCTCGTGCTCGGCCATGGGCAGGCGGCGGACCACCTCGCAACGGACATCGGCCACCCTTTCGCGCAGATCCCAGCCGGCCTCGGTCAAGGTCACCCAGACCAGTCGCTCGTCGGCGGTGTCGCGGGCGCGCGAGGCCAGGCCGGCGGCCTCCATCCGCTTGACCAGCGGGGTCAGGGTGCCGGTGTCCATGGACAGCGTGCGGCGCAGGTCGCGCATGGTCAGCGGCCCTTCGGCCTCCCACAGCGCGATCAGCACCAGGTACTGCGGATAGGTGAGCCCGATCGGCTCGAGCAGGCCGCGATAGATGCGGGTGACGAGGCTGGAGGCCACCTGCAGGGCCAGGCACAGCTGCCGATCGACGAAGAGTTCCCGAAAACGGGGATCGAGCTCGGCCGCATTCCGCGGAACAGTGGTATGTGTCGAGAAGTCGGACATGGAAGACGCCAGTGACGCAGCACGCTGCTGCCGAGGGCCACCCTGCGCCGAAGTGGTTAATCAACCCTCAATAGAATCGGTTCTGATTTTATCGTGCGTGATACAATCACTTGTTAGGGATTGTGCGCGATAAGGAGCCGTCGTCCTCAGAAGTGACAGGAAACTCCAATGCTTCGTCTCGGTTCCCAGCGCCAGAAGGCCAAGGACCTCGAACTGTTCGAACTGCACGCCAAGGCGGAGGCCATCGGGCGCTCCCAGGCGGTGATCGAATTCCAGCTGGACGGCACCATCATTGCGGCGAACGAGAACTTCCTCGCCACGCTCGGCTATTCCGAAGCCGAGGTGGTGGGGCGCAAGCACAGCATGTTCGTCGGCCCCGACTACGCCCAGAGCGCCGAATATCGTGAGTTCTGGGCCGCCCTGAACCGCGGCGAATTCCTGGCCGACAAGTTCCTGCGCTTCGGCAAGGGCGGCCGCGAGGTCTGGATCCAGGCCACCTACAACCCGATGTTCGACGCCGAGGGCAAGCCCTACAAGGTCATCAAGTTCGCCACCGACGTCACCGCCATCGAGCAGGAGCGCGCCCGCCACGAGGCCGAGCGCCGCGAGCGGATGGAGATTCAGCAGCGGGCGATGAAGATCATCGGCGACTCCCTCTCGGGCCTGGCCGAAGGCGACCTGCGCGCGCGCATCGAGGGCGACTTCCCCACCGAGTTCGCCGCCCTGCAGCGCGACTTCAACGCCGCCGTCACCCGCCTGGCCGAGACCATGGGGGCCATCGTCGGCGTGGCCGACCAGATCGGCACCGGCACGGGCGAGATCAGCCACGCCTCGGACGACCTGTCGCGGCGCACCGAGCAGCAGGCCG
>CAYQPL010000266.1:0-2058 GCA_964419395.1 uncultured Phenylobacterium sp. | reverse complement strand
CGGGTGATCGCCTGGCGGATCCACCAGGTGGCGTAGGTCGAGAACTTGTAGCCGCGGCGGTACTCGAACTTGTCGACCGCCTTCATCAGGCCGATGTTGCCCTCCTGGATCAGGTCCAGGAACTGCAGGCCGCGGTTGGTGTACTTCTTGGCGATGGAGATCACGAGGCGCAGGTTGGCCTCCACCATCTCCTTCTTGGCCTGACGGGCCTCGCGCTCGCCCTTCTGCACCGTCTGGACAATGCGGCGGTAGTCGTCGATGGCCACGCCCGTCTCGGTGGCGAGCGCGGCGATCTCGGTGCGGATCTCCGCGATCTGTCCGGCGTCGTTCTCGACGAACTTGGTCCAGCGGACGCCCAGATCCTTGACCTTGTCGCCCCAGTTGGGGTCGAGCTCGGCGCCGAAATAGGCCTTCAGGAACTCCGCCCGGCTGATGCCGTAGGAGTCGGCCAGACGCAGCAGGCGGCCTTCCAGGCCCATCAGGCGCTTGTTGATCGCATAGAGCTGCTCGACCAGCGCCTCGATGCGGTTGTTGTTCAGCTTCAGGGTCTTGAGGTGCTGGACGATGGTGTTCGTCGCCGCCTCAAAGGCCTTGCGGTCGGCGTCGCCCAGGTCCTCGCCGGCCAGCTTGCGGGCGACCAGCTTCTCCTGCAGGCGCCGGAAGGCGTCGAACTCGCCGGCGATGGCGTCGAGCGTCTCCATGACGCCTTCGCGCAGCTCGGCCTCCATCGCGCTGATGGTCGGGCCGGCGCCGTCGTCGAAGTCGTCGTCGTCGTCCTCGCTCTCGCCCTCGGCCTTCGCCTCGCCCTCGGAGCCGCCCTCGGACTTGGTTTCCGAGGACTCCTCGGAGCCGGCGTTCTGGCCGCCATAGGTCTGTTCGAGGTCAATCACCTCGCGCAGCAGGATGCGGCCCGAGGCCAGCTCCTCGCGCCAGACCATGATGGCCTCGAAGGTCAGCGCGCTTTCGCACAGGCCGCGGATCATGGTGTCGCGGCCGGCCTCGATGCGCTTGGCGATGGCGATTTCGCCCTCGCGCGAGAGCAGCTCCACCGAACCCATCTCGCGCAGATACATGCGCACGGGGTCGTCGGTGCGGTCGTAGGCGGGCTCCTTGGTCGTCTCGACGACGGCCGTCTCCTCGCGGACCGCGACCTCGCCGCCCTCGGCGTCCTCTTCGGCCTCGACGACGTTGACGCCCATCTCCGACAGCATGGCCAGCGTGTCTTCGATCGCCTCGGAGGTGACCTCCTCGGACGGCAGGACCTTGTTCAGCTCGTCCATGGTGACGTAGCCGCGGGTCTTGGCCTGCTTGATGAACTTCTTGACCGCGGCGTCCGTCAGGTCGAGCAGCGGACCGTCGCTGGTCGGGGCTTCGGTCGTTTCCGCTTCGGCCGTGTTGGTGCTCATCGAATTCTCCGGTTCGGCTCGCCTCGCCGCATGCAAGGGACGGGCCGACTGTGACTAACAGGGGCGAATTTCTCGGTTCGTTTCTCTAACGCCCCGAATGCCGCCCTAATCGTTCCACTCTCTGGTCGCGCGTCTGAGTGCGTCGCGCTCCCCCTTGAGACGCTCGAAGGCCTCCATATCCGATCGCTCACGAAGGTTGCCCTTCGCGGCGTCGATGGCCCGATCGAGCGCCGCCAGCCTGGAAAGGCCGGCGAAGGCTTGCGACCACTGCGAATACGCGACTTCGAGGGAGACATCCGGTTTCAGGAAGGGCGCGCCCGATGTCGCGGCGGCCCGGTCGATGTCTTTCAGCAGCGCGTTAAACCCGCACGACGCCAGATGGCGCGTCAGGCTGTCCGAGTCAAGATGGTCCGCCTCGAGTCTCAGGCGGATGATTTCCTTGACCAATTCGCAGAGCCCCGGTTCGCCGAAGCCTTCGGTTGCAAAGGAATCCTCCAGGTGGGCGTCCAGAACCTGCGGGTGAGCGACCGCGAAGGCCGCAAGCGCCGCGGGCGCCGGGTCGAGCCCGTTGGCCAGCCGGCCGGCCGCCGCCTTGCCCAGCGGCGTGGGCGGCGCAGGCTCGCTCCAGGCCTCGGCCGCGCCGCGCCAGCGG
>CAYQPL010000265.1:0-2081 GCA_964419395.1 uncultured Phenylobacterium sp. | reverse complement strand
TTTGATCGAAGAATCAGATGTTCTGGTGGAGAACTTCTCTCCCAAAGTCAGGTCTTCATTGGGGTTGGACGATGTGTGCCTTCAGGAGAAAAACCGTGGTCTAGTTATGACCGATATCTCCCACGTTGGGCCGACCGGCCCCGACCCGGAGGCCCAACGTCAGGGCTTAGCGCAGTCGCGGTTCGCGTTGCGCGAGGACGACGACCCGCCACGCTGGGAGTGCAGCCGAGGCCCCCAGGCCCTCGTCAGCGCCGCAGCCAGGGACTGCGCTGACGCGGCGGCCCCACCGTCGACAGACGGCACCAACGCCGCCGGCGGCCGGGCCCATGCGGTGGCGGGCGACGTGGGCGAGCCGGCCGATGTCGAGTAGATCGCCCGCGCGGCGATCGCCCGCTTCGGCGGCTTCGACACCTGGATCAACGACGCCGGCGTCGGCCTCTACGCCGAGCTGGAGACGACGCCCCCGGAGGACCACGAGCGCCTGTTCCGCACCAACTATTTCGGCGTGGTCAACGGCTCGCTGGAGGCGGTGAAGCACCTGAAGACGCGCCGCGACGGCGGGGCGATCATCAATATGGGCTCGGTCCTCTCGGAGGTCGCCGTTCCGCTGCTGGGCGCCTACGCCGCCTCCAAGCATGCGGTGAAGGGCTTCACGGACGCCCTGCGTGTCGAGCTGCCCCGCGACAAGGCGCCGATCTCGGTCACCCTGATCAAGCCGAGCAGCGTGTCCTCGCCCTTCCCCGACCATGCGCGCAACTACATGGATGAGGCGCCGCGCGTGCCGCCGCCGGTCTATGCGCCGGAGGTGGTGGCCGACGCCATCCTCCACGCCGCCCAGCATCCGGTGCGCCACGTCACGGTCGGCTCCGGCGGGCGCCAGATGGTGCTGCTGAGCGGCGGGGCCCCGCGCCTGGCGGACAAGGTCTTCGCCGCCGCCATCCCGCGCCTGGCCAAGCGCAAGGGCGAGAAGCCGAACCGCGACAACCTCTACGAGGCGGGCGTCGACGGCCGGGTGCGCACGGACGCCTATGGCGGCCGCAAGTTCAGCGTCTACACCGCCGCCCAGAAGCATTCGGGCCTGACGCTCGGGCTCGGCGCCCTGGCCCTGATCGGGGCGGCGGCCTATCTCGGCCGCGGCCAGATCGCCCGCACGGCCCGGCCGCTGGCGGCCCGCGTCGCGCGGCCGATGGTCGCGCGGGCGGTGCGGCGCAATCCGCGTCAGGCCCTGCGCCTGGCGGTCCGCCACCCGCGTCAGGCGCTGCGCCTGGCCGGCGGCCTGCGTTAGGGCGCGGGCCGGGCCTTGCGTTTACGAATCTTCACCCGGGATTAAGGCTGACCGGCGACCCTGGAGATCAGTGATTTCCGGGGGCCCGTCTTGCGCAGTCTCGTCGCCGCCGTCGAGCGTATCGATCCTCTGACCGTGTCCGGCCGCGTGGCCGCCGTGAACGGCCTCCTCATCGAGGCCCGGGGCGGCGTCACGCGCCTGGCGGTGGGCGCGCGGGCCGAGATCGCCCGCCGCGCCGACGCGCCGCTCGCCGCCGAGGTCGTGGGCTTCCGCGACGCCCGCGCCCTGCTGATGCCCTTCGGCGCGGTGGAGGGCGTGGCGCCCGGCGCCGAGATCAAGATCGAGCCGACGGGCTCTGCCGTCCGGCCGACCAAGGCCTGGCTCGGCCGCATCGTCGACGCCTTCGGCGAGCCCATCGACGGCAAGGGGCCGCTGCCCAAGGGGCTCGCCTCCTACGCCCTGCGCGCCCCGCCGCCGCCGGCCCACGCCCGCGACCGGGTGGGCGAGCGCCTGGACCTGGGCGTGCGGGCGATGAACGTCTTCACCACCTGCTGCCGTGGCCAGCGCCTCGGCGTCTTCGCCGGCTCCGGCGTCGGCAAGTCGGTGCTGCTCTCCATGCTGGCCAAGAACGCCGACTGCGACGCCGTGGTCGTCGGCCTGATCGGCGAGCGGGGCCGTGAGGTACGCGAATTCATCGAGGAGACGCTGGGCGAAGAGGGGCTGAAGCGCGCCATCGTCGTCGACGCCACCTCCGCCGCGCCGGCCCTGACGCGCCGCCAGGCCGCCTACATGCCCC
>CAYQPL010000264.1:0-2096 GCA_964419395.1 uncultured Phenylobacterium sp. | reverse complement strand
CGACCGCCGCAAGGGCTACATCCAGAAGGCGTCCGTCGGAGGCCACAAGGTCTATCTGCACACGGGCGAGTACGACGACGGCGAACTCGGCGAGATCTTCATCGACATGCACAAGGAAGGCGCCGCCTTCCGCTCGCTGATGAACAACTTCGCCATCGCGGTCTCCATCGGCCTGCAATACGGCGTGCCGCTGGACGAGTTCGTCGACGCCTTCGTCTTCACCCGCTTCGAGCCCGCCGGGCCGGTGACGGGCAACGATTCGGTCCGCTCGGCCACCTCGATCCTCGACTACGTCTTCCGCGAGCTCGGCGTCTCCTATCTGGGCCGCCAGGATCTGGCCAACGCCGATCCGGACGAGCTGAACGCCGACGGCCTGGGCGGCGGCCAGGCCGAGGAGCAGGCGCTCCAGCCGGGCGAGCCCCTGCCCGCCTCGCGCTTCATCTCCAAGGGCTTCTCCCGCGGGACCACGCCGGACAACCTGGTCGTGCTGTCTCTGGCCGATCACCGGGCCGCCCGCAGCGCCCCCGCCCAGGCCGCCGACGTCTGTCCCGAGTGCGGCGACATCGCCGTGGTGCGCAAGGGGTCGAGCCTGATCTGCGAAACCTGCGGCGCGCGGGCCGGCAAGGCGGACGGCGGCGTGGCTTAGGCCCTTGCTCACCTGGTCTTAAGCTTGCACGCCCTAGGGATGCTTCGACCGCCGCGTCCCGAAGGGAGCCGCCCATGAAACCCTCCGCATCCGCCCTGCTCGCCGGCCTCGTCGTCCTGGCGCTGGCTCTGCCCGCCCAGGCGCAGAACGCCGGCCAGATCGCCCGGGCCCGCAACGGCGCCAGCTGCCCCAAGTGCAACCTCTTCCAGGCCGACTTCGGCGGGCTCGAGCTGAAGGGCAAGAACTTCTCCGGCGCGCGGCTGCGCCAGGCGGACATGAGCCTGGCCATCCTGAACCGCAGCAACTTCGCCGGCGCCGACCTGCGCGACGTGGAAGCCTATGGCGCGCTCTTCTCCAGCGCCAACTTCGCCGGCGCGAACCTGACCAACGCCAGCTTCGTGGGGACCTACCTGCAGGGGGCCAATTTCCGCGGCGCCAACCTGACCGGCGCGAACTTCGCCGGGGCCGAAATGGATCGTGCGGCGGGCCTCAGCCAGGCCCAGCTCAACGCCGCCTGTGGCGATTCCTCCACCCGGTTGCCGGGCGGCCTGCGCATCCCACCTTGCTAAGGTCGCATAATTACTGAGATTTAAGTGGCGTCAGAGCCGTCCCGCCTCCAGATGAGAAGGGTGACACGAAAGCGCTCCGCCTCCATGAACCGTCTCTCCGCCCTGCTGATCGCCATCGCCGCCCTCGCCGGGCTGGCGCCGAACGCCGCCAACGCCGGCGACAAGGCGGTGGCCAAGATGGTCTCCTTCGGCGGCTCCTGCGAACGCTGCGAGCTGTCCGGCCGGCAGCTGTCGGGCGCCCGCTTCATCGGCGCAGACTTCACCGAGGCCGCCCTGGTGGGCTCGGATCTCCGCGAGGCGCGGTTCCATGGTTCGGCCTTCGTGCGCGCCGACCTCTCGCGGGCGGACCTGTCGGACAGCTCGATCATGGGCGCCAATTTCTCCGCCGCGAACCTGTCGGATGCGAGCCTGCGCAGCGCTCAGATCAACGGCGCCAACTTCATCCAGGCCAATCTCTCCCGCGCCGATCTGCGCGAGGTCGAGGGCGCAGGCTCGAACTTCGCCTCGGCGACGCTGACCAGCGCCAAGCTGGACGAGGCGGAACTGAACGCCGCCAACCTCGCCCGGGTGAACGCTCGCGGCGCCAGCTTCCGGGAGGCCGAGCTGACCGCCGCCAACCTACAGGGCGGCCGGTTCGACAACGCCTCGTTCCGTGAGGCGGACCTGGACATGGCCAATTTACAGGGCGCGAGCTTCGAGGCCGCCGACTTTCGCGGGACCAGCCTGGATCGCGCCAATCTCTCCGGCGCCGACCTGTCGCGCGTGCGGGGCCTGACCCAGTCGCAGTTGGACGACGCCTGCGCCGACAGCGGCACGCGCGTGCCCTCGGGTCTGGTCGCCAAGGCCTGCGGCGGCCGGCGCATCGTGGTGCGCGTGCCGGC
>CAYQPL010000263.1:0-2109 GCA_964419395.1 uncultured Phenylobacterium sp. | reverse complement strand
GGCTCCAGGCTGACATTGGCGCCGTTGCGCTCCAGCCCGATCAGGGTCTCGCCCTCGAAGACGCCTTCCCAGCCGAAGCGCATCAGGCCCTTCAACAGGGCGTGGATGCCCGCCTCGCCCTCATAGGCGACCGGCGAATGGTCGGCCAGGCGGAAGGGAAACTTCTCGTGCTCGGCGCCGATGCGCCAGTCGGTCTTGGGCTTCGAGCCTTCGGCGAACCAGGCCACCAGATCATCGAACACCAAGGGACGGTCGTCGCACATGACGTCGGCCATGATTCTCTCCCCAGCCCGTCAAACAAGCTTCGCCACGGGCGACGTCCCGAGCGGCGGCGATCTTTACGCCGTTCGCTGAAGTGGGCGCAACGGCGACGATGCGCAATGGCCCGGCCGGGACGTCGCGATCAACCGCGCCAGTCGCCGCAGGCCGCCTGCCAGAGGGTGAGCGCGCTGATGGCCGCCGTATCGGCCCGCAGGATGCGGGGGCCAAGCGTCGCCGGGACCGCGAAATCCAGGCCCCGCAAGGCGTCGCGCTCGG
This sequence comes from uncultured Phenylobacterium sp., assembly GCA_964419395.1. Lineage (GTDB taxonomy): Bacteria > Pseudomonadota > Alphaproteobacteria > Caulobacterales > Caulobacteraceae > Phenylobacterium. Next base: position 1,572 of record CAYQPL010000263.1, on the reverse strand, counting down.
CCGGCGAGAAGCCGCCTTCCGGGCCGATCAGCACCGCCCAGGGGCCGGCCGGCTGGTCCTTCAGGGCCTCAAGGACAGGCGCGGCGTCACCCGCCTCGTCGCAGAAAAGCAGTCGGCGCGGGGCGTCCCACGCGTCCAGCAGGGGGCGGAGCTTCGCGGCCTCCACCACCTCGGGCACGTCGATTCGGCCGGTCTGCTCGGCCGCCTCGACGGCGATGGCCCGCAGGCGCGGCAGGCGGGCGTGCTCGGCGTTGGTGCGCTCGGTCACCACCAGGCGCACGCGCCGGGCGCCCAGTTCGGCCGCCTTCTCGACGATGGTCTCCAGCCGCGTGCGCTTGACGATGGCGACGATGAGATCGAGGTCGGGCCCCAGGGCCTGGGGGCGCATCTGTTCGGCGACCGCCAGGGCCACGGCGCGCTTTCCCACCTCGGCGATGCCCGCGCGCCACTCCCCGTCGCGGCCGTTGAAGACAGCGACCTCGTCCCCCACCGCCCGGCGCATGACAGCGGCGAGATAGCGGCTCTGGTCCGGGTCGAGACCGAGCCGTGCATTGGGCTTGAGGTCGTGGGTGACGAACAGTCGGATCATGCGAGACTTCTAACGCCCGTCGCGGTCCTTCGCATCCGCCGCTGGCGTCGGCGCGTTGCACGGGCGAGGTTCGACATATGAGCAAGACGCAGACATCCGGCCTTCCTTACGACGAGGCCCTGCCCAAGCTGCAGCTGGCCCTGGTGCGGCTGCAGCAGCACGCCATGGCAGCGGGCGAGAAGATCCTGGTGATCTTCGAGGGACGTGACGCGGCCGGCAAAGACGGCACGATCCATCGCATCACCGAGCACATGTCGGTCCGCGCGACCCGCGTCGTGGCGCTCTCCAAGCCCTCCGACGTCGAGCGGACCCAGTGGTACTTCCAGCGCTACACGCCCCATCTGCCGTCGGGCGGGCAGTTCGTGATCTTCAACCGCTCCTGGTACAACCGCGCCGGCGTGGAGCGGGTCATGGGCTTTTCGACGCCGGAGGAGCAGGAAGACTTCCTGCGCGAGGTTCCGCTCTTCGAGGAGATGCTGGTCGGCGCCGGGGTGCGGCTGGTCAAGCTGTGGCTCGACGTCAGCAAGTCCGAACAGGCCGAGCGCCTGGCCGAGCGCAAGGACGACCCCCTGAAGGTGCTGAAATCCAGTCCCCTGGACGAATTCGCCCAGCCTCGCTGGGACGACTACACCGCCGCGCGCGATGAGATGCTGCGGCGCACCGACACCGCCGTGGCGCCCTGGACCTGCGTGAAGTCCGACCACAAGAAGTCGGCGCGGCTGGCCGTCATGCGCCATCTCGTGCACGCCCTGGCGCCGCAGGAGGTCGCCCACGATGTCGCCCCGCCCGATCCCAAGGTGCTCTTCGACTTCGAGATCGGCGCCCTGACCGACGGCCGCCTCTGCCGCTAGCCGCCCGCCCAGATCCGCCAGACAAGCAGGCCAAGGCCCCCGGCCGCCGCCAGCCATATCGCCAGGATGGCCAGGGAGGCGGCGCGGCTCTTCGGACGCTCCTCGCGGGCCTGGGCGGCGCCCCGGAGCTCC
>CAYQPL010000262.1:0-2113 GCA_964419395.1 uncultured Phenylobacterium sp. | reverse complement strand
CGCGTCTGCCCGCCTCCGCCCCCCCCCCCCGCGCCCCCGGCCGCGCCCCCCCCCCCCCCCCCCCCCCCCCCCCCCACGGCCGTGCCGCCGTCCTCGTCCTTCGAGGCCCTGCTGGCGCAGGGCGCCTCAGGATGAGGACGGACTGAGAACCTGCAGACGGTGAAGCTCCCCTCCACGCGCCTCATCCTGAGGTGCGAGCGAAGCGAGCCTCGAAGGACGCAAGGCCGCGGCCGGAGAGGTTCGCTACTCCGCCGGCAGGACGGTCTCGCCGCGCTTGGACTGCAGGCGCTCGAACTCGGCCCAGACGCCGGTGTCGCCGTGCCACTGCCCCTTGGTGGCGGCCTTGGAATACTCCGTCGAGCGGGCCTCGAAGAAGTTGGCGTGCTCCACGCCCGACAGCATGGACTGCAGCCAGGGCAGCGGATTTTCCTTGATGCCGTAGACCTCGGGCAGGTTCAGCTGGCGCAGCCGCCAGTCGGCGATGAAGCGGATGTAGCGCTTGATGTCGTCGGGCGTCATGCCCTGGATTTCGCCGGCCTCGAAGGCCAGGTCGATGAACTTGTCCTCCAGGCCCACGACGGTCTTGCAGCAGTCGACGATGTCGTCGGCCACGGCCTTGGTCACCACCTTGGTCTCGGCGTTGAAGGCGTGGAACAGGCGGATGACGCCTTCGCAGTGCAGGCTCTCGTCGCGCACCGACCAGGAGACGATCTGGCCCATCCCCTTCATCTTGTTGTGGCGCGGGAAGTTCATCAGCATGGCGAAGGAGGCGAAGAGCTGCAGCCCCTCGGTGAAGCCGCCGAACATGGCGAGCGTGCGGGCGATGTCGGCCTCGGAATCGACCCCGAACCGCTGCATGTAGTCGTGCTTGTCGCGCATGGCCTGGTAGTCGAGGAAGGCCGTGAACTCCGAATCGGGCATGCCGATCGTCTCGAGCAGCAGCGCATAGGCGGCGATGTGGATCGTCTCCATGTTGGAGAAGGCCGCCAGCATCATCTTCACCTCGGTCGGTTTGAAGACCCGGCCGTAGCGCTCCATGTAGTTGTCGTTCACCTCGACGTCGGACTGGGTGAAGAAGCGGAAGATCTGCGTCAGCAGGTTGCGCTCGCGATCGTTCAGCTTGGCGGCCCAGTCCTTGACGTCCTCGCCCAGCGGCACCTCTTCGGGCATCCAATGGACCTGCTGCTGCTTCTTCCAGTACTCGTAGGCCCACGGATAGCGGAACGGCTTGTAGGCGTAGGAAGGGGTGAGCAGGCCGGGCAGGCTGGTGGTGGCGTCGGTCACGGCGGTTCCCCGAGAGGCTGGCGGAAGTCTAGGATCGCTGGGTCCAAGGTATCAGCGAATGCGCCGACATCCAGCGGACAATCCGTCGCGAACCCCAATATGTTGTGAACAAGGCCCGCGGAGGCACAAGCTGTGGCAGGGACTGAGTATGTCGTCTACGGGGCGCAGGGGTCAGGCTCGGTCGCGGTCGAGGCCGCGCTCACCCTGATCGGCGCGCCCTGGCGCCTGATCGACACCGCCTGGGACGACTTCGATTCGGTCGAGCAGGTGAACCCCCTGCGGCAGGTGCCGGCGCTGCGGCTGCCTACCGGCGAGCTGATGACAGAGAGCGCGGCCATTCTCATGCATCTGGCCGAGGCGCATCCGGAGGCGGGGCTAGCGCCGCCCCCCGGCGACCCGCGCCGGCCGGCCTTCCTGCGCTGGATGGTCTATGTGCCGGCGGCCATCTACCCGATGTACTGGGTCCGCGACGTGCCTTCGCGCCTGGCCGCGGACGCCGCCGCCGAAGCCGTGATCCTGGAGCGGACGGCCGACCGTATCGCCGACTGCTGGGCGATGATGGCGGCGCAGCTATCGGCGGGGGACTACCTTCTGGGCGACCAGATGACGATGCTCGACCTCTATGTGGCCGTCGTCTCCCGATGGACCCCGGGACGCCTGCGATTCTACGAGGTCGCGCCGGGCCTGGCCGGCCCCGTCCGGCGAACCGACGAGGACCCGCGCCTGGCGGCGCTGTGGGCGGAGCGTTTCCCGGCGGGAGAGGCCGGATGAGGCTCTACACCTACCAGCGCAACTCCGCCGGCGAGCGGGTGCGGAGCGCCCTGGGTCT
>CAYQPL010000261.1:0-2130 GCA_964419395.1 uncultured Phenylobacterium sp. | reverse complement strand
GCGCCGGAGCCTCTTGCAGGGCCCCGCGCGGCGCTTCTCTATGCGGCCATCCATGCCGCTCGCCCTCATCATCTCCAGCCATGTCGCCGCCAGCCGCGTCGGCGGCGAAGCCCAGGCCCTGGCGCTCGCCCCGTTCAAGGTGGACGCCATGGTCGTGCCCACCGTCCTCTATGGCCGCCATCCTGGCTGGGGCCCGCCCGGCGGCGCCGCCGTGCCGGTGGAGGCGATCGACGGGGTGCTGGACGGCATCGAGGCCAACGGCATGTTCGCCCAGACCGACCTGGTCATCACCGGCTACTTCGCCGGCGCGCCCCAGGTGCGGGCCGCCGCCCGGGCCATCGACGCCGTCCGCGCCGCGCCGCGCGACATGGCCGCCCGCAAGCCCTTCGTCATCGTCGACCCGACCATGGGCGATGTCGGCAAGGGCCTCTATGTGCCGCCCGACGTGGCCGAGGCCCTGATCGCCGACCTCGTGCCCCGCGCCGATCTCGTCGCCTGCAACGCCTGGGAGCTGGAGCGCCTGACCGGGGCGGAGACGCGCAACCCCGCCCAGGCCCTGAACGCCGCCCGCCTGCTCGGCAAGCCCTGCCTCGTCTCCTCGGTGCAGCGCGAGACCGAGATCGGCGTCGTCTATGCCGACCGGCGCGAGGCCTGGCTGGCCGCCCACCAGCGGGTCGAAAGCGCGCCGAAGGGAACCGGCGACCTGCTGACCGCCCTCTATGGCGCCGCCGTTCTGGACGGGCTTTCGCCCTCCTACGCGCTGGCCCGCGCCGTCGGCGGGGTGGCCGAAACCATTTCGGCGGCCAATATGTGGAAGGCGCCCGAACTGCCCCTGGTGGCCATGGCCCAGCGGCTGAAGGCGACCTCGCCGCACGTGCGTATGGAGCGACTGGCCTGACCGACGCGCCCGAAATTCACGGAACCTGCGCCCCCGGCCTGGAGGGCGTGAAGGCCGCCTTCGCCGACAACTTCGCCCGCGGCGAGGAGCTCGGCGCGCGGTTCGCCCTGGTCCATAAAGGCGAGCTGCTGGTCGACCTCTGGGCCGGTCACGCCGACCGGGCCCGCAGCCAGCCCTTCGATGAACGCACGCTCACCCCGATCTTCTCCACCACCAAGGCGATCGCCGCCCTGCTGATCGCCCGCCTGGTCGACCAGGGCCGGCTGGACTACGCCCAGCCTGTCGCCGAGGTCTGGCCCGACTTCGGGGAGGCCGGCAAGGCGCAGATCACCATCGAGCAGGCGCTGTCGCATCAGGCCGGTCTCTCCGGCTTTCCCGACGAGACGGACCCGGCCATCTGGTTCGACTGGGACGCCACCTGCGCCAAGCTGGCCGCCATGGCGCCCATGTGGCCGCCGGGGACCGCCAGCGGCTATCATCCCGTCGCCTACGGCTATCTCGCCGGCGAGATCTTCCGCCGCGTGGACGGCCGCACCATGGGGACGGCGCTGCGCGAAGACTTGGCCGGACCCTTCGACCTCGACCTCTGGATCGGCCTGCCGGACGCCGAACACGGCCGCTGCGCCGACCTGCAGCGGCCGCCGGCCTTCCCCGACTTCGGCGAGATCAACGAACCGACCAGGGCCGCCTTCCTGCAGCCCTGGTCCTCGCCCGCCGGCCGCGGCCAGGCGGAGTGGCGGCGCGTGGAGATCCCCTCGGCCAACGGCCACGCCACGGCCCCGGCGCTCGCCCAACTAATGGGGGCGCTTTCGAACGGCGGCTGGCTGGACGGCGAGATGATCCTGACGCCCGCCCTGATCGCCGAGATGTCGCGCGAGCGCATCGCAGGACAAGACCTCGTCCTGCCCTTCGTGATGAGCTGGGGCGCCGGCGTCATGCGCAACGAAGCCCTCCATCCCTGGGGTCCGGGGGACGCCACCTTCGGCCATTCCGGCTGGGGCGGCTCCTGCGCCTTCGCCGATCCGGAGACGGGGATCGCCGGCGCCTATGTCATGAACAAGCAGTCGGCCCACCTCCTGGGCGATCCGCGCGCGAAACGCCTGATCGAGGCGGCCTACGCGGCGCTGTAGAGCGGCCTCACCCGTCATGTTCGGCTGGTGGTGGTGCGGAAAGCCCGCAGGGGGGGGGGGGGGGGGGGGGGGGGGGGGGGGGGGGGGGGGGGGGGGGGGGGG
>CAYQPL010000260.1:0-2252 GCA_964419395.1 uncultured Phenylobacterium sp. | reverse complement strand
CCTGGCCCTTCTCGCGCAGGAGGCCGCTCCGTCGGCCCAGGAGGGCAGCGAAGCCACCCTGCAGTCGTGCGAACTGGAGGCCGAGGGGTGGGTGTGCCGCTACCGCGTGCCTGACTCCTTCTACCGCGCCGCGCCGGCCCCCAGCCTGGCGGCGGCCCCCGCTCCGCCGACCGCATCGGCGCCGGCTCCCTCGGCGCCGTCCCTTCCGTCGGCGGCGCGCCCCGTCGCGCCCGACGGCGCCGGTTCTGAGACCGATCCGGAACGGGCGCGTCAGGCGCGGCTGATCCGGCGATGCGCCGACGCCTCCTGGCTGTCCCTCTGCACCCCCGGCGACCGGCGGGAGGCCAAGGCGCTGAAGGACGCGGCCGAGGCGCGCGAGGCTCTGCGCCTGAAGGTCACCAACCTGGCGGCCGACGGCGCATGCGAGGATGCGGTGCGCACGGCGCTGGAAAGTGGCGATCTGGACCTGGCCCGCGAAATCCGCGCCTTCTGCGCCACCTCACCCTGATCGGGCGACGGCAAACGAAAAAGGCCGGCGCAGGCGCCGGCCCCTTTCCACGACTGACTCCGCGGCGGCGGCCTACGGGTTGGCGGCCACCGGACCGCAGCCCCGGCCCTCGGGGCACGGCGCGGCGTGGATCTGCGGCGGCTCCACGATCACCTGGGACGGCTTCACCCGCACGTCCGGCGCATGCAGATAGATCTGGGCCGGGGCGACGCGGATCGGCGGCGCCTCAACATAGATCGGCGGCCCCTGGATATCGACACGGCCCGAGGGCACGTAGACCGGCTGCGAATAGACCCGCATGGCCGGACCGCCGGGATGGTTGATGTGCCACGGCGCGCCGGGCGCTGGGGTGTAGAACACCTGTTCCTGGTTGCAGTAGCAGCCGCCCCGCGGCGAATGCGCCGGCTCGGGACACCCGTGCGGGCCCGGCGCCGTCGGCGCATAATACTGAGCGGCAGCGCCACCCGCCGACATCGCAAGCGCCGCAGCGGCTCCGCTGATGATCTTGAGCATGTCACCCAACCCCGGTCTGAAGTTCCCAAAAGGGCTGGCGCAGCGCCCTGGCCCTGTACGCGGACTCCGGCCCTGGTTAGGACGAAATGCCACACCTGACAACCTCGCGTTAACCATGTTCGCCCCGTTCCGGGCGATATTCGCCCCGATCTGGGGCGTGGGCGTCACATTCCGGGGCGGGATTCCCCTGGGACGGGTCGACAGATCGCGCGACAAGCGAATGGCCCGCCGCCGCTCGTCCGCTTCCCGGCGCGCCCCTCCCCTCCGGCCGGGCCGCACGCCCCTATCGCGCTGGCGCGCGAAGCCCGCTAGAAGGCGCGCCATGAGCGCTGCGCCTGCGAAATCCATGGCCGACACGGCCGCCGAGTTCGGCCTCAAGGCCGACGAGTACGACCTGATCGTCAAGCGTCTGAACCGCGAGCCGAACCTCGTGGAGCTGGGCGTCTTCTCGGTCATGTGGAGCGAGCACTGCTCCTACAAGTCGAGCCGCAAGCATCTTTCGAAGTTCCCGACCAAGGGCGCCAAGGTCATCCAGGGGCCGGGCGAGAACGCCGGCGTCGTCGACATCGGCGACGGCCAGGCCTGCGTCTTCAAGATGGAGAGCCACAACCACCCCTCCTACATCGAGCCCTATCAGGGCGCGGCGACGGGCGTGGGCGGCATCATGCGCGACGTCTTCACCATGGGCGCGCGGCCGGTGGCCCTGCTGAACGCCCTGCGCTTCGGCGATCCGTCCCACCCCAAGACCAGGCGGCTGGTCTCCGGCGTGGTCGCCGGGATCGGCGGCTACGGCAACTGCGTGGGCGTCCCGACCGTGGCGGGCGAGACCAATTTCCACCGCGGCTATGACGGCAACATCCTGGTCAACGCCATGTGCGTGGGCCTGGCCGACGCCGACAAGATCTTCTACTCCGCCGCCCCGGCGGCCGGCCTGCCGGTGGTCTATTTCGGCTCCAAGACCGGCCGCGACGGCATCCACGGCGCCACCATGGCCTCGGCCGAGTTCGACGACGCCTCCGAGGAGAAGCGTCCCACCGTCCAGGTCGGCGACCCCTTCGCCGAGAAGCTACTGATCGAAGCCACGCTCGAACTGATGGCCTCGGGCGCCGTGGCCGCCATCCAGGACATGGGCGCGGCGGGCCTCACCTCCTCCTCGGTGGAGATGGCCGGCAAGGGCGGCGAGGGCATCGAGCTCGACCTCGACGCCGTGCCCCAGCGCGAGGAGGGCATG
>CAYQPL010000259.1:0-2280 GCA_964419395.1 uncultured Phenylobacterium sp. | reverse complement strand
CGGGGCCGGCCGGCCGGGCGGCCGCGATCCGCCTGAAGCAGCTCGCCGCCGAGGCCGGGACGGAGATCAGCGTCGCGGTTCTGGAGAAGGGCTCCGAGGTCGGCGCCCACATCCTGTCGGGCGCGGTGATCGACCCGATCGCCATCAACGAGCTGATCCCCGACTGGAAGGAACAGGGCGCGCCGCTCGAGACCCCGGTCAAGAAGGACAAGTTCATCTTCCTGGGGCCGGAGGGCGAGCTCGACATCACCTGGCTGCCCATGCCGAAGTTCATGATGAACCACGGCAACTACATCGCCTCCCTCGGCAATGTCTGCCGCTGGCTGGCCCAGCAGGCCGAAGGCCTGGGCGTGGAGATCTATCCGGGCATGGCCGCCTCGGACCTCGTCTACAACGCCGACGGTTCGGTGAAGGGCGTCGTCGCCGGCGTCTTCGGAATCGACAAGGACGGCGAGAAGACCGCCGACTACCAGCCGGGCGTCGAGCTGCACGCCAAATACACCTTCATCGGCGAGGGCGTCCGCGGGTCCCTCGCCAAGCAGCTGATCGCCAAGTTCGATCTGGCCGAGGGCAAGGAGCCGCAGAAGTTCGGCATCGGCCTGAAGGAGCTGTGGCAGGTCCCCGACGACAAGTTCCAGCCGGGGCTGGTGCAGCACACCCTGGGCTGGCCGCTGGACGATAAGACCGGCGGCGGCAGCTTCATGTACCACTTCGGTGACAACTACGTGGCCATCGGCTTCGTGGTGCACCTGAACTACAAGAACCCCTGGCTCTCGCCCTTCGACGAGTTCCAGCGCTTCAAGCAGCATCCGGCGGTGCGCCCGCACCTGGAGGGCGGCAAGCGCATCGCCTATGGCGCGCGCGCCATCACCGAGGGCGGCTATCAGTCGGTGCCGAAGCTGTTCTTCCCGGGCGGCGCGCTCATCGGCTGCTCGGCGGGCTTCGTGAACGTGCCCCGCATCAAGGGCAGCCACAACGCCATGAAGACCGGCATGCTGGCCGCCGAGGCCGCCTTCGCCGCCATCCAGGGCGGCCGTCAGGGCGACGAGCTGGTCGAGTACGAACAGGCCTATCAGTCGTCCTGGGTCGCCAAGGAGCTGAAGATCGTCCGCAACGCCAAGCCGCTGCTGGCGCGTTTCGGCACGGCGCTCGGCATGGTGCTGGGCGGGATCGACATGACGATCACCAATCTGACCGGCGGCTTCTCCGTCTTCGGGACGATGAAGCACAACAAGACCGATGCGGCGTCGACCGGCCTGGCCAAGGACCACAAGCCGATCGTCTATCCGAAGCCGGACAACGAGATCAGTTTCGACAAGCTGTCCTCGGTCTTCCTGTCGGCGACCAACCACGACGAGAACCAGCCGGCGCACCTGAAGCTGAAGGATCCGTCGATCCCCATCGAGGTCAACCTGCCGAAGTTCGGGGAGCCGGCGCGCCTCTATTGCCCGGCGGGCGTCTATGAGGTCCTGTACGACGACAACGGCCAGAACCCGAAGTTCCAGATCAACTTCCAGAACTGCGTCCACTGCAAGACCTGCGACATCAAGGATCCGTCCCAGAACATCAACTGGACGACCCCGCAGGGCGGCGACGGGCCCAACTACCCCAACATGTGACCGCACGCCGCTTGCCGCGCGCGGACGGAAAGGAAACCCTCCGGGGATGCGTCTTCGATCTCTGACCCTCGCGGTCCCCGCGCTCCTCCTCGCCGCCTGCGCCGCGGCCCCGCCGGCCGCCCCGACCCTGTCCCGCGACTGGTCGGGTCGTTCGCCCTATGGCCTGTTCCTGGCGGGCCAGGCGGCCCTGAGCGATGGCGAGAGCGTGCAGGCGGCCGACTATTTCGGCCGTGCGGCGGAGGAGAGCGGCGTCGGCGTGCTGGACGAGCGGGCCTTCACCGCCGCCGTGCTCAGCGGCGACATCGACAAGGCGGTGCGCATGGCGCCGGCCGAGGCGGACGCCTCGGAGGCGGCCAAGCGTCTCGCCCGGCTGGTGCGGGCGGTGGACGCCATGGCCGATGGCGACGGCCGTGGGGCCTACGCCCTGCTCACCGCCCAGGAGATCGGCTTTCCCCACCGCACGGCCGCGGCCCTGCTGACGCCCTGGGCGGCGGCCCAGGCCGGCGACCGCGAAGGCGCCATCGTCCGCCCCAACGTGCCGAACGACAAGCTGGTGGAGTTCTTCGGCCTGCTGGGACAGGCCTATCAGTACGAGCGCCTGCGGCGCTTCGACGAGGCGGAGACCGATTTCAAGGCGCTGACCGCCGAGCCCGACGCCGCG
>CAYQPL010000258.1:0-2331 GCA_964419395.1 uncultured Phenylobacterium sp. | reverse complement strand
TGAGCGCCGCTTGTGGTCTGGTCAGTCATGCTCGAGCTCGTTTCACCCCTGCCCCCGCACGAGTGCCTGAAGAGGCTCAAGGCTGAGGTGGACCCTCAGTGGAAGCTCCTCGGCTCCAAGCCCGTGCTCGGCACGGTGTCTGGGTCGCAGTTCACCGGATACAAGCGCATCCCATACCGCAACTCATTTCAGACGTTTATTTTTGCCAGCTTTCACCAGGCCGGCGCAGGGAGCCGAATTGTCATCCGATTTGGAATGAGCCCCCTCGTCACGGCCTTCTTGGCTTTGTGGTTCGGAATGCTGGCGCTCATGGGCGGCGGAATGTTCCTCTATGCAACATCGGCCTACCTGAGAGGCGGCGCACCGCCGGAGACTTGGGTTTCTCTCGTCGGCCCTTTGATCATGGCAGCTTTCGGAATCGGGCTGGTGCGGGTTGGCCGATGGTTGGGGCGAAACGAGAGCTCCTTTCTCGCTGAGTTCCTGCGCACCAAGCTCCAAGCTGACGAAGCCCGCGGAACGCCCGATGTGCGCTCGTAGTGGGTGAAAGTGGGGGCAGCCTCCGAAAGGCGCAGACAAACAGCGACAAGCTATTGAAAGCGCTGAAAGGGCTGAGGGGCGCAGACCGCGTTGGGCCGCGACCGTTTGCCTGACAGCTGACCAGCTGCTTTATCGAGAAAGGAAGTGGTGCCTGGGGGCGGATTCGAACCACCGACACGCGGATTTTCAATCCGCTGCTCTACCAACTGAGCTACCCAGGCGTAGGCCGCCGACGCGGGAGCCGCGTCTATAGAAGAGCCGCCTTCCGAAGTCCAGCGCTGTGCGAGGGCTTCTTTTCAGCGATCGTCGTCACCCTCGCCGACCTCGTCTTCCTCGGCCGCCGGGATGGCGTAGGCGCCGGAAAACCACCGCTGGAGATCGACGTCGGCGCAACGCTTCGAGCAGAAGGGGCGGACGGCCGGATCGGCCGGCTTGCCGCAGATCGGGCACTTGGGGGCGCTCATGAGGCGCTGACCTCGAAGGATCCGCGTGGCCGTCCGGCCTCGGGCGACACCTCGAACCGCCGGCCGATCCTGCCGGCCAGGGCCTCGAAGAGCGGCGCGGCGGCCTGCGCCACGGCGGGCGCGCACACGATCCGCAGCCGCGCGCCGGGACTGGCGGCGGCCTCGGCCTCCGCCCGGCGCACGAGCCGCTGGGCGAGGCTGCGTTCGGTCAGCCGGCCGCCGGCCTCGCAAAGGGTGTCGAGCACGGGTGCGGCGCGGCGCGGCACGGTCAGTTCGATGGTCCCGAACCGGCTGACCGGGCCGATGGCGACGCCGGGATTGTCAGGCTGGAAGGCCGCGCGCATGGCGTTCATCAGCGCCGTTCCGTCATGGCCCCGGCCGGCGAGGTCGAAGACCACGAGACCACCCTGCCCCTTCAGCCGCAGGAGGCGCGCCCCTTCGGCGATCGCGGCCAGGTTCGCCTGCCGCGTCACACGCTTCACCTCGCCGCCCTTGCGGTCTCCGACGTCGACGTCGATGGCGGTCAGGGCCCGCGTGGTCTCGATGGCGATCGTGCCTCCGCCGGGCAACGGGTGGACCGTCTCCAGGGCCTCGGCCTCGGCCTCGTCAGCCAGGACGCGGGCCTGGGGACCGGTGATCGGCGCTTCCTCCCCGACGTAACCCGCCAGGACCTCGGCCAGGTCGGGCGCCTCGGCCAGCAGGGCGGGCTCGCCCTGTGCGGGCCCCAGGGCGCGCAGGGTGGCGAGCTTGCCGGCGCGGGGTTCGGCGCGGATCTCGACCTCCAGCGCCTCGCCCTGCCGCGGGCGGGCGTCGGGCTTGTAGGGCAGGATGGCCTCGGCGCCCGCGCCCAGGTCGAGGAAGGCCATGCCCAGCTGCGGCTCCACATGCCGCACGCGCGCCCGCAGGCGGGCCCCCAGGCGAAGCCGCTGGGGCGCGTCGTCGCGGACGATGAAGAAACGCTCGGGACGATCGTCGAGAAGCACCCCGCCCCGGGTTTCCCCCAGGCCGCGGTCGATGAAGCTGGCGCGTCGGCTCATGCGCCCTGATAGCCCAGTCCGCGCAGGAGGTTGAGCGTTTCGTAGAGGGGCAGCCCGACGACCGCCGGATAGGAGCCCTGCAGCGAGGTGACGAAGGCGCCGGCCCGGCCCTGAATGCCGTAGCCGCCCGCCTTGCCCAGGCCCTCGCCGCTGGCGAGATAGGCGGCGATCTCGGCCGCCGACAGCCGCTTGAAGCGAAGGCGTGTCTCGACGAGGCGCGTCGCCAGCCGCCCCCCCGGGGCGGCCACGGCCACGCGACGTGCAGCAAGCGCGCGCACCCGCTGGGGTACAAC
>CAYQPL010000257.1:0-2359 GCA_964419395.1 uncultured Phenylobacterium sp. | reverse complement strand
CCCGCCTCTCCACCCCAAAATCGTCATTCCCGGCCTTGTGCCGGGAATCCCTCTCGACGCTCGCGCCTGCCACGGGCAGGGACCCTCGGGACGAGCCCGAGGGTGACGCGTGGGGTTCGCGTCCAGGTCAGCCCGGCAGCACCACCACGCCGTCCTCGTCCGCATGCAGCCTGTCGCCCGGGGTGAAGAGGACGCCGCCGAAAGCGACGGTCACGTCGGTCTCGCCCTGGTCGCGGCGCACGCTGCGCAGGGGCATGGTGCCGAGCGCCTTGACCCCCAGGTCGAGGGTGGCCAGCACGGCGGCGTCGCGCACCGCGCCGTTGACCACCACGCCGGCCCAGCCATTCGCGACCGCACCCTCGGCGATCATGTCGCCCACCAGGGCGCAGTTCAGCGACCCGCCGCCATCGACCACCAGCACCGCGCCGTTTCCGGGGGTGGCCAGCACGGCCTTCACCTTCGAATTGTCCTCATGGCAGCGGACCGTGCGGATGGGGCCCGCGAAGGCCTTGCGCCCGCCGAGGTCGCGCATCTGCAGGCGCAGGACCTGGGAGGCGCCCTCGGTCTCGTCGGAGAGGTCGGCGGTGGAGATGTCGGACATGGGCGGGCTCCTGACGGCTTTCGCGTGACCGGCCGCTCATATCGGGCGCGGGCATGATCTTCCAGGGCCTTGCCATGCCCGCCCCCGCGGGAGGAAAGTACGGCCCGCCGCCGCGCCATAGGGCGGCATACCATTTCATAGAGACCGCGGACGCCGAACGAACCGTGGCCCTTACATTTCCAGGGAAGAGACCGCATGGCCGAAGAGACCATCTCGCTGGGCGCCCGCCTGGCCCAGCTCGCCGCCGAGAAGCCCGACGCGCCCGCCGTCTCCTGCGGGGACGAGACGCGCACCTATGCCGAATTCCATCGCCGGACCAACCGCATCGCCCGCGGCCTCCTGGCCCTGGGGGTGAAGCACGGCGACCTGGTGACGCTGGGCCTGCCCAACAGCATCGGCTTCGTGGAGGCCTGCTGGGCCCTGTGGAAGATCGGCGCGACGCCGCAGCCGGTCTCCTTCCGCCTGCCCAAGGCCGAGCTGGAAGCCATCATGGAGCTGGCCGCGACACCCATCGTCATCGCCGCCTTCGACCACGCCATCGACCGGCCCCTGGTGGGCGTGGCCGAGATCGTGGCCCGGTCCGAGGACGACAGCGACCTGCCGGACGCCATCGCGCCGGTCTCCAAGGCGCCGACCAGCGGCGGCTCCACCGGCCGGCCCAAGCTGATCCTGGCGGGACAGCCGGGGGTGACGGTGAAGGAGATCCCCGAGGTCGGGGGCTGGCAGCTGCGCGCCGACTCCGTCGCCCTGCTGCCGGCGCCGCTCTATCACAACGCCGGCTTCGGCATGATGATGTCGGCCCTGAACATGGGCGCCCACCTGGTGGTGATGCCCAGGTTCGCTCCCGAGAAGCCCCTGGCCGAGATCGAGCGCTGGAAGGCGACCTGGATCTACATGGTGCCGACCATGATGAACCGCATCTGGCACCTGCCGGAGGAGACGCGGGCGAAGTATGATCTCTCCTCCCTGCAGACCCTCTGGCACCTGGCCGCGCCGTGCCCGCCCTGGCTGAAGGAGGCCTTCATCCACTGGCTGGGCGGCGAGGTGATCCAGGAGCTCTATGCCGGCACCGAGGCCCAGGCCTCCACCGTCATCTCCGGGACCGAATGGCTGGCCCACCGCGGTTCGGTCGGCAAGGTGCGGATGGGCGAGATGGTCGCCATGGACGAGGCCGGCCAGCCGCTGCCCCCCGGCGAGGTGGGCGAGATCTATATGCGCCGGCCCGAGGGCGCGCCGCCCAGCTACAAGTATGTCGGCGCCACGGCCAAGACCCTGCCCGGCGGCGGGGAGAGCCTGGGCGACATCGGCTGGTTCGACGAGGACGGCTATCTCTACCTGGCCGACCGGCGCACCGACATGATCCTGGTGGGCGGCTCCAACGTCTACCCGGCCGAGATCGAGGCGGCGCTGGAGGAGTTCGAGAGCGTCCAGTCCTGCGCCGTGATCGGCATCCCCGACGACGATCTGGGCAACAAGATCCACGCCATCGTCCAGGTCAGCCGGCCGACCACGGAGGACGAGCTGCGCGGCCACCTGTCGGGACGGCTCGTCACCTACAAGCAGCCGCGGACCTACGAGTTCGTCGCCGAGCCCCTGCGCGACGACGCCGGCAAGGTCCGCCGCTCGGCCCTGCGCGAGGCGCGCATCGCCGCGCTCAAGGCCGAGCCGGCCTGAGGGCGAAGGCGGCTTGGGGGGCGGGCAGGCGGCAGGGGGGGGGGGGGGGGGGGGGGGGGGGGGGGGGGGGGGGGGGGGGGGGGG
>CAYQPL010000256.1:0-2366 GCA_964419395.1 uncultured Phenylobacterium sp. | reverse complement strand
CGCGGTTGGTCGCGGTGGGCCGGCCGCTCCAGCCGAACCACACGCCGGAGTGCTCGCGCTGGGCCGCGGCCAGGGCCATGGCCAGGCCGCCTTGCGTGCCGCCGCCCACGTCGCTGGGCGGGCTGACCCGGTTGGAGATGACGATCAGGCGTCCCATCAGCCGTTCGCCGCCGCCCGGGACGGCTCGCCGCCCTCGCCCATGTTGCGGGGCAGGACCAGATGCATGTGGGGATAGGGGATGTCGATCCCGGCCGCGTCCCAGGCCTGCTTGATGCGGCGGTTGAAGGCCCGCCCGATCCCCCACTGGGCGCCCGGCTGGGTCTTGATCCGGCCGCGCAGCACGACGCCGCTGTCGGCCAGGGCCACCACGTCCATGATCTCCAGCGGCTCGAGGATCTTCTCGGAGAAGGCGGCGTCGGCGCGCATCTCGTCCACCACCTGGGCCATCACCTCGAAGGCCTTGTCGATGTCGGACTCGTAGGAGATGCCGAGCTCGGCCACATGGTAGGAGAAGGTCTTGGTCATGTTGTGGATCACCTGGGCCTCGCCATAGGGCAGGACGTGCAGCGTCCCGTCCAGGCCGCGCAGGCGGATGGTGCGCACCGTCATCTGCTCGACCACGCCGCTGGCCCCGTTGATCTCCACCACGTCGCCGACGGCCACGATATCCTCCGCCACCAGGAAGATGCCGGTCAGGAAGTCCTTGACGAGGGTCTGGGCGCCGAAGCCGATGGCCAGGCCGAGAACGCCGGCGCCGGCCAGCAGCGGGCCGATGGCCACGCCGACCTCGGCCAGGATCATCATGCCGCCGACGATGATGATGACGCCCTTGGCGATGCCGTGCAGCAGCGGACCGATGGTGTTCAGCTGCGCCGTCCGGCGCGCCTGTCCTTCCCGCCCGTGGGCCATGCGCTGGAGCAGGCGGTTGATCAGCAGGCTCGAGAGCTCCACGGCGGCGAAGGTCGCCACGGCCAGGATGGCGATGCGGACGGCGCTTTCGACGATCTGCTGTCCGAGCCCCGCCGACAGCCAGCCCATGACGTCGAATCCCCAGATGCCGGCCAGGGCGATCAGGGTCGCGACGACGAGGGCCACCTCGATCACGTTCCAGGTCAGGGTGGCCACGCGCCGGGTGCGGATGGTCTTCTCGGCGTCGGCCGGACCGGGCAGGGCGCGGGCGCCCTGGCGCAGCAGCCGGCGCGCCAGATAGCCGAGCAGGACGGCGACGCCGATCGCCAGCACCGACAGGCCGATGTTCAGGGCGAGCGCCGCCGGGCCGAGGGTGATGAGGGCGTGCCAGCTCTCCCGCACGCTGGTGATGATGGTTTCGCTGGCAGTGGTCGTGTCCACGGAACGGCACTCCTTAAATTGCACCCGGCCACGCAGGCGAGCGCGACGTCGCAGCGCCCCAGGGCGCCGCGCGGCTACAGCGCAGCCGTGATCCAGAATGGCTGGGGCGCGTTTTTGGTTCAGCAACCCAGGGCCGCTCGTTTAGAGCTAGCACGGGCCGGCCGTCGGCCGGCCGGCGCTCACCAAGCTGTGAACCCGATCCGGTCGGGCGCGCGGCGGCGACCGAACCCATGCCTGGCGGACGAGCAGTTTGACCTCAGACGAACCCCGAAAAGCGCCGGACCGCATCCGCACCTTCCGCCGGTTCCGGGCCAAGCTCCGGGCGCTCTATCACGGGGAGTCGCCCCAGGCCGTGCGCTTCCGCCTGGCGGTCATCGGCGTCGACCTGGCCCTGATCGCCTTCTTCGTGGCCGCGCCCTTCCTGCGCGAATCGCGTCTCTTCCTACCGCTCGACCTGGCGGTCGCCGCGATACTGGCGGCCGACCTGGCCGCTCGCGCGCTCGCCTGGCGCACGGTGAAGGACTGGATCCGGCGGCCGATCGTCATGGTCGACCTGTTCGTCCTGCTGACGCTTCTCCTGCCGACGGTCCTGATCAACCTGGCCTTCCTGCGCGTGCTGCGCATCTGGACCCTGTTCAACAGCGAGTTCTTCTGGGACACGGTGGGCCACCGGTTCGACGACACCCGCTGGGAGGACGTGATCCGGGCGGCCGCCACCCTGATCACCTTCGTCTTCGTCGCCACCGGCTTCGTCTACACCATCTATGTCGGCGACGAGGGCGGCGTCAGCGGCTATGTCGACGCGCTCTATTTCACGGTGACGTCGCTGACGACCACCGGCTATGGCGACATCATCCTGCCCGGGGTCAGCGGACGGCTGATCTCGATCGTCATCATGATCGCCGGCATCACCCTGTTCGTCCGCTTCGCCCAGGCCCTCTTCCGTCCCTACAAGGTGCGCTTCGCCTGCCATGTCTGCGGCCTCATGCGCCACGAGCCGGACGCGGTGCACTGCA
>CAYQPL010000255.1:0-2378 GCA_964419395.1 uncultured Phenylobacterium sp. | reverse complement strand
CAGCGCGCCTAGCGGGCCGGCGGCGGCAGCGTCAACGTGGTGCGCCAACTGGTGACGCCGCTGAAGCCGGAATACACGTGGAACTATGAGCTGTTCCTGCGCTCGGAACTGTTCGACAAGCGCGCCCGGTTCAACGCCAACCTCTACTATGTGGACTGGAAGGACCTGCAGGTCACCATCGACCTCTCCGAGCAGGAAACCGACAGCATCGGCGCCAACGCCGGCCAGGCGGAGCTCTACGGCTTCGAGCTGCAGGGCGACGTCGATGTCAGCCGCAATCTGAAGCTCTATGGGGGCCTGGGCTACAGCCACACCGAGTTCACCGCGTTCGACGTCACGGTGCCGGAGGCCGCCGCCGCGCTCGGCGTCACCGTCGATCCGAGCCGGCTGGACGGGCTGGAGGGCAACCGGTTCGCCTATGCCCCGCAGTGGACGGCCGTGCTGGGCGGCGCCTGGCAGGGCGACAACGGCTTCTTCGCAAACGCCAACGCCAACTATCAGGGTACGAGCTTCGCCGACACCGGGAACACCCGGAAGAACGAGGCCCGCACACTCATCAATGTGAAGGCCGGCTACGACTTCGGCGCGGTGACGGGCTCGGTCTTCGTCCGCAACCTCATGGATGTGGACTATGTGAAGGACGCCAACGCCGCCCGTCCCCTGCTGGGCGAGCCGCGGGTGTTCGGCGTCGCCCTGGAAGCCCGCTACTGATGGACCCCTTCGTCCTCCAGCCCCTCCTGCTCGCCGCCGCCTTCCTGGCCGCGGCGGGCGGCGTCCTGGCCCTTCTTCGCTGGCGCGCGGGCGGCCGGCGGGGGCGGTTGGGCGCCCGGGTCGCCGCCGGGGGCTTGGCCATGCTTTCCGGCGTCTCGGCCTTCGTCGGCCTCTTCCATGCGGTGACCGGATGAGGCGCTCCGGCATCGCCGCCGTCCTCGGCGCGCTTTTGGCGCTCCTGTCGCCGGCGGCGCCGGCCGCCGCCTGGGACGGCGTCACCCACGGCCACATCACCGATCTCGCCATCGCGCAGGTCCGGACGCCCGAGCTGCGCGTCTTCCTTCAGGCCCATCGCGACGCCGTCCAGTCGGGGACCGCCTTCCCCGACTGGGGCCACGGCCTGAAGCCGCACGGCGAGGCCCTGCACGCCCAGTACCTCGACGCCGCCTGGGCCGACCTGCAGGACCCGGCGGTGCGGGCGGCCGCCGGCTATGACGATCTCTTCGCCCACTATCTCGGCGCCTACGCCCATGTGGTGGAGGACCGCGTGCTGGACGCCACGCTGAAGAAGCACGCCAAGGCGGTCGGCGAGCCCGACCGCGACGACATGGAAAACGCCATGCTGGGCATCGCCGGCGAAGGCCTGCTTCGCTGGACCTACCGTCCCTTCGTCCCCGACGCCGACCTGGCCCGCATCTATGCGCGCTCGGGCTATTTCGGCGAGACGCGGCTGAACGCGCAGAACCTGGAGCCGGTCATGCGCGAGACCATGGCCCGCGGCCAGTCGCTGGAGCGGCAGCTCAAGCTGCTCTCCTTCCTCTCGGCGGGCTATTCGCGCCGGGCCTGGCCCTGGGGCGCGGCGAACCTCGCCACCGCGCCGGGCGGCTACGCGTCGAACGCGGACGCCGTGGCGGCAGGCTGGGAGGCGATCTGGGCGAAGGCCCATGGGCGGCCGGCGCCCTTCTTCGTCTTCAGCCTTCCGGCCGACGGCGGCCGGCTGCCGAGCGCCGATCCCCTCGACGGCTACGGCCGCATCACCGTGGTGACGGCCCAGAGATTCGACGTGCGCCACCTGACGCCCGCCATGGTGACCCTGACCGGGCCGGCCGGCGCCGTGCCGGTGCGGATCTGGCCCTATATCGACATCCCGGGCCACGACGTGGACCTGGCCTTCCAGATCGAGCCCGAGGCCCGCTGGGTGGCCGGCGCCGACTACCGGCTGCGGATCGCGCCCCCCCGCGGCCCCGCCGCGCCGCTGGCGCAGGCTCCGGCCTACGAGATCGCCTTCCAGGCGCCGAGCGCGCCGCAATTCCAGGGCCGCGCCCGTGCGCCTCGCCCCTGGGCGATGGGCCTCTTCCTGTTCGCCATCGTCGGGGGGACCGCCTGCGTCCTCTTCGGCCTGGGCGATCTCGTCATGCTCGCCCTTGGCGCGGACGCGCGTCCGAGGGCCCTCGCGGTGGTCGATGCGGGACTGAAGGGCCTCGCCGTCCTGATCTTCGCCGGCGGGCTATGGCTTCTGGCGACCGACGGCGCGGCCTTCATCGCCTTCCTGCGCCACCACCACTGAGGCCCGCCCCCGCGCCTCAGTCGACCCGGTCCAGGCCCTGCTCGACGGCGAGCGCCAGGTCGAGCGCGCGGATGGCCTCCGCGGCGGTGACGACCGGACG
>CAYQPL010000254.1:0-2415 GCA_964419395.1 uncultured Phenylobacterium sp. | reverse complement strand
TGACATGGCCCACTCCTGGGCGAGCGTGATCCACGAGGCGCCGGCGGCGCCGAACAGGGTGGTGTTGGTCAGGTCGATCGTGCCGTCCTGATTGAAGTAGACCATCCCCGACGTGATCTGGCCCGAGGGGCCGCCGCCATCGACGTCCGTCGCCGGGATGGCGTAGATTTCAGCGTGCCACTCGTTGGGGTTGGCGTCGCTGCGCAGGAAGGACATGGCCACCTTGTGGGTCCCGCCCACCGTGTCCACGACGTTCATCTCGATGGTGAAGTCGGGCTGGGTGCCGGTGGCGGGGTTGGCGTTCTCCTCCCAGTCGGCCATGGATCGGGTGGTGGGGTCGTAGGTCGCCTCGGCCGCCGAGATGGTCTGGCGCTTGTCCAGATTGGCGTTGATCACGACATTGGCGGTCGCCTGCACCGCCGAACCCAGGTTCTTGACGTTGATCGAGTTGAGCTCGGTCAGGTCCGAGGGGTTGTAGCGGATGGTCCCGTCGGCGGCGATCGGCCAGCCCTGCAGGTAGAAGCCGGCGTCGTTGCGCAGATAGCCGTCGGGGTCGACGCTGAAGGAGCCGGCGCGGGTGAAGACGCGCTTGTCGGCGTCCGTCAGGCCCGCGCCCTTCTCCGTGACGATGAAGAAGCCGTCGCCGGAGATGGCCAGGTCGGTCGAGGAGTTGGCGCTCTGGATCAGGCCCTGCTGGCTGATGTACTGGCGCGTCAGCCCCTGAACGCCGCCGGCGCTGTAGCGCCCCGTCACCGCCTGGGCGGTCACGATGTTGGCGAAGTTCACCTGGTTGCGCTTGTAGGCGACGGTGTTGATGTTGGCGATGTTGTCGGAAATGGCGGCGAGCGCCGACGAATTGGCCGTCAGCCCAGAGACGCCGGCGAGCATGGCGGAATTGATGCTCATTGGGTTGGTTGCCTTCTTTCTTTGCACATGAGGGCGGTTGCGCGGCCGTGCTGGCGCGCGGGTCAGGCCGCCTTCGGCGTCGTTTCGTCGTCGCCGTCGTCATTGGTTGCGGAGGCGTCGGCGGCGTCGCTCGGGGTCGGCGCCAGTCCGATGCTGCTGATGGTCTGCCAGAGGGCGCGGGTGCCCCCGATGGTGGCGTAGGTCTCCCCGTCCACCTGCTCGATCGCCGTGACCACGCCTTCGATGTAGGTCACGTGCCCGACCGTGGCGCCCTCGGAGGCGGTGGCCGTCACCCGGAGGGTGTACTTGCCGCCGTCGGCGAGCTGGGCGCCCAGGACGTTCTTGCCGTCCCAGGTGAAGGCGTGGTCGCCGCCTCCGACGTCGCTCAGCGCCTTGACGTGGACGATGCCGCCATTTTCGTCGAGGACCTCGATCTTCACGTCCTGGGCCGCCCGGTCCAGGCGGTAGACCCAGTTGGCCTCGCCGTTCACGCGGTTGGCCTCGCCGGTCGCCGCGCGGACCTACTTGCCGATCAGGCTGACCGCGTCGGCCACCCCGTCGCCGGAGGCGACCACCAGGCGCTGCAGCAGCTCGTTGGTCAGCAGCTGCTGCTCCACCCCGGTCATCTGCACGATCTGCTGGGTGAACTGGTTGGAATCCATCGGCGAGAGCGGATCCTGGTTCTTCATCTGCGTGGTCAGCAGATTGAGAAAGGTGTCGAAGCTCTCGGCCAGCCGCTGGCCGCCGCCGCTGACCGCCGCCTGGGTTGAAGTCGTGTCGACGCCGCCGACCGCCATGGTGATCTCCTAGATCCGGATATCGACGCCGCTTGCGGCGCGTCGTTGTTGATAGGCGCCGGCCGCGGCCGGCGGGCTGTCGGCCTCGCTGGCCAGGCCCAGCGCTGACTGGAAGGCGCGTCCGCCGCCGAAGTCCCGCTGCGCCTGCTGCTCGGCGAACCGTCCGCCGGCGCCGCCGTCGTCGGGGCTCTGGAAGGACAAGCCGCCCGACAGGTCGAAGCCGGCCTGCTCGAGGCTGCGCTGCAGCTCGGCCGAGCGGCCGCGCAGTTCGGCCGCCGCGTGCGGGTTGTCGAAGGACATGGCCGCCGTCAGCCGGCCCTGGGCGTCGATGTCCACGCGGACGTCGACCCGACCCAGGCCCTCGGGCTGCAGCTGGATGTCGAAGTGGGTGGTCCGGCCCTGCAGCTTGCGCGACATCTGGGCGGCGAGGTTGGCGACGGTCTCCGGCGTGGCCGAGACGCGGGCGTTCTCGCGCGGGGTGGCGCCCGTCTCGGCGGCCTCCTGCGGGGTCCCCTGCGGGGCCGGCTCGGCGGCCTCCAGCGCGACCTCGCCAGGATCCGCCTCGGGCGTCGCCGGTGCGTCGGCGGGCAGGCCGTGCGCGACCGGCGCGACGATCTTCGGGTCGGCGGCCTGGGCGGCCGGCGGGGTCGCCTGCACCAGGGCGAAGGCGCCGGGCGCAGCGGGCTCGAGGGCGGCCTTCGCCGGCCCCTTG
>CAYQPL010000253.1:0-2481 GCA_964419395.1 uncultured Phenylobacterium sp. | reverse complement strand
GCCATGTCTCCGAACAGGTGTCTGCTATCTCCCCGGGCTGAACAACGAGCCCGAGGGTGACGCCAGGAAGAACTTTGAGTCTTGGACCGTCCTAACTTCCTCGCCGCGCCCGGAAGGCCGCCTCCACCGACGGCGTCACCAGCCAGTCGATCTCCTCGCCCACGGACTCCAGCTCCTTGGCGGTGCTGGAGGAGACGTGCAGGAACTGGGCGTCGCAGATGAAGTGGACCATGGGGATGGTCGGATCGAGCCGCTCGGCCAGGCCGTGCAGGTTGAACTCCTCGTTGAAGTTGGTCGCCTCGCGCAGGCCGCGCACGATATGGGTGGCGCCGATGGTGCGGGCGTAGCGGACCAGGCTCTGGCGGGCGTATTCGCCGACCTCCAGCGTCTCGCCCAGGATCGCCTCGGCCTCGGGCCACAGGTCCAGCAGCGAGCGTTGGATCAGGTCCGTGCTCTGCTCGACGCTGAACATGCGCTGCTTGCGGACATTCGTCCCCACCGCGACGTGGACGGAGTCGAAGGTCATCAGGGCCTTACGGATGATGTCGAGGTGGCCGCGGGTGACGGGGTCGAAGGACCCGGCATAGAGGGCCTTGGTCCGGCCGGCCTTGGTCAGCGGCATCCTTCAGGGTCTCCCACGGGCGTTTCCCGACCCTCCGATGCGGCGGCCTGCGAGGCAAGAGAGGATGCGAGGCGGCGGCGGAAGACCTATCTTCCGCCCATGGCGCGGATCCTGATCATCGCCGGCATCGTCCTCCTGCTTGCCGGCCTGCTGTGGCCGTGGCTCTCGCGCCTCGCCCTCGGCCTCGGCCAGCTTCCCGGCGACATCGTCTTCCGCCGGCCGGGCTTCACCATCTACATCCCCATCGTCACCAGCCTGCTGGCGAGCGCGGTGCTGACCCTGATCTTCTGGTTCTTTCGGCGGTAGAGCGCCCTAATGCGCCACCCCGCGGGCCATCTGGAAGAGGGTGAGGAAGATCTCGGCCAGGATCAGGATGACGATGATGGCTTCCAGCCGCAGGGAGCGCTCGGTGTCGATCAGGTCGGTCATCACCGTCGCCGTCTCGCCGATCAGGTCGAGCTTTCGGCCCAGCGTCTCGGCCCGTTCCACAAGTTCGTACTCGTCCTCCAGGCGGGCGTAGAGCCGCTCCAGGTCCGGGCGATCCCAGAGGATGTCGGGCTTCTCGCGCACAGCCACCCGCTCGGCGACGCGGTGCTGGACGAGGAGCGAGGCGCCGATCAGGCGGATCATGTCGCGCCGGCCGCCGGGGCGCTTGCCGGTGTCGGACAGCTTTCGGGCCCAGGGCTCGATGGTGTCGAACACCTTGGCCACCTGCCGCTCGTCCTGCTCCAGGGCCGCGCTCTTGGCCACGGCGTCGGCGACGACCAGCAGCTTGTCGGGCGAGAGCTGGCCGATGCGCACCACGCCGTCGGGCTCGACGCCTTCGCTGGCGCCTTCGCCGGCGGCGACCTGGATCGACTCCTCCTCGCGCACCTCGTGCTGGCCGTGGACGCGGGGGAGGACGCCGCGGATGACCTCATCCTCGGTGATCGGGTCGAGGCCGATCAGGACCACCACGCCATAGCGGAAGACGACCACCAGGCCGTCGGCGACGCGGAAGGAGAGCGGCGCGGTGGACAGCGCGTCGCGGCGCTCCAGCCCGAGGGTGTCGATCCGCTCGCCCAGCACCACGGCGCGCGCGGTCAGGGAGGCCTCTTCACGGGGCAGGGGCAGGGTCTTGGCGGGCGAGTCCATCGCCGCCTAGAGCATCACAGTCGCGGGCCTGGCGAAAGGGCCTCAGCGGCGCTCCTGAAGCGCCATCAGCTCCTTCCACATGGCGTCGGCCGTGCGGATGGTGGCGAGCTGGGCGGTGAACTGGTGCTTGGCGCCGATCTGCTCGGCGGCTTCCTGTTCATAGCTCGCGGTGGAGCCTTCGACGCCGATCGTCGTGGTCCGCTGGGCCGAGGCCTCGAAGCGGCGGGTGGCGGCGAGCATGCCGTACTGGGCGGTGACGATCGGGTCCATGGCGGGTCTCCTCGACCTGCACCATGGGGCGCCGCGGTTAAGCCCGCGCGTACGGACGTGGTGAAGGCTTCCCTACCGCCAGGCGTAGTTGAAGCTGATGCTGATCCGCGGCGCCTTGGCGGCGTTGGCCGGCACCTCGTGGCGCAGCCAGCTCTCCCACATCAGGACCGTGCCGGGCTCCGGCCGCAGATAGACGAAGCTGCGGGCGCTCTCGGGCGCATCGGAATCGCGCGGCGGGGCGGCCATCATCAGCGGCAGGCGCGGGTCCTCCAGCTTCAGCGCGCTCGCGCCCGGCGGCACGGCCACATAGACGGTGCCGGAGATCACGCTGTGCGGGTGGATGTGGCCGCTGTGGCCGGCGCCGGGCTTCAGCAGATTGACCCACAGGCTGTCGAGCCGCAGGCGGCCGGCGCCCAGGTCCATGTGCAGGGCCTTGGCGTAGGCCTTGGCATGGC
>CAYQPL010000252.1:0-2496 GCA_964419395.1 uncultured Phenylobacterium sp. | reverse complement strand
GTCATCGAGTAGATCGATGTTCGAGAAGATCCTGCTCGCCAACCGGGGCGAGATCGCCCTTCGCGTCCACCGGGCCTGCAAGGAGATGGGCATCGCCACCGTCGCCGTGCACTCCGAGGCCGATTCCGGCGCCATGTGGGTGCGCCTGGCCGACGAGAGCGTCTGCATCGGCCCGGCCCAGGCGGCGAAGAGCTATCTGAACATCCCGGCCATCATCGCCGCGGCCGAGATCACCGGCGCCCAGGCCATCCATCCCGGCTACGGCTTCCTGTCGGAGAACGCCCGCTTCGCCGACATCGTCAACGCCCACGGCTTCACCTTCATCGGTCCGCGCCCCGAGCACATCACCATGATGGGCGACAAGATCACGGCCAAGCAGGCGGTGAAGGCGGCCGGCATCCCGGTGGTGCCCGGCTCCGACGGCGCGATCACCACCGAGGAAGAGGCCTTCGCCGCGGCCGAGCAGATCGGCTTTCCCGTGCTGATCAAGGCCGCCGCCGGCGGCGGCGGGCGCGGCATGAAGGTGGCCCTGGACCGCGAGGCCCTTGCCGAGGCCGTGTCCACCGCCCGCGCCGAGGCCAGAGCCGCCTTCGGCGACGATGCGGTCTATATGGAGCGCTATCTCCAGAAGCCGCGCCACATCGAGATTCAGGTCATCGCCGACTCGTTCGGCAATGTCTGCCACCTGGGCGAACGCGACTGTTCGCTGCAGCGCCGCCACCAGAAGGTGCTGGAGGAGGCCCCCTCCCCGGCCATAGACGCGGCTGCGCGCGAGAAGATCGGAAAGACCGTCGTCGATGCGATCCGGGCCATCGGCTATCTGGGCGTCGGCACCATCGAGTTCCTCTACGAGAACGGCGAGTTCTTCTTCATCGAGATGAACACCCGCCTGCAGGTGGAGCACCCGGTCACCGAGGCCATCACCGGCATCGACCTGGTGCGCGAGCAGATCCGCATCGCCGCCGGGCTGCCGCTCTCCTTCACCCAGGACCAGGTGGTCTTCGAAGGCCACGCCATCGAGTGCCGGATCAACGCCGAGAACCCGCGCACCTTCACCCCCTCGCCGGGCAAGGTGACGGACTTCCACGCGCCCGGCGGCCTGGGCGTGCGCCTCGATTCGGCGGTCTATGCCGGCTATTCGATCCCGCCCTATTACGACAGCCTGATCGGCAAGCTGATCGTGCACGGCCGCGACCGCGAGGAGTGCATCGCCCGCGTCTGCCGCTGCCTCGGCGAAATGGTCGTCGGCGGCGTGGACACGACCATCCCGCTCTTCCAGGATCTGCTTCTGCAGCCGGAGATCCTCGCCGGCGACTACAATATCCACTGGCTGGAGAAGTGGATCCGGGCCCAGTCGACCGACAGCTAGGAGCGCCATGGAGGCCTTCGGCCCTCTACAGCTGCTGGCCTGCTACACGCGCGGCGTCTTCCCGATGGCCGACGCCCGCGAGGATGACCGCATCTTCCTGGTCGACCCCGAATGGCGCGGGGTGATTCCGCTCGAGCGCTTTCATGTTCCGCGCCGGCTGGCCCGCACGGTGCGACGCGATCCCTTCGAGGTGCGGTTCGACAGCGCGTTCGACCAGGTCGTCGCCCGCTGCGCCGAGGCCGCGCCCGATCGCCAGGACACCTGGATCAACCCCGCCATCCAGACCCTCTACGGCGACCTGTTCGAGATCGGCAGCGCCCATAGCGTCGAGTGCTGGCGCGACGACGCCCTGGTCGGGGGCCTCTATGGTGTCTCGCTGGGGGCGGCCTTCTTCGGGGAAAGCATGTTCTCGCGGGCCACCGACGCCTCGAAGGTGGCGCTGGTCCATCTAGTCGCCCGGCTGATCGGCGGCGGCTATCGCCTGCTGGATGCGCAGTTCATCACCGAACACCTCACCCAGTTCGGCGCCGAGCAGATCTCGCGGACCGAGTATCATCGGCGGCTCGGCCACGCCCTGGGCGCCGTCGCCGCCTTCGGGGATCAGCCGGCCTTGCCGGGCGAGGCCGCCCTGCAGGTGATCAGCCAGGCGTCGTAGACCGGGTGCTCCACCGGGTTCAGGCCCGGAGAGGCGGCGTAGGTCCAGCCGCGGAAGACCTGCCGCGCCGGCGGCGTCGGCCGGCCGGGCACGGCCTTGGGCTGGGAGTCGATCGTCAGATAGGCCATGGCGTCCGGCGCCGGCTCGTCGGGGGCCGACAGTTCGCAGGCGCGCACGGTGAAGACCAGGCTCTTGTAGCGGATGGGCTGGCCCACCGGGGCCTCGAAGCGGATGGTCTCGGCGGTCACCTTGTCCAGGGCCTGCAGGATGGCGACGTCGTAGCGGGCCCGCTTCATCGGCGGCTTCGGCTCTTCCGGCGCCTCCGGCGCCTTGGGCTCCGGCGTGTCTAACTCAGCGCGCGCTCTCGCCAAAATCCGGACCTGCGCCCACAGTGGTGGATCCGTTCTCGCTGGAGCGCGGCACGTTCGCCAAGCGCGAGCGGGCGTTCAACTTCGGCCCGGTGATTGCCCAC
>CAYQPL010000251.1:0-2559 GCA_964419395.1 uncultured Phenylobacterium sp. | reverse complement strand
CGGTCTAGGGTGTGGACTCAATAGCTCGCAGCCATAGCCTTGCGGAAGCGAGGGCTACGGCTGCGAGGAAGTTCCTCGCGGTCTTTTCGAAGCGGGTGGCGATCCGGCGGAACTGCTTGAGATTGCAGAAGTAGCGTTCGACCAGGTTTCGTCGCCGATAGAGTTCGCGGTCCACTGATCGCTGCAGCTTCACCTTGCTCTGGGTTGGGATGTGGGCCTGTCCGCCGCGCGAGGCGACGAGCTCGACGAGCGCCCGGCTGTCGTAGCCCCGGTCGGCGACCACGATTGAGGGACGGGACAAGCCGGCGATCAGCTCGGGGAAGGCGGTTTTGTCGGAAGCTTGCCCGGGCGTGATGAGCAGGCGCACGGGCAAACCGTCCTGGTCGACGACGGCGTGGATCTTGGTGCTCAGTCCGCCACGAGAACGGCCAATGGCGTGATCCGGACCCCCTTTTTTCCGCCCGCGGCGTGCTGATGGGCCCGGACGATCGAACTGTCGATCAGCTGGAGCGATTGGGGGGAACGTTCCGCCAGCGTCTCGAACATCCGCAGCCAGACCCCCTTCTTGGCCCACCGGTTGAAGCGGTTGTAGACCGTCGTGTAGGGACCGTAGCGCTCGGGAAGGTCGCGCCACGGCGAGCCCGTTCTCAACACATAGAAGATGCCATTGACGATGCGGCGGTCGTCCTCACGCCGCTTTCCCTTGCCCACAGGCGGAAGCAGCGGCTCCACCAGCCGCCACTCCGCCTCGCTCAAATCGTAACGCGCCATGCCAAGGCTCCTTTCGAAGCCTTGAATCAAGCCAGCGGCCTGCACTCAAGCCCAATTGAGTACGCGCCCTAGGCGGCCGAGGCGTTCCAAAGGAAGGCGTCGAGGCGCGCGTTCGACTCCAGGAAGGCGGCGTCGGGCATGGCGTCGTCCGGGCCCTGCCAGGCGGGCAGGTCGAACACATAGCCCAGGTGCGGCGCCCCCTGCCGGTAGCAGATCAGCGTGCCCGAAAGCGTCTCCATGCCACGCACGCAGGCGGCGGGATCGAAGTCGAGTTCGGCCCAGCTCGCGCCCAGCTGCTCGCCGCCGGGGCCGACGATCGGACCGCCATGGCCGCGAATGACGCCGACCAGGGCCGGATCGGCGCCGGAGGTCAGATCAAGCGCCAGGCCGTCGTCGCGGCGCACGGTGATCTGCGTGAAGACGGCCTCGCCCTGGACGGCGGACTTCTCCACCGCGGCGGCCGGGAAGCGGCTCTTCACCGCCTCCACCGTCAGCGGGGTGGCGGAATCGATCTCGCCCGCGCCGGTCTCGGAGAAGGTGATCAGGACGGGACCGACGACGGCGGCGCTTTCGACGCGGGGCGCGGGGGTGTTCGTCTCGTCCTGCGCCGGCTGTTGCGGACCGCACGCGGCCAGCAGGGCGGCGGCCGCGAAGATAGGCGTGATGTGTCGCATGCCGCACCCTCGCACAGCCAAGTCGCCCGGGGCAAACCCGGCCGTTCCGCTCAGGGCCAGCTGACCATCGGCGGCATGGAGGAGAGGATCGAGGTGATGTTGCCGCCGGTCTTCAGGCCGAACATGGTGCCGCGGTCGTAGAGCAGGTTGAACTCCACATAGCGGCCGCGGCGGACCAGCTGCTCCTGGCGGTCGGCCTCGCTCCAGGGCGTGGCCATGCGGCCCCGCGCGATCCTCGGATAGACGTCCAAGAAGGCGCGGCCGACATCCTGGGTGAAGGCGAAGTCCCGCTCCCAGTCGCCGGAATTGTGGTGGTCGTAGAAGATGCCGCCCACGCCGCGCGGCTCGTTGCGGTGGGGCAGGAAGAAGTACTCGTCGCAGCGCGCCTTGTAGGGGGCGTACCAGTCGGGATGGTGGGCGTCGCAGGCGGCCTTCAGGGCGCCGTGGAAGGCGATGGCGTCCGGATTGTCCTGGTTGCGCTGATAGTCCTGGGTCGGCGTCAGGTCGGCGCCGCCGCCGAACCAGCTCTGGCTGGTGGCCAGGAAGCGGGTGTTCATGTGCACCGCCGGCACGTGCGGATTGCGCATGTGGGCGATCAGGCTGATGCCGGTGGCGGTGAAGCGGGGGTCCTTGTCGGCGCCGGGCATGGTGGCGGCCATTTCGGGGCTGAACACGCCGTGCACCAGGCTGATGTGCACGCCGCACTTTTCGAACAGGCGGCCGCCCTTCATGAAACCCATCACCCCGCCGCCGCCGGCCGGCCGGTCCCAGGGGGTCAGTTCGAACCGCCCCGGTTCGCCCGGATAGAGGTCGTCGGGCGCCTCGCGCTCCATCGCCTCGAACTCGGCGACGATGCGGTCGCGCAGGTCGTCGAACCAGGCGCGGGCGCGGGTGTTCCAGGTCTCAAGCGTGGCGGTGTCGGTCATGGCGTCCTGGGCTTAGGGAATCCGCCGGTCTGGCGCACGCTTCCGAAAGGCCGATGGCCGCCGAGACGGTCAGGTTCAGCGAACGCGCGTCCGGATGCAGGGGGATGTAGACCCGGGCCTGGGCCGCAGCATGGACCTCCTCGGGGGCGCCGCGGCTCTCCCGGCCGAAGCTCAGCGTGTCGCCCGGC
>CAYQPL010000250.1:0-2619 GCA_964419395.1 uncultured Phenylobacterium sp. | reverse complement strand
CCCCCCCCCCCCCCCCCCCCCCCCCCCCCCCCCCCCCCCCCCCCCCCCGCGGCGGTTCAGCTAAAGTCCCATCCGCTTGGCTCGCGCCGCAATGGTCAGGGCCAGGCGTTCGGCGATCAGGCGGTCGGGGCTGCCGGCGGTCTTGCAGGCGCGGTCGGCGGCGAGGATTTCCGGCTGGACGGCGTCGAGCAGGCCGAGGTTCCAGGCCCGGGCCTGGCGCAGGAATTCCCGCTCGTTCTTCCAGAAGACGCCGGAGGCCTTGGCCGCCTCCTGCAGGCCCGCCCCGCTCTTGGCCAAGGTCAGGGTGCGGCGAAGCTTGGCCAGGTGCTGGCCGAGGGCGCGGACGGCGGCCGGGCCGGTCTCGCCCTCCGCGGCGGCGCGGCGCAGGGCGGCCTGGGCCTCGGCGATGCGGCCGCCGAAGGCGTCCGAGGCGGCGTCGAAGAGGGAGGCTTCCGGCTCCACCCCCATGAAGTCCTCCAGGTCCTTCGGCGTGGCCGTCATGCCGCTGCCGGGGCCGAGATAGAGGACCAGGCGCTCGATCTCCTGGCGCGCCACGCCGCGGTCGCGGGGCAGGCGGGCGACGAACAGGGCCAGGGCGTCGGAGTTCAGCCCCACCCCCTCGGCGGTGAGCGCCTCGCGCACCAGGCGCGCCATGTCGCCGGGCTCGTCCTCGTAGCAGGGGATGGTGGCGCAGGCGTTCGCCTTCTCCGCATTCCGGCGAAGGGTCGAGTTGCGGTCGAGCGCGCCGGCCTCGATCAGGAAGAAGGCCTCGGGATTGAAGTCGCCGTCGGCGTGCCGCTTCAGGGCCTCGGCGGCCATCTTGTCGAGGCTCGCCTTCTCCGCCGAGAGCTTCAGGCGCACCAGCCGCCGGCCGCCCATCAGGGACTGGGAGGCGAGTTCGTTCTCCAGGCGGCCGGCGTCGCCGTCGATGTCGGCGTCGGTCAGCAGGGCCACGTCGAAGGGATCGTCCGGCCGCTCGACCACCTTGCCGGCCAGCAGGTTGGCCCGCTCGCGCACCACGCCGATGTCGCGGCCATAGATGAGGGCGGCGCGGACCGCGGCGTCCGGCTGGGCCAGGAAGCGTTCGATGTCCGGCCGGCGGGAGAGGATCATGCCGGCCGCCCGTCAGGCGCCGGCCTGGGCGGCGAACCAGGCGGCGAGTTCCAGCTCGATCCGCCGGGCGGCCTCGGCGGCGGCCCGCTCCTGGGCGTCCTGCTGGGCGGCGATGGAGGCGTAGGGCTGGTCGGCGGAGTCGTAGGTCAGCTCCACCCGCACGCGGCCGGTCTTGGCCGGATCGCCCGAGGGCAGGGCGCGCAGGGTGTAGGCCGCCGTCAGGACGTATTCGTAGCGGGTGGCCACGTTGTCGACGCGCAGGCCCCGCGGGAAGCGCTGTTCGGAGATGTCGAGATCGAGCCGCCAGGCCGGCGCCGCCGCGCCGGGCCGCAGCATCAGCGTGTCTTCCAGCGCCTCGTTGACCAGATAGCCGGCCCGGCCCTCCGGCGCGGCGACGACGACGCCCGACAGCCCCGAGGTCACGCCGCGCTCGGCATAGAGCGGGCGGAAGCCGCAGCCGGCCAGCAGGAGGCCGGCGCAGGCCATGAGGACCAGGGTGCGGGTCTGCTTCACGTCGATACGCCTCAGTTGGCCACGATGTTGACGATGCGGTCCTTGACCACGATGACCTTGCGGATGGTCAGGCCCTCAAGGCGCCGCGCGATCTCCGGATCGTCAAGCACCATCTTCTCCACATCGGCCGGCTCGGCCCCGGCCGGCGCGCTGATCTCGCCCCGGCGCTTGCCGTTGACCTGCACGGGCAGCAGCTTGACCGCGTCCTCGGCCAGGGCCGGATCGTAGTCGGGCCAGGGGGCCATGGCGACCAGGCCCTCGCCGCCGATGCGCGCCCAGCACTCCTCGGCCAGGTGCGGGGTGAAGGGGGCGACCAGGCGGGCGAAGATGGACAGGGCCTCGGCGCGGGCGGCCAGCAGGCCGGGGCTTGCGCCCTCGGCGGGATGGGCCTTGAGCACGTTCAGGAACTCGTACAGGCGGGCGATGCCGGAGTTGAAGCGGAAGGAGTCCACCGCCTCGGTCATCGCCTTGACCAGCCGGTGGGCGGCGCGGCGCAGCTCGGCCGCCGGCGCGTCGGGCTCGGCGGGCGGCGCGCGTTCCGGCTGGCTGTCGAACTCGGTCCAGACCCGGTTGACGAAGCGCCAGGCCCCCTCGACCCCCGCCGTCGACCACTGGGTGTCCCGCTCCGGCGGGCTGTCGGAGAGGACGAAGAGACGGGCGGCGTCGACGCCGTAGACCTCGAAGATCTCCTCCGGGGCGACGGTGTTCTTCTTGGACTTCGACATCTTCTCGACGTCGCCGATCACCACCGGCTCGCCGGTCTCGACCAGGACGGCGCGGCGGGTGTTCCCGGTCGTCTCGACCTCGACGGCGTTGGGCTCCAGCCATTCGCCGGACTGGCGGCGATAGGTCTCGTGGGTGACCATGCCCTGGGTGAACAGGCCGGCGAAGGGCTCGCGCACCGACAGCATGCCTTCGTCGGCGAGGGCCTTGGTCACGAACCGGGCATAGAGCAGGTGCAGGACGGCGTGCTCGATGCCGCCGATATACTGG
>CAYQPL010000249.1:0-2630 GCA_964419395.1 uncultured Phenylobacterium sp. | reverse complement strand
CGTCGCCATCATGGACGGCAAGCAGCCGAAGGTGATCGAGAACGCCGAAGGCGCCCGCACGACCCCGTCGGTCGTGGCCATCCTGGACGATGGCGAGCGTCTCGTCGGCCAGCCGGCCAAGCGCCAGGCGGTCACCAACCCGTCCAACACCCTCTTCGCCATCAAGCGCCTGATCGGCCGCCAGAATGGCGCCCCGACGGTGGAGAAGGACAAGGGCATGGTGCCCTACGAGATCGTCAAGGGCCCGAACGGCGACGCCTGGGTGAAGGCCCACGGCAAGGACTATTCGCCCCAGCAGGTATCCGCCTTCATCCTGCAGAAGATGAAGGAAACCGCCGAGCAGCACCTCGGCGAGAAGGTCGAGAAGGCGGTCATCACCGTCCCGGCCTATTTCAACGACGCCCAGCGCCAGGCCACCAAGGACGCGGGCAAGATCGCGGGCCTGGAAGTCCTGCGCATCATCAACGAGCCGACCGCCGCGGCGCTCGCCTACGGGCTTGAGAAGAACGACGGCAAGAAGATCGCCGTCTACGACCTGGGCGGCGGCACCTTCGACATCTCGATCCTGGAGATCGGCGACGGCGTCTTCGAGGTGAAGGCGACCAACGGCGACACCTTCCTGGGCGGCGAGGACTTCGACCTGCGGATCGTCGACTACCTGGCCGACGAGTTCAAAAAGGAGAACTCGGTCGACCTGCGCAAGGACAAGCTGGCCCTCCAGCGCCTGAAGGAAGAGGCCGAAAAGGCCAAGAAGGAACTCTCCTCGACGACCCAGTACGAGGTGAACCTGCCCTTCATCTCGATGAACGCCAACGGCCCGCTGCACCTGAACATCAAGCTGTCGCGCGCCAAGCTGGAAGCCCTGGTCGAGGACCTGATCAACCGCACCATCGGCCCCTGCGAGCAGGCGCTGAAGGACGCCGGCCTGAAGAAGTCCGACATCGACGAGGTGGTCCTGGTCGGCGGCATGACCCGCATGCCCAAGGTGGTCGAGGCGGTGAAGGAGTTCTTCGGCCGCGAACCCCACAAGGGCGTGAACCCCGACGAGGTCGTGGCGCTGGGCGCCGCGGTCCAGGCCGGCGTGCTGCAGGGCGACGTCAAGGACGTGCTGCTGCTGGACGTCACCCCGCTGACGCTCGGCATCGAGACCCTGGGCGGCGTGTTCACCCCGCTGATCGAGCGCAACACGACCATCCCGACCAAGCGGTCGCAGACCTTCTCGACGGCCGACGACAACCAGTCGGCGGTGACCATCCGGGTCTTCCAGGGCGAACGCCCGATGGCGCAGGACAACAAGCTGCTGGGCCAATTCGACCTGGTCGGCATCCCGCCGGCGCCGCGCGGCGTGCCGCAGGTCGAGGTGACCTTCGACATCGACGCCAACGGCATCGTCAACGTCCAGGCCCGCGACAAGGCGACCAACAAGGAGCAGTCGATCCGCATCCAGGCCAATGGCGGCCTCTCGGACGCGGACATCGAGGCCATGGTCAAGGAAGCCGAGTCCAACAAGGCCGAGGACGAGAAGCGCAAGGCCGTGGTCGAGGCCAAGAACCAGGCCGAGGCGGTGGTCCATTCCACCGAGAAGGCGCTGGCCGAACACGGCGACAAGGTCTCGGCCGAGGACAAGGGCGCCATCGAAAGCGCGCTCTCCGACCTGAAGTCGGCGCTGGAGGGTGAGGACGCCGAGGCCATCTCGGCCAAGACCCAGACCCTGATCCAGGCCTCCATGAAGCTGGGCGAGGCCATGTACGCCGCCCAGCAGAACGCCTCGGACGAGGCCTCTTCGGACGCCGCCGGCGACGACGTGGTCGACGCCGAGTTCGAGGAAGTCGACG
This sequence comes from uncultured Phenylobacterium sp., assembly GCA_964419395.1. GTDB lineage: Bacteria > Pseudomonadota > Alphaproteobacteria > Caulobacterales > Caulobacteraceae > Phenylobacterium. Next base: position 795 of record CAYQPL010000249.1, on the reverse strand, counting down.
GCGACGACAAGAAGTCGGCGTGACGACCTGTCCCATGGCGCGGCGCACCCCATTTCGCCACAAGGCGGGCGGGGATGCGTCGCCGCCGGGCGCCTTTGATGCGCACCCCCCGTCCAGACCTGGCCTCGGCCTTGCGTCGGGCGGGGGGCATGCCCACCTCATTTCCCATAATCATTCAGACACCTGACGCTCATGCGGGACTATTACGAGATCCTGGGCGTGGAGCGCGGCTGCGACAGCGCCGGGCTCAAAAGCGCCTTTCGCAAGCTGGCCATGGAGCACCATCCCGACCGCAACGGCGGTTGTGAGGACGCTGCGGCCCGCTTCAAGGAGATCAACGAGGCCTATTCGGTCCTGTCCGACCCGCAGAAGCGCGCGGCCTATGACCGCTTCGGCCACGCCGGGGTGAACGGCGGCGGCGGCGCAGGTCCGGGCGGCGCCCAGTTCCACGACGTGCACGACATCTTCAACGAGGTGTTCGGCGACGTCTTCGGGGACATGTTCGGCCAGGGCGGCCGCGTACATGGGCACGCCGCCCATAATCATACCGGGGGCACTTCCCGCGAGAACTGCCATAGTCAGCCCGGTTATCTGAAAGTACTGGACGAATTTTTCTCCCCCCTCGCCCAATGACGAGATCCAGTTCAGCAGGGGTTGCATGGCAGCTCCGACGAGTAACCCTTGCCCGAACGATTTCGCCGCTCCCACCATATCCACGAACGCACTGTCTGAGAAGCCTCCGACCATGTTGTCCTCAAATACTTGTGCAACAGCCCCGATTTGTTCTTCACTCAG
>CAYQPL010000248.1:1208-2641 GCA_964419395.1 uncultured Phenylobacterium sp. | reverse complement strand
ACCCGCGACCTTCGGTTTACAAAACCGCTGCTCTACCAGCTGAGCTAAACCGGCGAAAAGGCCTTCGGATCAAAGGCTTGATCACGCGCTCCGAGGGATGCGCGACTGTGACCCTGTCCGAGGCGCACCGATGGCATGATGCGAGGCCGGCGCCAAGCCCGTCCTGGCGGTTGCCAAGGCGAGGCGCCTTGGCTCACCTTCGCCCGGTGACCAAAGTCGTCGCCGACCCTGCGCCTGCGAAGCGCGAGCCCCGCCAGGAGCGGGCGCGCGAAACCTATGAGCGCCTGCTTCAGGTGGCCGGCGAACTGCTGGCCGAAGTGGGGGTGGAGCGCATCTCCACCAACCAGATCTGCACGCGCGCCGGGGTGACGCCTCCGGCGCTCTATCGCTACTTCAAGGACAAGTATGCCGTGCTGGAGGCGCTGGGCCGGCGTCTGATGGAGCGCCAGAACGCCGTCCTGTTCGACTGGGTCGAGACCCATGCGCCCAACGGACCCGATGCGCTGGCCGCCGCCACCGAGGATCTGCTGCGCAGGACGGCCGAGGCGACGGCGGCCGAGCCCGGCGCTGTCTGGATCCTGCGGGCCTTGCGCGCCGTCCCTCAGCTGGCGCCGATCCGCATCGAGTCCCACCGCGCCGTCACCGATCGGCTGGTCGAAGCCTACGGTCCGCTTGCGCCCGACCTGCCGCGGGAGGTGCTCTGGCGGCGCGTGCGTATCGCCGTGGAGTTCGGGTTCGCCGCCGACGAGATGCTGACCGAGGAAGAGCTGATCCCGCGGGAGGCGCTCATCGCCGAGGCGGCGGCCATCCTTCGCCACGCCATCCGCCGCTAAAAAGCTAGTCTTGACTATCGCGGCGGCGCCGGCGCACGCTGCCGCAACAGACAGGGGAGGCCGCCATGGCGCAGTGGAGCAACTGGTCTGGGAGCGTGCGCGCGACGCCGGCCCAGATCGCCCGGCCCAGGACCGAGGCCGAACTCCAGGCGCTGGTTCGCGAGGCCGGCAAGGTGCGCGTGGTCGGCGCCGGCCACTCCTTCACGCCCCTCTGCCAGACCGACGGCCTGCTCCTGAACCTGGAGGATCTGGAGGGCGAGATCGAGGTGGCGGCCGACCGGCGGACGGTCATGGCGCCGGCCGGCTGGAGCCTTAAGCGCCTGACCAAGGCCCTCTGGGACCTCGGCCTCTCGCTGCCCAACCAGGGCGACGTGAACCCTCAGTCCCTGGCCGGCGCCCTGGGGACGGGGACCCACGGCACCGGACGCGACCTGGGAAGTCTGGCGACGCTCACCCGCGGCTTCCGCACAAGTCCTCCCTGGCCCCACCGACCGCTGCGGGCGCCGAGCAGATGGGGGCGCTGGTGCCGCTGCCACTGCGCGCCGGCGACCTGGTCGTCGCCGCGGCCACCACGCTGCTGTCCTGGCGCGCCGACGCGGC
>CAYQPL010000248.1:0-1198 GCA_964419395.1 uncultured Phenylobacterium sp. | reverse complement strand
GAGCAGCGCACTTGTCCAGCCCAAAGAGCGGATGTTCGCCGGGTCTGCCCCGCCGAAGGTTGCCAAGGTGGCGAAGACGTGCGGGCCGGCGGAGTAGGAGCTGGCGAAGTTCACGGCGTGATCACCCGCGCCCGCATCGACGTGCTGCCCGCCTACAAGCTGGAGGAGCGCATCGAGAAGAAGCCGATGGACTGGGTCTACGCCAATTTCGACGAGCTCGCGGCCACCCACCGCCATGCGGAGTTCTTCGTCTTCCCCTATGCGGACGAGGCCATCGTCAAGACGCTGCATCCGACGCAGGCCGAGGACACGCCGCGGCCGAAGCCCGGCGGCCTGGACGAGGAGGCGATCTTCAAGTTCTGCTGCGACGTGTCGAAGGCCGCGCCAATCCTCACCGGACCGCTGCAGCGGTTCATGATGCGCGCCACCAGCCCGTTCCACCGGATCGGACCGGCCTATCGCGTCTTCCCCTCGACCCGGAACATCCGCTTCGAGGAGATGGAGTACGAACTGCCCCGCGCCGCCGGCCTGCCGGCCCTGCGCGAGGTCATCGCCTGGATTCGGGCCGAACGTCTGCCCGTGACCTTCCCGTTCGAGTTCCGCTGGGCGGCGGGCGACGACCTCTGGATCAGCCCGTTCAACCGCGGCGAGGGGGCGTCCATCTCCATGCACCAGTATGCGAAGATGCCGTGGGAGCCGCTGTTCCGCGCCGCCGAACCCATCTTCCGCGCCGTCGGCGGCCGTCCCCACTGGGGCAAGCGCCACTTCCTGTCCCGCGCCGAAGTGGACGAGATGTATCCGCAGGCCGAGCGCCTGCGCGAGGTTCGCCGCCGTGCCGATCCGGCCGGCAAGTTCCTCAATCCTCACCTCGCCAAACTCTTCGCTTAAGGGACCCCCATGTCCGTCCTCTCCGACGACCGCCGCCTGCACGGCCACCTCATCGGCCGACAGGGTTCGCGCGCCGACCTGAACACGCCGGTGCTTGTGCTCGATCTCGACGTCCTTGAGCGCAATATCGCCGCCATGGCCAGGGTCGCCGCGGCGGGCGGCGCGCGCCTGCGCCCCCACGCCAAGACGCACAAGAGCCTCGACATCGCCCGCCGCCAGATCGCCGCCGGGGCCTTCGGCCTCTGCTGCGCCAAGCTGGGGGAGGCCGAGGCCCTGGCCGAGGGGGACATTCCGAACCTCCACATCACCT
>CAYQPL010000247.1:402-2664 GCA_964419395.1 uncultured Phenylobacterium sp. | reverse complement strand
GCGCAGCGGCGCGCCGTTCACCGAGGCGCGCGCGGCCCGCGGAGCGAGCCGCAGGCCGCCGCAGGTCAGGTTCGGCGCCGCATGGCCGGCCGAGCGGCGCAGCAGGGCGCGCAGGCGGGCCAGCAGCTCCTCGGTATGGAAGGGCTTGGTCAGATAGTCGTCCGCGCCGGCGTCGAAGCCCGCCACCTTCTCGCTCCAGGCGCCGCGGGCGGTCAGGATCAGCACCGGCGTGCCGACCTCGTTGCGCCGCCAGCGCTCCAGCACCGAGACGCCGTCCACCTTGGGCAGGCCCAGGTCGAGGACGACGGCGTCATAGGGCTCGGTCTCGCCGAGGAACTGAGCCTCCTCGCCGTCGGGGGCGTGATCGACGGCGTAGCCGGCGTCGGCGAGCGCGGCCTTCAGCTGGCGCGACAGGTCCGGATCGTCCTCGACGAGCAGGATACGCATGATGTCGCCTCCGTCTGGCTCAGCCGCCTTGGCGGCCGATGATGGCGCCGCTTTCGGCGTCGACGATGAAGATCAGCACCCGGCCGTCCGGGGTCTGCCACTGGACGAAATAGGCCGGGCGGCCGTGATGGTCGCCCTGGGTGGTGTTGAGATGCCGCCCCGGCGTCTGGCGCGCGATCGAGGCCAGCACCTGGGAGAGCGGCGCCTGGCGGCCGGCGCGAACCGCCGCGCGCGCGGCGTCCTGGTCGCCCCGGCCGGCGCCGAAGGACGAGCGCAGGTCCGGGCCATACTGCGCCAGGGCCGCCGAGGGGACGGTCAGGGCCAGGAGCATGGCTGTGAGCGCGAGACGTGTCATGGGTTCCGATCTAGCCCCGGACGACTGAACCGAGGCTGAACGCAGCGGTTATGAAACGGCTGCGACCCCCTGTCACGGGTTCAGCGCCGCTTGGGCGTATAGGGCCGCTTGGCCTTCCACTGCTCGGCGAAGGCGGTGAGCTCGGGGTCCATCGTCTCGGGCAGGGTGATGACGAGGCGCGCCAGCAGGTCGCCGCGCTTGCCGGCCGCGTCAGGCAGGCCGCGGCCCTTCAGCCGCAACAGCGCGCCGGAATTGGCCCCCCGGGGCACGGTCAGGGTGACCGGCCCGGCCGGGGTCGGCGCCTCGACCTTGCCGCCGAGCACGGCGTCATAGACCGTGACCGGCAGGTCCATGACCAGCCGCTCGCCCTCCCGCCGGAAGATGTTGTGCGGCCGGATGACCAACTCGATGAAGGCGTCTCCGGGCCCGGCGCGCCCCGGCGAACCCTGCCCCTTCAGGCGCAAGGTCTGGCCCTCGGCGGCGCCGGTCGGGATGGTGACGTCGATGGTCCGGCCGTCGGAGAAGGCGATGCGTTTCTTGCCGCCGGCGATCGCCTCCTCGAGGTCGATCTCCAGCTTGGCCCTCACGTCGGCGCCCTTGGCCGAAAAGCCGCCGCCGAAACCCCCTGCGCCGCCGCCGCCGCGCGCGCCGCCGCGGGCGCCGAACATCTCGCCCAGGATGTCGCCGAGGTCGACGCCCTCGAAGGTCTCGGCGCGGCTATGGCCGCGGCGGCCGCCCTCGAACCCGCCGGGACTCCAGCCGCCGCCGCCGAAGCCGCGCATGGTCTCATGCCCCTCGGCGTCGATCTCTCCGGCGTCGTACTTCTTGCGCTTGTCCGGGTCGCCGACGATGTCGAAGGCCGCGCTGACGCGCTTGAACTTCTCCTCGGCGGCCTTGTCCCCGGGATTGGCGTCGGGGTGGTGCTGCTTGGCGAGCTTGCGGAACGCCTTGCGGATCTCGTCGTCGCTCGCGCTCCGGGAAACGCCAAGTTCCTGGTAGGGGTCGCGCGCCAAGAATGCTCTCTCCTTGGGTGGTGGCTGTACGGCGTCTAGATTGTGCAGGCCCCGAAGTCACGCAAGAGCCGATGTGACTTTTTTGCCACAGGCGGCGGCCCTGCACGGAATTCAGTCGCCGCTGCGGTCGTCCAGCAGATCGAAGGCCGCATAGGCCCAGGCGTCCTCCGGATCCTCCAGCTCGTCCTCGTTCAGCGTCTGGCCGCGGACCGAGACGCCGGCTTCGTGCACGCTCTCGGGATCGCCAGTCAGCAGAGGGTGCCAGGGCGGCAGGTCGCGCCCCTCGTACAGACGGCGATAGGCGCAGCTCTTCGGCATCCAGGGCAGCTTGCCGATCCGGCCGGGCGTCAGCTTGCTGCAGTCGGGCACGTGGCGCTTGCGCTCGGCGTAGTTCGAGCACTGGCAGGTGTCCGGATCGAACAGGCGGCAATGCACGCGGGTGGGGCT
>CAYQPL010000247.1:0-392 GCA_964419395.1 uncultured Phenylobacterium sp. | reverse complement strand
AAAACTCCTCATCACATGAAAATTCTAGGGATACAATCATGAAGTCAAATTGTCAAAAATTCCTTAATGGTCTCATGTTTAAACAAAAGGGGCAGTCAAAGCTTCACTTTCTCCCCGGAAAAAACCGAATTCTTTCGAGAATTCTGTTCGAGGGACTTCGTGCGCCAAAAGGGTTTGTGCGTGCTCACGCGCCCGTCCTAAACCCGAAGCGTCTCCGCCGCCAATCACAGTCCGCGAACGTGAACGACTGGAACCTCGAACCCTACCGCTTCTCGGACGAGGAGCCGCGGCGGCCGCGTCCGGCCGAACCGCACTCCCTGGCCGGCGCCGCCGCGCGGAAGGCGGCCACCCTGGGCGCCGGCTTCGGCCGGCGCGAGGCGCCGCCGCCTCGC
>CAYQPL010000246.1:0-2682 GCA_964419395.1 uncultured Phenylobacterium sp. | reverse complement strand
CGCTTGGACGGATCGACGTCCAGCACGACCACGTCGACCTCCTGGCTGGTCGAGACGATCTTGCCCGGATGGACGTTCTTCTTGGTCCAGGACATTTCCGAGACGTGCACCAGGCCTTCCACGCCCGGCTCCAGCTCCACGAAGGCGCCGTAGTCGGTGATGTTGGTGAAGCGGCCGGAGAACTTGGCGCCGACCGGATACTTGGCCTCCACGCCGTCCCACGGGTCGGACTGCAGCTGCTTCATGCCGAGCGAGATGCGCTGGGTGTCCGGGTTGATCTTGACGATCTGCACCTTGACCGTGTCGCCCACCGCCAGGACCTGGCTCGGGTGGTTGACGCGCTTCCAGCTCATGTCGGTGACGTGCAGCAGGCCGTCGATGCCGCCCAGGTCCACGAACGCGCCGTAGTCGGTGATGTTCTTGACCACGCCTTCGCGGACTTCGCCTTCCTGCAGCTGGGCCACCAGCTCGGTGCGCTGCTCGGCGCGGGCCTCTTCCAGGATGGCGCGGCGCGAGACGACGATGTTGCCGCGCGGACGGTCCATCTTGAGGATGGCGAAGGGCTGTTCCTTGCCCATCAGCGGGCCGACGTCGCGGACCGGACGGATGTCGACCTGGGAGCCCGGCAGGAAGGCCGAGGCGCCGCCGAGATCAACGGTGAAGCCGCCCTTCACGCGGCCGACGATGGCGCCCATCACCGGCTCGTTCTTGGCGTAGACGCCTTCCAGACGCGTCCAGGCCTCTTCGCGGCGGGCCTTGTCGCGGCTGATGACCGCTTCGCCCATGGCGTTCTCGACGCGCTCGAGGAAGACCTCGACGGTGTCGCCGGCGCCGACGGTCGGCTTGCCGTCCTCGGTCAGGCCGAATTCCTTCAGCTGGACCCGACCCTCGGTCTTCAGGCCCACGTCGATGATGGCGAAGTCCTTCTCGACGCCCACGACCTTGCCCTGGACGACGGTGCCTTCCATGAAGTCACGACCGCCGAGGGACTCGTCCAGCAGGGCGGCGAAGTCGTCGCGCGAGGGGTTCAGGCTCATATCGTCAGCCATAGTGTTCTTTCGTTCGAAATGACGGCGGACGCCCGGCCGCGAACGGCTTCGGGCGGAGTCCCGACGTCAGGTTAGGGGTTGGACCGAAGGCGCAGGCGATCCCCGCGCGGGATGAATTCGCCCGCAGCCGTACGAGGGAAAGGCGCGGTTGGATTTGCTCGGCGAGGCTCCCTCGGAGGGAACGATCAGCCGGCGCGCGCCGCCTCGACGATGCGGCGGGCCGCATCGGCGGCTTGGTCTATAGTCATTTCCGAGGTGTCCAGCAAGACGGCGTCGGGCGCCGGCCGCATCGGCGCGGCCGCGCGGCCGGCGTCGCGTTCGTCCCGGCGGCGGATATCGGCCAGCACCTCGCCCAGGCTGACGTCCTCGCCCTGGCCGGTGAGCTGGCGCCAGCGGCGCTCGGCGCGGACCTCCGGCGTGGCGGTCACATACAGCTTGGCCGGGGCCTGCGGGCAGATGACCGTGCCCATGTCGCGGCCATCGAGCACCGCCCCGCCCGGCTGGGCGGCGAAGTCGCGCTGCAGGGCCAGCAGCACCTCGCGAACCTTCGGATGAACGGCGACCCGGCTGGCCGCCTCGCCCGCGCCGCGGGTGCGGAATTCGGGATCGGCGAGCTGGGCGGCGGTGAGCGCCGCCGCCGTGCGGGCGGCCGCCGCCTCGTCGTCCAGGTCGCCGCCGGCGCGCTGCAGCAACACGCCCACGGCGCGGTAGAGCAGGCCGGAATCGAGCACCGGCAGGCCATAGCGGCGGCCGAGGCCCCCGGCGATCGTGCCCTTGCCCGAGGCGGCGGGCCCGTCCACGGTGATGACGAAACCTGTGCTCACGCCGGCGCCAGTTCGCTCGGCTGCAGGTCGCCTCCCAGGCCCTGCATCATCTCCACGAAGCCCGGGAAGCTGGTGGCGATCATGCCCGGCTCGTCGACCGCGACCGGGGCGTCGGCCGCGAGGCCGAGCACCAAGTGCGACATGGCGATGCGGTGGTCGCCATGGGTGGTGACCCGCGCCCCGCCGGCCACGGGATGATTGCCGCGCGAGGTCCCGGCGACGATCAGGCCCTCCGGCTCCTCCTCCACCCCGACGCCGCAGGCGGCGAGGCCGGCGGCGGTGAGCGCGATGCGGTCGCTCTCCTTGACCCGCATCTCGCCGATGCCGCGCATCACCGTCGCGCCCTCGGCGAAGGCCGCGGCGATGGCGAGGATGGGATATTCGTCGATCATGGCCGGCGCCCGCTCGGGCGGCACCACCACGCCGCGCAGGGCCGAATGGCGGGCCGTCACGTCGCCCACCTGGTCGCCGCCCGCCTCGCGGGCGTTCGAGATGACGAGGTCGGCGCCCATCTCCTGCAGCGTCGTGAAGAGGGCCGCGCGCAGGGGGTTGAGCAGCACGCCCTCCCCCGTCACCTCCGAGCCCGGGGTGATCAGGGCCGCCACCAGGGGAAAGGCCGCCGAGGACGGATCGCCCGGCACCTGGACCTGCGCGCCCGTCAGCTTCTGGCCGCCGGCCACGCGGATACGGCGCGGACCTTCGGGCAGGACGTCCACGCTCACCTCGGCCCCGAAGGCGCGCAGCATGCGCTCGGTGTGGTCGCGGGTGGCTTCGGGCTCGATGACCTCGGCGCCGCCGGCGGCGTTCAG
>CAYQPL010000245.1:0-2693 GCA_964419395.1 uncultured Phenylobacterium sp. | reverse complement strand
ACAACTCTATCTGCATCACCATCAAATGCAACTCCAAAATCATAACTCCCTGATTAAATTTCTTTAATTAAATCCATTAGATTATGATCTTCCGTTGGATCAGGGTTATGATTAGGAAATGATGGAAAACTGACCACCGTTAGAACGCGCTTTTGCTGCTGCCCGTGTGTCGCCCGTGGGCACGGAAACTGCAGTGGAAGACCTCACCCGCCTGCTGCAGGCGGGGCTGGGGCCGCGCGACCGCGGGCCCGACGACCCGATCCTGGGCGCCACGATCGCCGGCCTGGCTCTGCCCAACTGCGTGGGCCTGGCGCCGGGCTTCGACAAGAACGCCGAGGTCTTCGCCCCCATGCTGGCCGCGGGCTTCGGCTTCGTGGAGTGCGGCACGGTCACGCCGCTACCCCAGGCGGGCAATCCGCGGCCGCGTCTCTTCCGGCTGACGCAGGACCGGGCGGTGATCAACCGCATGGGCTTCAACAATGCGGGGCTGGAGCCCTTCGCCGCCCGCCTGGCGCGACGGCGGGACGGGGTGGTCGGGGCCAATATCGGCGCCAACAAGGACTCCGAGGACCGCATCGGGGACTATGTCCTGGGGCTCAAGCGTCTCTGGGGCCTGGCCAGCTACTTCACCATCAACATCTCCTCGCCCAACACGCCGGGTCTGCGGGCGCTGCAGACCCGCGCCGCGCTGGAGGAGCTGCTGGGCCGGATCGCCGAGGCGCGCGACGCCCTGCCGGCCGCGGGCCTCGCGCCGATCTTCCTGAAGGTCGCGCCCGACCTGGAGGCCGGCGAGGTCGAGGCGATCAGCGACGTGGTCGCCGCCAACGGCCTGCAGGCGGTCATCGTCTCCAACACCACCATCACCCGGCCGGAGCTCAAATCCGACCAGGCCGGCGAGGCGGGCGGCCTGTCCGGCGCGCCCCTGCTGTCGCTGTCGACGCGGGTCCTGGCGCAGTTCCACGCCGCCGCGAACGGCCGGTTCGCCCTCATCGGCGCCGGCGGCGTCGCCTCGGGCGCGGACGCCTACGCCAAGATCCGCGCCGGCGCCTGCGCGGTGCAGCTCTATTCGGCGCTGGTCTATCAGGGGCCGGGCCTGGTCGGTCGCATCAAGCGCGACCTGGCCGCCCGCCTGCGCGCCGAGGGCTTCGCCTCGGCGGCCGAGGCGATCGGCGCCCGCTGAGGCCCGCAGGCCGTCGCCGCATCTGGCGCGTTGCCCAATCCGGCGGCGTGCATTAACGGACGTGACATGGCCGAGCCCCCCTCGCCAGCGGGACCTGAGGCCCCAGACAAGGCGCCAGACCGGCGCGGCTTCTTCTGGCCGGGCGGCCTTTCCGCGCGCCTGCTCATCCTGACCATCCTGTTCGTCCTGCTGGGCGGGGCGATCATCGTGCCGCCGACGCTGGCGGCCTTCGAAGAGCAGTGGCTGCTCGACCGGGTCCGGGCGGCCGAACTCGCCTCCCTGGCCACCGAGGTGGCGCCCGACCGGGGGGTCAGCGAACAGCTCTCCACCGAGATGCTCGAGGTCGCCGGCGTGGAGTGGGTGGCGATCCAGAGCGACGGGGTGCGTCGGCTGGTGCTGCGCGGCCAGCGTATGAGCCGCACGCCCTATCTCGTCGACCTGCGCGACCAGGCGCCGGCCTCGTGGCTGGCGGCGCCCTTCCAGACCCTGTTCGGGGGCGAGGACCGCATGGTGCGCGTGGTGGCCGAGCCGCGGTTTCGCGACGCCGAATTCATCGAGATCGTCGCCCCCGACGCGGAGCTGAAGCAGGAGCTGACCGCCTATCTGTGGCGGCTGGTGGCGGTGACCGCCTTCGTCTCCGCCGTGGCCGGCGGGCTGGTCTATCTCTCCCTGAACCTCTTCCTCGTCCGGCCCATGCAGCGGATCACCCGCGGCATGGAGATGTTCCGCGCCGATCCCGCCGATCCGCGGGCGACGGTGAAGTTCTCCGGCCGCCGCGACGAGGTCGGCCGGGCCGAGGTGGAGCTGGCCCGCATGCAGGCCGACGTGCGCGCCGCGCTCAACTCGCGCGCCCGGCTGGCCGCCCTGGGCGAGGCGGTGGCCAAGATCAATCACGACCTGCGCAACATGCTGACCAGCGCCCAGATCGCCTCGGAGCGTCTGGCCGCCTCGGACGATCCCGACGTCGGCCGGGCTCTGCCGCGCCTGGAGCGGGCCCTGGACCGGGCGGTGAAGCTCGCCTCCCACGTGCTGGCCTATGGCCGGAGTCAGGAGCCGGCGCCGGAAGCCCGTCCCGCCCCCCTGGCCGAGGCGGTGGAGATGGCGGCCGAGGAGGCCCGGCTGTCGGAGGACGGGGTCCGGCTCGACTCCGCCATCGATCCCGCCGACCAGGTCCTGGCCGATCCGGACCAGCTGCACCGCATCCTGGTCAACCTGATGCGCAACGCTCGGGAGGCGATCGAACAGCAGTCCGGGCGCGAGGGCGGCGTCGTCCGTGTCGAGCTTTTGCGTGAGGACGGCGTCAGCCTGATCCGCCTCAGTGACGATGGGCCCGGGGTGCCGGACAAGGTGCGCGAACGGCTCTTCCTGCCCTTTGCGGGCTCGGGCCGGCCCGGCGGCGCCGGGCTTGGCCTGGCCATCGCCCGGGAGCTGGCCCAGGGCCACGGCGGCGACCTGGTGCTGGCCCGCAGCGGACCCCAGGGCTCGACCTTCGAGCTGCGCCTGCCCGGAGCGC
>CAYQPL010000244.1:0-2708 GCA_964419395.1 uncultured Phenylobacterium sp. | reverse complement strand
CGTGGGTCCTTCTCCCCCCCCCCTTTTTGTGGGTTCGCGCCCGCCTCCTCTGTGGGCGCCCCTGCGGACCTTGCCGCCGTCCGCCCTGCCCGCAAAACTCTCCCCATGAGCGGCGATCCGATTCGATGCGGCTGGCGGGGCCTGGTGGGCGATCCGCTCTACGAGGCCTATCACGACACCGACTGGGGCGTGCCGGAGTACGATTCCCGCGCGCTCTGGGAGAAGCTGGTTCTCGACGGCTTCCAGGCCGGCCTGTCGTGGATCACCATCCTGCGCAAGCGCGAGGCCTTTCGCAAGGCCTTCGCCGGCTTCGCTCCCGAGGTCGTCGCCCGCTTCGGCGAGGCCGACCGCGCCCGGCTGATGGCCAACCCCGGCATCGTCCGCTCCAACGCCAAGATCGACGCGGCCATCGCCAGCGCGCGCATCTATCTGGACATGCGGGAACGCGGCCAGGACCTCTCCGCCTTCCTGTGGGACTTCACCGGCGGCAAGCCGATCCAGAACCGGTGGGACGAAATCTCGCAGGTGCCGGCCCAGACGCCGCTCGCCGTCGAAGTCTCCAAGGCGCTGAAGGCCCAGGGCTACAAGTTCGTCGGCCCGGTGATCGTCTACGCCTTCATGCAAGCCGTCGGCATGGTCAACGACCACCTCACCTGCTGCTTCCGTCATCCGGAAGTCGCGGCTATGAGCGCCTGATGGCCCGCAAGACCGCCGCCAAGACCCTGCCCGTCGTTCCCGACCTGATGCTGGAGCGCGCCTGTCCCGCGCCGGTCTGCGGCGTCGACGAGGCCGGCCGCGGGCCGTGGGCCGGACCGGTTTCGGCCGCCGCGGTGATCCTCGACCCCGAGCGCGTGCCGCCGGGCCTGAACGATTCGAAGAAGCTCACGGCCAAGGCGCGCGAGGCGCTGGAGATCGAAATCCAGGAGAGCGCCATCGCCTGGGGCGTCGGTTTCGCCTCGGTCGCCGACATCGCCGAGCTGAACATCCTCCACGCCACGGGGCTGGCCATGTGCCGGGCCATCGAGGCCCTGGCGATCACCCCGGTCTTCGCCCTGGTCGATGGCAACTATCCGTTCAAGCTGCCCTGCGACGTGAAGACGGTGGTCGGCGGCGACGGCAAGTCGCTGTCCATCGCCGCGGCCTCGATTCTCGCCAAGGTCGCCCGCGACCGGCTGATGGTGGAGATGGACGGCCTCTATCCCGGCTACGGCTTCGCCGGCCACAAGGGCTATGGCGCGCCGGTCCATATCGACGCCCTCGAGCGGCTGGGGCCCTGCGACATCCACCGTCACGCCTGGAGCCCGGTGCAGAAGGTGCTGCGCGGCGAATCCATCCGGCTGGAGACCGAGGTCGAGGGGCTCGACTAGGGCTTTGCCGCCACGTCGGCCCAGGTCCAGCCGTCGTGCTCCACCAGCCGGCGCAGGAAGCCACGGGTCTCGGCCGCCGCGTCCAGCGCCGCCTCGAGCTGCGCCTGTGGCGACGGAGGATCCGACACGTGCGGCGCCGACGGCGGATCGGCGGCGCCGGCGGGCATGACGTCGTGGCGCACGCGGGAAATGTAGAGCTCGATCGCCTGCGAGAGCGCCGGGAGGGCGGGCGGCGGGTCGTCCGTCGTGGTCCGCAGGACGAGCAGGGCGTCATAGAGCGCCGCCAGCCGCAGCGACAGCGCCAGGCGCGGATGGCGGGCGTGGAAGTCGTGCAGGATCGGATAGGCCAGGTGCTGCTCGGCGCTCTTCAGGATCGCCCCGGCGAAGCCGTCGAGGCGGCCGCTGAAGGCCTCCAGCCCCTGGCGCCGGGCGCCTTCGACGATCTGCCGCGGCGAACAGCCCAGCAGGCTGATCTCGCCGGCCAGAGCCTGGCGCGACACCGCCCCCGACAGCACCGGCGCCAGATAGGTGACCGCCAGCGTGATGGCCAGGAGACCGCTGCCCGAGGCCGCGACGGTCAGGAGCTGGCCCCAGACGCCCGACGGCTTGTAGTCCCCAAGGCCCAGGGTGAAGAGGTTGAAGCCGGCATAGTAGAGACGCGCCGCAAGGTCGGCCGGGGCGTTGGTCGTGGCGTTCACCACCGCCTGCGGCGCGCCGGCGAAGACCAGCCCCCAGCCGCCCATCAGCATCAGCACCCAGACGGCGAGCACGCCGGCCAGGACGAGGCCGCCGCCGAAGCTGAGCAGGCGGTGACGGGGCCGCCTGCGGTGGAGGGCGAGCAGGCCGCTCCAGATGCGGCGTGCGGCCCAGCTGCTGACCGGGCCGCCGCCGCGCAGGGTCAGCGTCGTCACGAAGACATCCCAGGCCGCCAGGGCCAGGAGGAGAAAGCCGGCGCAGTGCAGGAGGAGCGGGCCCATGGCAGGCAAACGTCCAGGACCGAGCCGCGGGTTCCCTCGCCGGGCCGGTTGACCGAGCCCCCCTTCCCGGGCCCGATGGCGGCGGGACGTGTGCGGAGGCGTGGCCGGGGCCGTGCGATCAGGGGTGAACGAGGCGCCAGCGGCCGCCGGCCGGAGGGGGACGGAGGTCGATCGGGTGTTCGCCTCGATCGAGGGGCTGACGGAGCCGCGCGCTGACGGGGCCGCCGGCGCGCCCGTGTCGGTGCCCGCCGCCGCCCTCGCCGCCATCGCCCTCGATCGTCAGGGCGAGCGGCTCTGCGCCGACGAGGCCCTGGGCGGCGTCGACTCCTGCGAGCCGGAGCCCGACCCCGGGCGCCGGCCGGCC
>CAYQPL010000243.1:0-2763 GCA_964419395.1 uncultured Phenylobacterium sp. | reverse complement strand
CGGTGCGGCCGCCTTCGCGGATGGCGAAGCGCAGGCCCTGGTCCATGGCGATCGGGGTGATCAGCTCGACGTTCAGCTCGGCGTTGTCGCCGGGCATGATCATCTCCACACCTTCCTTCAGGTGCACGATGCCGGTCACGTCCGTCGTCCGGAAGTAGAACTGCGGGCGGTAGTTGGTGAAGAACGGGGTGTGGCGGCCGCCCTCTTCCTTGGTCAGGATATAGGCCTCGGCCACGAACTTGGTGTGCGGGGTGATCGAGCCCGGCTTGCACAGCACCTGGCCGCGCTCGACGTCCTCACGCTTGGTGCCGCGCAGCAGCACGCCGACGTTGTCGCCCGCCTGGCCCTGGTCCAGCAGCTTGCGGAACATTTCCACGCCCGTGCAGGTCGTCTTCTGGACCGGACGGATGCCGACGATCTCGACTTCCTCGCCGACCTTGACGATGCCCTTCTCGACACGGCCCGTGACCACGGTGCCGCGGCCCGAGATCGAGAACACGTCTTCCACCGGCATCAGGAACGGCAGGTCAACCGGACGCTCCGGCTGCGGGATGTATTCGTCGACCGTCTTCATCAGCTCGAGGATGGCTTCCTCGCCGATCTTGGGGTCACGGCCTTCGACCGCGGCCAGGGCCGAGCCCTTGGTGATCGGGATGTCGTCGCCCGGGAACTGGTACGAGCTCAGGAGCTCGCGCACTTCCATCTCGACCAGCTCCAGCAGTTCCTCGTCGTCGACCATGTCGACCTTGTTCAGGAACACCACCAGCGCCGGAACGCCGACCTGACGCGACAGCAGGATGTGCTCGCGGGTCTGCGGCATCGGGCCGTCAGCGGCCGAGCACACCAGGATGGCGCCGTCCATCTGCGCCGCGCCCGTGATCATGTTCTTCACATAGTCGGCGTGGCCGGGGCAGTCGACGTGCGCGTAGTGACGCTTCTCCGTCTCGTACTCCACGTGCGCCGTGTTGATCGTGATCCCACGCGCCTTCTCTTCCGGAGCCGCGTCGATCTCGTCGTACTTCTTCGCCGTCGCGCCGCCCGTCTTCGCCAGCGTCATCGTGATCGCCGCCGTCAGCGTCGTCTTACCATGGTCAACGTGACCAATCGTGCCGATGTTGCAGTGCGGCTTGTTACGTTCGAACTTCTCTTTAGCCATCAGGATCCTGCCGGCGAGGCGCCACGGGGCGCTCGTAAGGTGTGTCTGGATGTTGGAGCGGGTAGCGGGAATCGAACCCGCATCCTCAGCTTGGAAGGCTGCTGCACTACCATTGTGCTATACCCGCCGAAGGATGCGGGGGCGCCGCAATACTCCTTTGTGAACCGAGGCGTGGTGGGGGAAGTAGGACTCGAACCTACGAAGGCTGACGCCAGCGGATTTACAGTCCGCCCCCTTTGCCACTCGGGACATTCCCCCGCGCGCTCGGTGCCTTTCTGAGCGCCTGAACAAATTCCCTCCGCCCGAGGTTGCGCCCTCTGTTATGAGCGGCGCCAACACCCCGGAACGGGCGGAGACCTGTCCCGGCCTCAAAATGGAGGGCGTCTTATAGTGTCGTCGATCCGGGAACGCAACGCGCCCCGCAAACCTCGTCGTCAGGGCGCTCCCAGCGCCCCGCAGAAGCGGGCCGAAGCCGCGCCGGGCGGCTGGATCTGGGGCTGGCACGCCGTCGTCGCGGCCCTGGAGAACCCGCGTCGGGGCCGTCCCGAACGGTTGATCGCCACGCCGGACCGGGCCGCCGAACTCAAGGCGCGATTCGGCGCCGCCTTCCGGATCGAGACGATCGAGGCCCCCCGCCTGAACCAGCTGCTGCCCGGTGCGGTCCATCAGGGGGTCGCCCTGAGGCCAGTCGATCTTCCGGACGTGGCGCTCGAAGACTTCGAGCCGCGCCCGGGCGCGGTGCTCGTCATGCTCGATCAGGTCACCGACCCGCAGAATGTCGGCGCCATCCTCCGCTCGGCCGCCGCCTTCGGCTGCGCCGGCGTGATCCTGCAGGACCGCAACGCCCCCCAGCTCACCGGCGCGCTCGCCAAGGCCGCCGTCGGCGCGGCGGACAAGATACCGGTCGCGCGGGTGGTCAATCTTTCGCGGGCCCTCGACCGGCTGGCCGACCTCGGCTGGCGGGCGCTCGGCCTCGACGGCTCGGCCGAGGCGACGCTGGAGGGGGCCCTCGACGGCTCGCCCACCGTGGTGGTGATGGGCTCGGAGGGCGCCGGCCTGCGCCGGCTGGTGGCCGAGCATTGCGACGTGCTGGCGAGGATTCCCATGCCCGGGGGATTCGAGAGCCTCAACGTGTCCGCCGCCGCGGCGATCGCCCTCTATGAGGCCGCGCGTCCTCGCCCCTGAGGCGAAAGGCGTTCACGCAGGCCGATTCCGCACTTTGATTTCACGCCTGCGTCGTGATCTCTTGATTAACCTTCACCGGCCGGAGTCAGGGGCCGGTGTGAACGACTTGGGAAGCGGGGGACTTCTTATGGCGACCTGGACCACCCGCACGTTCGGCCTGGCGGCCGGCGCGGCCCTGCTGGCCCTGGCCGGCGGCAGCGCGCCGCAGGGCCCCGAGACCCAGACCGCCGACTACTATGCCGAGCCCCCGCCGCCGCCGCTGATGGGCGGCCGGCCGCAAGCCCAGACCGATCATACGGGCCTGGCCGGCGGGCCGCCGGCGCCGGTGAGCGGCCAGCCCCTGCCCGCGGCGGGGCCGCAGGACGGCGTCATCACCTTCCGCCGCGCCGACGGCGTGCTGGTAACCACCATGCGGCCGGTGG
>CAYQPL010000242.1:0-2774 GCA_964419395.1 uncultured Phenylobacterium sp. | reverse complement strand
CGGTCAGCGGCACTGCCGGCCCGCCGCTTCCCGGGCTATCCAGCGCCGAGAGCAGGCCGCCCGACGAGCTTTCGGCCACAGCCACCTTCTCACCGCGCGCCTTCAGTTGCTCGCCAACCTCCGCGCCGAGAACCTTCAGATCCGTCATGCTTCGTCCCTTCCTTGTCGGCGCGAACCTAGCAGGGCCGAGGCGCGGACAGGACCGGCTTGGCCGCCGCCGCGTCGCAGATCATGATGGCGGCAATTACAAGCACCGCGGTTTACGGGAGGATTTTTCGCATGGACGCCCAATCACAATGGACGGGCCTGGACGCTGGCCGTCTGGAGCGCATCGCCGACCATCTGGAACGCAACTACATCGGCCCGCAGAAGATCGCCGGCTGCCAGATCCAGGTGGCCCGCCACGGCCACGTCGCCTACCAGAAGGCCTTCGGCTCCATGGACCTGGAGCGGGGCAAGTCGATGCGGGACGACGCCATCTTCCGCATCTATTCCATGACCAAGCCGATCACCTCGGTGGCGCTCATGATGCTGTACGAGCGCGGCTATTTTCAGCTGAACGATCCGGTCAGCCGCTTCGTCCCCTCCTGGCGCAACCACCGCGTCTGGGTCTCGGGCGAGGGCGACGACATGCAGACCGAGGCGCCGAACCGGCCGGTCACCTTCCGCGACGTGCTGACCCACACCGGCGGCTTCACCTATGGCGGCGGCCTTCCGGGCGTGGGCCTGCAGCATCCGGTGGACAAGATCTATCGCGGTCTGAAGGTGCGCTCGGTCGGCGGCGCGGACTCCATGCACGAGTTCATGGACAAGCTCAGCCAGGTGCCCCTCCTCTACCAGCCGGGCACGCGCTGGATGTATTCGCTCTCGACCGACATTTGCGGCGCGCTGGTGGAGATCATCTCCGGCAAGCCCTTCGCCCAGTTTCTGCAGGAAGAGATCTTCGAGCCGCTGGGCATGGTCGACACGGCCTTCCATGTGGCGCCGGACAAGGTGGACCGCTTCTGCGCCAACTATCAGCGCGGTCCGGACAAGAAGCTGAAGCTGATCGACGATCCGGCCGACAGCGACTTCACGCGCGAGCCCGGCTTCAAGTCCGGGGGCGGCGGCCTGACCGGCACCGTCGCCGACTACGGCCGCTTCGTGGACATGCTGCGCCGCGGCGGGGAGCTGGACGGCCACCGCATCCTCGGGCCCCGCACGCTCGAGATGATGCACATGAACCACCTGCCGGGCGGACGCGACCTGACGCAGCTCGCCATCGGCGCCTTCTCCGAGACCTCCAACGAAGGCGTCGGCTTCGGCCTCGGTTTCGCCTCGACCATGGGCCAGGTGGAGACCGGTTCCCTGGGCGTCGGCGACTACTACTGGGGCGGCGCGGCCTCGACCATCTTCTGGGTCGACCCGAAGGAGGACCTGACGCTGGTCTTCATGACGCAGCTGATGCCCTCGGGCACCTTCAACTTCCGCGGCCAGCTGAAGAGCCTGATCTACTCGTCCATCGTCGACTGACGCACGCTTGAGGCCCGGCGGCTCAGGCCGCCGCGGCCAGGGCGTCGCGGGCGGCGCTGGCGATCTCCAGCGAGCGGATGCGCTTGGCCTGGTCGAAGATCTGGGCGGTGACGATGATCTCGTCGGGGCGATGCTCGGCCACGAACCGTTCGAGCCCGGCGCGCACCGTCTCCGGACCGCCGACCACCGCCTTGGACAGCGGCGAGCCCGGCGCGACCGTGCCCGCCAACACGCCGTCTGCGTCCTCGATCGGCGGCGGCAGGGGGCCGGGCTGACCCCGGTGCAGGTTGACGAAGGCCTGCTGCAGCGAGGTGAACAGATACTTCGCCTCGGCGTCGGTCTCGGCCGCGACGAGGTTGAGCGCCAGCATCAGGCGCGGCTGGTCGCCCGGCCGCGCGGGATTGAACTGCTGGCGATAGATCTGCGCGGCCTGGTCCATCATGGCCGGCGCGAAGTGCGAGGCGAAGGCGTAGGGCAGGCCCAGCGCCGCGGCCAGCTGTGCGCCATAGAGGCTGGAGCCCAGCACCCACACCGGCACCTTGGATCCGGCGCCCGGCACGGCGCGCACCGCCTGGTTCGGCTGCGGATCGTCCAGCAGGGCCATCAGCTCCATCACGTCCTGCGGGAACTGATCGACGCTGCCCGCCAGGTTGCGGCGCAGGGCCCGGGCGGTGATCTGGTCGGTCCCCGGGGCCCGGCCGACGCCCAGGTCGATCCGGCCGGGATAAAGCGCCTCCAGTGTGCCGAACTGCTCGGCGATAATCAGCGGCGCATGGTTGGGCAGCATGACCCCGCCGGCTCCCAGCCGGATGGTCGAGGTCCCTTCCCCCACATAGGCCAGGGCGACGGCGGTCGCGGCGCTGGCGATGCCGGTCATGTTGTGATGCTCGGCCATCCAGTAGCGCGCAAATCCCAGCCGCTCGGCCGCACGGGCGAGACTGCGGCTGTCACGCAGCGATTGACCAGGGCTGCCGCCCTGCACGACGGGCGAAAGATCGAGAACGGAGAGCGGGATCATGCCGGGGATATAGGGCGGGGATGGTGAGATTGCTCGGATTGCGGAGGGCGGCCGTTCGCCCCGCTCGGGCATCGGTCCGCGCTCCGGGCGCAGACGTTCGCCCGGGCCAACTGGCCTCAGCCGGCCAGATCAGCCTCGACCTCGGACGGGGCCGCAGATCGGTCTGAACGCCCGTCGCGAGGATCGTGGCCTCTGGGCTTGCCATACAGGCCGAGGTTGGCGTCGCCCCATTCCTTCAAAGCCC
>CAYQPL010000241.1:2458-2795 GCA_964419395.1 uncultured Phenylobacterium sp. | reverse complement strand
CAGGGCGACCCGGGCGCGGGCGCCGGGGGGCTCGTTCATCTGGCCGTAGACCAGGGCGCAACGGCTGTCGCCGCCGCCGCCGGGCTGGTTCACGCCGGACTCGATCATCTCGTGATAGAGGTCGTTGCCCTCGCGGGTCCGCTCACCCACGCCGGCCAGCACGGAGTAGCCGCCATAGGCCTTGGCGATGTTGTTGATGAGCTCCTGCATGGTCACGGTCTTGCCCACGCCGGCGCCGCCGAACAGGCCGATCTTGCCGCCCTTGGTGTAGGGGCAGAGCAGGTCGATGACCTTGATGCCGGTGACGAGCACTTCGGCCGAGGTCGACTGCTCGGAG
>CAYQPL010000241.1:0-2448 GCA_964419395.1 uncultured Phenylobacterium sp. | reverse complement strand
CGCGGCGATCGGGCCGGCCTCGTCGATCGGCTCGCCGATGACGTTCATGATGCGGCCGAGCGTGGCCGGGCCCACCGGAACGGTGATGCCGGCGCCGGTGTCGACCACTTCCTGGCCGCGGGTCAGGCCCTCGGTGGTGTCCATGGCGATGGCGCGCACGGTGTTCTCGCCCAGGTGCTGGGCGACTTCCAGCACCAGGCGGAAGGGGGCGCCCGTCCGCTGGTCGGTGTTGGTGGTCTCGAGCGCGTTCAGGATGGCCGGCAGGTGGCCGTCGAACTCCACGTCGACGACGGCGCCGATGATCTGGGCGATGCGGCCCTTGGCCACGCCGCCGGACACCTGGGCGGACGCCGCGCCGGCGGCCGGGACGGCCGTGGACTTGCGGGCCGCCGGCTTGCGCGCGGTGGTCTTGGCCGGAGCCGCGGCGTCAGCCGCCGCAGCGGCCGGCTTCTTGGCGGGAGCCTTCGGGGTCGTAGCCATGGGTTTCTGTCTCTTGCTCTAGAGCGCCTCGGCGCCGGAGATGATCTCGATCAGCTCCTTGGTGATCTGCGCCTGGCGGGTGCGGTTGTACTGCAGGGTGAGGCTGGCGATCATGTCGCCGGCGTTGCGGGTCGCATTGTCCATCGCGCTCATCTGGGCGGCGTAGAAGCCGGCCGGGTTCTCGAGCATGGCCGAGAAGAGCTGGACGGTCAGGTTGCGCGGCAGGAGCGTCTCGAGGATGCCCTCTTCCGACGGCTCGTACTCGTAGACCGCGCCCTTCAGGTCGATGGGCGCCGCCTCGTCCGAGACCTCGGCGGGGATCAGCTGGCGCACGCTCGGCACCTGGCTGACCACCGACTTGAAGCGGCTGTAGACCAGGCTGACCACGTCGGCCTCGCCGGCGTCGAACAGCTCGGTGACCTTGTCGGCCACCGCCTGGGCGACGTCCATGGACGGGTTGGTCCCCGCCTCGAAGGTCGCGACGATCTTGCCGCCGTGCAGGCGGCGCAGCTGATCGCGGGCCTTGCGGCCGACGACGATCAGCTTCACGTCCTTGCCCGCCGCCGTCAGGCTGGCGATCCGCTCGCGCGCGGCGCGCACGATGGAGGAGTTGAAGCCGCCCGCCAGGCCCCGGTCGGAGGTGGCGACCACCAGCAGGTGGCGGTCGTCGCGGCCCGTCCCGGCCAGCAGGCGCGGCGCGCCCTCGCCCGACACGCCCCGGGCCAGGTTGGCGATGACCGAGGCCATGCGTTCGGCGTAGGGCCGCGCGCTCTGGGCGGCGTCCTGGGCGCGGCGGAGCTTGGCCGCCGCGACCATCTGCATCGCTTTCGTGATCTTCTGCGTGGCCTTCACGCTTCCGATCCGATTGCGCATTTCCTTGAGGCTGGCCATCCCTTCGGGTTCCCGGCTCGGCCTTAGGCGAAGGTCTTGGTGAAGGCGTCCAGCGCGCTCTTCAGCTCGGCCTCGACATCGCCGTCCAGCGCCTTCTTGGTGCGGATGGCGTCGAGCAGGCCCTGATGCTTGCCGTGCAGATAGCTCAGCAGCTCGCTCTCGAACCGGCCCACATCGGCCACGGCGATGGCGTCGATATAGCCGCGGGTGCCGGCATAGATCACCGCCACCTGCTCTTCGACCTGCAGCGGCGCGTACTGGGGCTGCTTCAGGAGCTCGGTCAGGCGTTCGCCGCGGGCCAGCATGCGCTGGGTGGTCGCGTCGAGGTCGGAGCCGAACTTGGCGAAGGCGGCCATCTCCCGGTACTGGGCCAGCTCGCCCTTGATCGGGCCGGAGGCGGTCTTCATCGCCTTGATCTGGGCCGAGGAGCCCACGCGGCTGACGCTGATGCCGACGTTCACGGCCGGGCGGATGCCCTGGAAGAACAGGTCGGTCTCGAGGAAGATCTGGCCGTCGGTGATCGAGATCACGTTGGTCGGGATGTAGGCCGACACGTCGTTGGCCTGGGTCTCGATGATCGGCAGGGCGGTCAGCGAGCCGGAACCGTTGTCCTCGTTCAGCTTGGCCGCGCGCTCCAGCAGGCGGGAGTGCAGATAGAAGACGTCGCCCGGATAGGCTTCGCGGCCCGGCGGGCGGCGCAGCAGCAGCGACATCTGGCGGTAGGCCACGGCCTGCTTGGACAGGTCGTCATAGATGATGACGGCGTGCATGCCGTTGTCGCGGAACCACTCGCCCATGGCGCAGCCGGCGAAGGGCGCCAGGAACTGCAGCGGGGCCGGCTCCGACGCCGTGGCGGCGACGACGATGGTGTAGTCGAGCGCGCCGCGCTCCTCGAGCGTCTTCACGATCTGGGCGACGGTCGAGCGCTTCTGACCGACGGCCACATAGATGCAGTAGAGCTTCTGGCTCTCGTCGCCCGTGGCGTTGACCGCCTTCTGGTTCAGGATGGTGTCGACGGCCACGGCGGTCTTGCCGGTCTGGCGGTCGCCGATGATCAGCTCGCGCTGGCCGCGGCCG
>CAYQPL010000240.1:2573-2807 GCA_964419395.1 uncultured Phenylobacterium sp. | reverse complement strand
TTCGAGCCCGGCGGCTGGTAGCGCAGGCCCGCCTCATACTGCTGGCCGGTGGTCGGGTCGAAGGGGCGGCCGTCGTAATAGGTCCCGGTGGAGGGCTGGAAGGACTCCGAATAGCTGGCATAGGGCGCGAGACCGTTGTCGAACAGGTAGACCACCCCGGCGCGCCAGGTGAAGTCATCGGCCTCGGTGAGCGTCGTCACGCCGTTGATGGGATCGAAGGCCTCGTCCTCGGCC
>CAYQPL010000240.1:2138-2563 GCA_964419395.1 uncultured Phenylobacterium sp. | reverse complement strand
CACGCCGGCCTGCTTGCTCACCGTCTCGGTGTAGATCTGCGGGCTCATATTGGCGGCGTAGTCGGACGAGCCGCGCGCAACGGGGTTGTAGAAGTCGAGCAGCGGCAGGACGAGCGCGCCGTTGACCAGGTCACGATAGTGCTCCCACTCGGTGTGGAAGTAGTCGAACCCGCCCAGGACCGTGTGCTGCAGCGCCCCGGTGACGAACTTGCCTTCCAGCTGGGTGTCCGTCGCCCAGCCGTCGGTCTCGCCGACGCCCTGCACGGCGCGGCGGCGGATCGTCTGGCCGGGGATGCAGCCGGCGAGGCTGCCGCAGGCGGTGACGGTGTCGCCGGCCAGCACCGTCACGCGGTAGAGGCTGTCGATGTGCGTGTAGCGCAGGTTGTTGCGCAGCTTCAGGTTCGGCGTGAACTCGTGCTCCAGGA
>CAYQPL010000240.1:0-2128 GCA_964419395.1 uncultured Phenylobacterium sp. | reverse complement strand
CCAGGAAGGCGGCGGCGAGGTACTGCTCACGGTCGAAGACGTTCCAGTCGGGCTCGCCGAGATAGGCGTCCAACTCGATCCGCCGCCCGTTGCTGGGATAGAGGGAGCCGGTCGCGGGCAGGAACTGGAAGGTCGAGCCGCCCTCGTCCTTCTGGTACTGGCCCAGGACAGTGACGCTGGTCCGCGCGCCGAGGTTCCAGGTCAGGCTGGGCGAGAGGTAGAGGCGGCTGTTCTCCGTCTCGTCGATCTGGGTTTCGCCGTCCCGATAGAGGCCGACGATCCGATAGGCCAGGCGGCCGTCCTCGCCGATGGGCGCGCCATAGTCGCCCGCGGCCTGATATTGCCAGCGACCGAGATCGGTGTAGCCGGCCGCCTGAACCATCACCTCACCCTCGGCGAAGAACTTCGGCCGCTTGCTGACCAGGTTGACGATCCCGCCGGGCGCGACCTGTCCGTAGAGCACGCTGGAGGGCCCCTTCAGCACCTCGATCTGCTGCAGGCCGAAGGGATCGAAGGAGGGCCGCGTCCACTGGCCGCCCGAGGGCAGGCGCAGGCCGTCGACGAAATTGTTGTTGCTGGAGAAGCCGCCGGCGCCGAAGCCCCGCACGCTCACCTCGTCCACGCGGCTGTCGATGCCAGAGGCCTCCGCCTGGACGCCGGCCGAATAGGCCAGAGCGTCGGCCACGGTGTGGACGGCGCGGACGTCCATCTCCTCGCGGGTGATGACGGAGATCGACTGCGGCGTTTCGATCAGCGGCGTGTCGGTCTTGGTGCTGGAGGTGGCGGCCGTCTGGCCGGTGGCGGTGACGACGAGTTCGCTCACCGTGGCCGGCGACGACTGGGCCTGGGCCATGGCCGGAACGACACAGGTGGCCATGAGGCCGGCGACGAAAGAAATGCGAACAGGCAAAACGCCCCCCTGGGTTGGTCTGGGCGGCCCCGTGGGCCGACCGCCTGCTATTATTGCGATGCATTAGCATTTGCAACTTACGTAGCCGTACGGAGGGTGGTCGAGCGCGAGAGTTCGAGGGGCGGGGAAGACGCTCAGCGGGCCGAGGGGGCCGGTTCGGCGCCGGGCAGGTCCGCGGCATAGTCGGCGAGAGCGACGATCTCGGCTTCGCTCAGAGCCTGGCCGATGGTCAGCATGACGTGGCGCGGGCTGTTCTTGCGCTTCCCCTCGCGCCACAGGCGCAGCTGTTCGGCCAGATAGGCGGGCGGCTGGCCGGCGAGCGGCGGATTGGCCGGGCCGCGCCCCTCCCCCGCCGCGCCGTGGCAGCTTGCGCAGGCGGTCAGGCCGCGGGCGGGGTCGCCCTGATGATAGAGACGCACGACGGCCGGCGACGCTGTGGCCCGGGTCTCGTCAGGCGGGGGCATGGGCAGGGCCGCGTACCAGGCGGCGACCGACTGGCGCTGCTCCGGGCTCAGGCGCCTGGCGACGGCGTGCATGGTCGGGTCCGGCCGCCGGCCGTCGGCATAGTCCTGAAGCTGCTTGACCAGATAGCCGGACGAGAGCCCGGCGAGGCGCGGCGTCCCAAGGGCGTCGCCTTCGCCCCGCAGGCCGTGGCAGGTGAAGCAGGCGTTGCGCGGCCCCGCCTCCCCGCCGCTGAGGGCGATCAACTGCCCCGTCGCGGTGAACGGATCCTCAGTGTCGGCCGGCGGCGCCTGGCAGGCGGCCGCCAGCAGGCCCGCGGCGAGGCTCGCCAGGCCGACCAGTCCCAACTTTCGCCCCGCGATCCTCATCCGCTGCGGAACCGCAGCGGCCTGTGAAGGTTCCATTGCACTTGGGGCGCCGCCGTCGGAGGCGGAGCCCCGGCGAGCGGGGGAGGACGAATGATCCGATGGCAGGCGACCCTCATGGCCGCGCTGCTCGTCTGCGCCTGCGGCGGCGAGGTCGTGGAGCGCGAGGCCGAATTCCTCTTCCTGGTAGAAGGCCATGGCACGGGCGTGCCAGCCCTCCGCGAAATCGGGCGCATGGGTGGTCAGGGCCGAGAGATGACCGATGGCAAGCTCCAGCTCGCCCGCCTCGAGCGCGTCCTTGCCGCGCTTGAGCAGCAGGTCCATCGCCGGAGAGCCCGATTTCTCCCAGTCCATGCGGATCTCGCGTTCGAGCCGCGCGGCGTCTTCGGGC
>CAYQPL010000239.1:2637-2941 GCA_964419395.1 uncultured Phenylobacterium sp. | reverse complement strand
CGGATTTGCTGGAGCATCGTCGTCTTGTCCCACACGCCCGCCGGCTGGCCGCCCAGGCGACCGATCTCGCCGCCCTCAAGGCGGCCATCGAGGCCTATGAGGGCTGCCCCATCCGCTTCGAGGGCGCGGCCCGTCAGGCCGTCTTCAGCCGCGGCGCCCCCGAGGCGCCGGTGATGATCGTCGGCGAAGGCCCCGGCGCCGAGGAGGACGCCCGCGTAGACCAGGAGCGCGTAGGTGAAGCCGGCGAGGCAGCGGTAGTCCGAGAAGAGGCTCCCCGCGCCCGCCGTGAGGAGCGCGAAGCGGC
>CAYQPL010000239.1:2185-2627 GCA_964419395.1 uncultured Phenylobacterium sp. | reverse complement strand
ACACCGTCTTCTGGCGCCCGCCGGGCAACCGCACGCCGACGCCGGCCGAGCAGGCCGCCTGCGCGCCCTTCGTGGCGCGGGCGATCGAGCTGGATCAGCCCCGGATGCTGCTGCTGCTCGGGGGCGCGTCGGCCAAGGCCATGCTGCGTCGGGAGGAGGGTATCCTGTCCATGCGGGGCCGGTGGTTCGAGTGGCGCTCGGCCGACGAACGGCTCGAACTGCCCGCCATGCCGACACTCCACCCCGCCTTCCTGCTGCGCCAGCCGGCGGCGAAGAAGAAGGCGTGGAGCGACATCCTGTCTTTGGTGCAGAGGCTTGATCGGCCGGAGCGGCCCCACTAGACCTGGGATCAGCATCGAAAAGGGGGCCACGAGCGGCGGCGCGCGCCGAGGTTCGTGGAAGGTCGGATGACGACTTCGACGCGACGGCAGCTTTTCCGATT
>CAYQPL010000239.1:0-2175 GCA_964419395.1 uncultured Phenylobacterium sp. | reverse complement strand
CCCTGCGTCGCCCGCGGCCCTGATGGGCGCGGGCGGGCGCGCCTGGGCCGCCGTCCAGGTTCTCTCGCCCTGGGACGTCGCGCGCTACAAGGCGATCTTCGCCGCCGTCGACCGGGGCGACTTCATCGACGCCCAGATGCAAATGAGCGAGCTGAAGGATCGTTCCCTCGCCGGGCACGTGGCCTTCCGCCAGCTGATGCATCCCACCGCCCACACCTCCGCCTATGAGGAGCTGCGCGACTGGCTGGCCGCCTATGCCGATCTGCCCGGCGCCGAGCGGGTCCACGCGCTCGCCCTGCGCCGCCGGCCCGCCGGCGCGCCGGCGCCGCGGGCGCCGGGGGGCACCGGCCTCGACTGGGGGCGGGTCGAGACGGCGGCGCAGCGGGTCGGCGGACGGCTGAACTCCGACAAGGGCCGCTCGGCCCGCGAAGCCTTCTATGGCGGCGATGTGGACCGGGCCTTCGCGCTGGCCGCCGATTCCGGCGAGCGCTGGATCGCCGGGCTGTCGGCCTACCGCCTCGGCCGCTACGAGGAGGCCGAGGGCTTCTTCAGCGCCGTCGCCCGCGACGAGGCGGAAGGCCCCTGGCTGCGCGCGGCCGGCGGCTTCTGGGCGGCGCGCGCCGCGGGCCAGGCGGAGGACGCCGCTCGCGCCGTGGCGCACCTGCGGGTCGCCTCGCAGCACCCGGACACCTTCTACGGCAAGATCGCCGAGCGCCGGCTGGCGCTGACGGCCGAAGAGGCGCCGATGCGCCTGTCCCAGGCGAACCGCCGCTCGGCCTTCTACCAGCCGGCCGCCAGCACGGGCGGCGGCGTCGACATCCTGCGCTTCGCCAAGAGCGACGCGCGCGCCCATCGCGCGGCGGCGCTGAGCCAGGTCGGACTGGCCCTGGAGGCGGGGCTCGAGCTGCGCGCCGGTCTGATGCTCGCGCGCAACGAAATCGAGCGCGCCCGCTGGACCACGCTGGCCCTGGCGCTCAACGCCCCCCTCACCTCCCAG
Organism: uncultured Phenylobacterium sp.; assembly: GCA_964419395.1. Classification (GTDB taxonomy): domain Bacteria; phylum Pseudomonadota; class Alphaproteobacteria; order Caulobacterales; family Caulobacteraceae; genus Phenylobacterium. The sequence continues at coordinate 1,178 of CAYQPL010000239.1, read as the reverse complement.
GCCGACACGCGCTCGGCGCGCGGCGTGCGGGCCGCCTTCGCCTATCCGACGCCGGCCCTGGAACCGAAGTGGGGCTTCACGATCGACAAGGCGCTGGTCTATGCGATCGTGAACCAGGAGAGCCGCTTCAACCCGGCCGCCGTCTCACCGGCCGGCGCCGTGGGCCTGATGCAGTTGATGCCCGACGCGGCGGCGCGGGCGGCCGGCGACGACAAGCTGAAGAGCGACATGAGCCCGCTCTTCGATCCGGCCTTCAACCTGCGCGTCGGGCAGGACTATCTGACCTGGCTGATGGAGCGCGGCGTCGGCTACGACCTGCTGCAGGTGGTCGCGGCCTACAACGGCGGTCCCGGCACGCTGCAGAAGACCCGCGCCATGGTGGGCGAGACCGCCGACAGCCTGCTGGTCATCGAGTGTCTACCCTCGGTCGAGACCCGCAACTATGTCGAGAAGGTGATCGCCGCCTACTGGGCCTATCGCGAGCATTTCGGCGAGGCCTGCGCCACCCTGGACGCGGCGGCCACTGGCGCGCGCATCATCGACGCCCGCCTCGATTTCGACGGCCGGATGACGTTCTAGTCCAGCCGGACCGCGCCGCGGCCGAACCGGCGACGCAGGGCCGCCAGATCCCCCGGCGCGCCGTGGAAGGTCGTCGTCCGCACGAGCAGGGCCGCCTCGCTGGCGCGCTTCCGTGACGCCAGCCAACCGGACCGCAGCGGCGGCAGGAGAAGCGCCGGCTCCCGCGCCCGGGCCACGTGATCGGCAAGGGTCTCGATCCAGCGCGGAGGCAGGCGCATTTCCGGCGCGGCGATCAGCAGCCAGTCGCCGCGGGCCACGGCCACGGCGGCCGCGATGGAGCCGTAGATCAGGGTCGCCCCGGCGTCCTCGCAGAGCGCGGCCGTCGAATCGGTGGAGCCGGCGTCGGCGATCACCACCTCCCGCACCAGGCCGTCGACCGCGGCGGGGACGAGGCTGGCCAGCAGGCCGGCGAGAGCCTCACCGGACTCGCGGGTCGGGACGATCACGGAAATCATGGCGCCATGAGCCGCGCGCCGGCCGGCCGGTCAAGCGCTCGTCGCGTCGCAGCCCCAGGCGCGCGCCCGGCTAGGGCGCGTACTCAAATGGGCATGAGTGCAGGCCGCTGGCTTGAATCAAGGCTTCAAAAGGAGCCATGGCAT
>CAYQPL010000238.1:0-3000 GCA_964419395.1 uncultured Phenylobacterium sp. | reverse complement strand
GAAGCGCGGCTCGAAGATGCCGGCGTGGCCCACCATCAGCCGGCCCTGCCCCGCGCCGCCCGCGCCCGTGTCGACGTACATCTCCAGCGACTCCGCTGCCGCGAGCTCGTCGGCGAGGGGCGACTCCACCAGCACCGTCCGCCCCGCGGCCAGCAGCGCCTTGCACACCGGCGCGTGCGATGCGCACGGCGTGGCGCAGACCCAGGCCTCGGCGGACGAGCTGGCGAGCGCCTTCTCCACGTCCGCGAAGGTGGGGACGCCGGGGCAGGCGCGGCTGCCTATTCAGGCCGCACCGAGCGCCTTGAACCAGCCCTCCAGCATCCGGGCTTCGACCAGGAGCCGGGCCGTGCGTTCGGCCGCCTCGGCGTCGACGCCCCACTTCTCCTCCTGATAGGACTCATCGAGCCGCGAGAGCTCCAGCGCCTGCCGGCCGTCGATCCAGCCCCGCTGCAGGGCGAGCGACAGTATGGCCGAGCCGAACAGGGCCGAGCCGAAGGCCAGGCCGGCCAGGCGGAAGTCGTCCAGCTCAAGGGCGAGCGTCCTGATCTTCTGCAGCGTCTCTTCCGGCTGCGCCCGGTGGACGATGCCGGCGGCGCGGGCGAAGACCAGCGCGATCTCGCGCTCGGCGCGGTCGATCATCGGGCCCCAATGGGCGTTCTGCCGCTCGACCAGGCCCTGCGGCTCCTCGGCGAAGTAGCAGAGCAGGTCCGACCCGGCATAGTCGGCGACCGACTGCGCCGTCGCCTCGCGGGCCTTGGGCACCGACTCGATGGCGGTGTTGGCCAGCCGCGTGGCGTGCATGTCGGCCACCTCCAGTTCCTCGCCCTGCTCGGCCCACTCCTGCGCCACCATCTCGGCCAGGGCCCGGGTCGGCAGGACGAGCTGGCGTCCGCCCGGCGCGCGCACCTGGCGCTGGTCGAGCAGGACGGCGAAGCCGGACTCCGCCTCGGCCACCTCCACAGTCGCGTAGAAGCGCCGGGGCTTCTCCACGGGCTCTTGAAATCCACGTCTCAAAATCGACTCCTTTTCCTGCGACGGATTCCGTCGCGGATGTCCGTGGAATGGGGGTTCCGGCTCTCACGCGCAAGGAGGCGGCGAATGGCCCCGCCCGACCGTGATCTCCAGGCCGCCCTGGCGGCCACGCGTTTCGGCCTCGGCGCGCGGCCCGGCGAGATCGCCGCCGCCCGCACCGACCCGCAGGGCTATCTGCTCGACCAGATCCGCCCCGAGGGGGCCGAGCCGGCCTTTGCCGCCGAGGGGCTGACGGCCCGCCGCGCCGACCAGCTGAAGACCTTCTTCGACAGCCGTTCGACCTTCGTGAAGATCAAGACCGAGGACGGGGGCGCCCCGGCCGAGGCGGCCAGCGACCGCAAGGCGGAGCTCGCCAAGGCCATCCGTACGGCCGCGGCGGGCGACTTCCTCGCCTTGGCCCGGCACGGCGCCACCACGCCGGCCGGCTTCCGGGAGCGCTGGGCGCTGTTCTGGACCAACCACTTCACGGTCTCGGCCAACAGCATCGTCACTGCCGCCCTGGCGGGTCCCTACGACGCCGAGGCGCTGCGACCGCACGTCTTCGGCCGCTTCGCCGACCTTCTGTGGGCCGCCGAGACCCATCCGGCCATGCTCTCCTATCTCGACCAGGCCCAGTCGGTGGGGCCGAACAGCCCCCTGGCGCAAGGCGGGCGGCGCCGGCTCGGCCTGAACGAGAACCTGGCGCGCGAGATCATGGAGCTGCACACGGTCGGCGCCCGGGCCGGCTACAGCCAGGCCGACGTCACCGAGTTCGCCAAGGCGCTGACCGGCGTCAGCTTCGAGCGGCTGACCGATGCGCGGGCGCCGGGCCGCCCCCTCTATCGCCGGGCGGCGCACGAGCCGGGCCCGCGCCGCGTGATGGGCGTCGAATACCCGCAGGCCGGCCGCGCCCAGGCCCAGGCCATTCTCGCCGACCTGGCGGCCAAGCCGCAGACGGCGGCCTTCGTGTCGCACAAGATCGCGCGGCACTTCGTGGCCGACGACCCGCCGCCGGCCCTGGTCGAGCGGCTGGAACGGACCTGGCGCGACACCGACGGCGATCTGGCCGAGGTGGCGCGCGCCCTGGCGACCGCGCCCGAGGCCTGGGACCCGGAGCCGGCCAAGTTCAAGACGCCCTACGAGTTCATGGTTTCGGCCTGGCGGGCGGCGGACGCGGCGCCCGCCGAACCCAAGCAGCTGGCCCTGCTGACCGCCATGGGCCAGAAGCCCTTCTCGCCGCCCTCGCCGGAGGGCTGGGCGGACACCGCCGCAGGCTGGGCCACGCCGGACGGCCTGATCAAGCGGCTGATCTGGACCGAGGCCTTCGCCCCGCGCGCGATCGGCGGACGCGATCCGCAGGTCCTGGCGCAGGCGGCGCTCGGCCCGCGCCTGGGCGAGGCTACGGCCACGGCCATAGGGCGGGCCGAATCCCGCGGCGAGGCCTTCGCCCTCCTCCTCATGAGCCCGGAGTTCCAACGGCGATGACCCGCTCCCCTTCCGGCGCCGCCCCCTCCCGCCGCACGCTGCTGGCCGCCGGCCTGGCGATCGGGGCCAGCACGACCTTCTTCGCCGCCGACGCCGGCGCCGCCGAGGCCCGCAGGCGCTTCATCCTGATCATCTGCCGCGGCGCCGCCGACGGCCTGTCCATCGCCCCGCCCCTCGGCGATCCGGACCACGAGGCCATGCGCCGCCAGCTGGCCATCACCGAGGCGGCGCTGCGCCTCGACGGCGATTTCGGCCTGCACCCCGCGCTGAAGACCGTCCACCGCCTCGCCCAGGCGGGCGACGCCCGCATCGCGCCGGCGATCGCCATGCCCGAGCGCATCCGCTCCCATTTCGAAGCCCAGGACCAGCTGGAGACCGGCGCCGCCGACCTGGGCGTCAGCGGCTGGATGAACCGCGCCCTGGCCGGTGTCCCGGGCCGCGGACGGCTGGCCGGCCGCGCCGTCGGGCCGGTGACGCCGCTGGTGCTGCAAGGCGAGATCCCGG
>CAYQPL010000237.1:0-3001 GCA_964419395.1 uncultured Phenylobacterium sp. | reverse complement strand
GGCCAGGCCGATCTCGCCGCCCAGCGTCCGCTGGAGAAGGACGCCATCTCCCGCATCTAATCGATGACCAAGCCGATCACCGGCGTGGCCATGATGATCCTCTTCGAGGAGGGCCGCTGGCGCCTCGACGATCCGGTCAGCCTGTATGTGCCGGAGCTGAAGGGGCTGAAGGTCATGGACGGGGTCGACGCGGACGGCGAGCCGGTCCTCGTTCCCGTCGCCCGCGAACCGACCATGCGCGAGCTGATGAGCCATACCGCCGGGTTCGGCTATGGGCTGCGCGACGACAATCCCATCGACCGCATGTTCCAGGCGCGGCGGGTCCTGGGCGCGAGCTCGACCCAGGAGATGGTGGACCGGACCGCGACCATTCCGCTGATGTTCCAGCCGGGCACGGACTGGAGCTATTCGATCGCCGTCGATATCCAGGGCCATATCGTCGAGAAGCTGTCCGGCCAGACCCTGGGCGAATTCTTCCAGTCGCGCATCTTCGGTCCGCTCGGCATGAAGGACACCGGCTTCCACGTTCGGGCGGGCGAGGCAGGCCGCCTGGCCGCCGTCTATGTGGGCGATCCCAAGACCGGAAAGATCGTCGAGGCGCGCGAGCTGTTCGGCGCGCCGGCCCAGGACTTCACCAGGCCGCCGCCCTTCGAATCGGGCGGCGGCGGCCTGGTCTCCACCGCCAGCGACTATGCGCGCTTCGCCCAGATGCTGGTCAACGGCGGCGAGCTGGGCGGCGTGCGCATCCTGTCGCCGGCCAGCGTGGAGATGATGGGGACGGACATGATCCCCCGGACCGCGACCGTCTCGTCCAACGGATCGGTCGGCCTGCGCTTCAACGACGCCGTCGGCTTCGGCCTCGACGTCATGGTCATGAAGGATCCTCGCAAGGCCGGCAGCCTGGAAGGCCAGGGAACGATGAGCTGGGGCGGAGCGGCCGGCACCTGGTTCTGGGCCGACCCTGCGAACGACGTCGTCTTCGTCGGCATGATCCAGCGTTTCGGCGGCACCGGCGGGCCCGACCTGGGGACCCTGACGCGGACGCTCGTCTATCAGGCGCTGGTCGACCCGGCCAAGTGAGGGCAGGGCGAGCCGGCGCGCACCGGCTCGCCGCCTTGACAAGGCAGGCAGCGCATGCGCCCTTCCGCGCCTCGATTTCCTAGCCTTTTCTGCGACTCCTCATGCACCCTTACCGCACCCACACCTGCGGCCAGCTTCGCGCTTCCGACACGGGCAAGACCGTCCGCCTTTCCGGCTGGATCCACCGCAAGCGCGACCACGGCGGCCTTGTCTTCGTGGACCTGCGCGACAATTACGGCCTGACCCAGCTGGTCTTCGCGCCGGAGACGCCGGGCTTCGCCACCGTCGCGCGCCTGCGCGCCGAAAGCGTGATCTGCGTGGACGGCGAGGTCGTCGCCCGCACGCCCGAGACGGTGAACCCGAACCTGCCCACCGGCGAGATCGAGGTGAAGGCCGCGGGCGTCGAGGTTCTCTCCGAGGCCGCCGAGCTGCCCCTGCCGGTCTTCGGCGAGCCGGAATATCCCGAGGAGATCCGCCTCAAGCACCGGTATCTCGACCTTCGTCGCGAGACCCTGCACCGGAACATCCTGCTGCGCAGCCAGGTGATCGCCTCGATCCGCCGGCGCATGACCGAGCAGGGCTTCAACGAGTTTCAGACGCCGATCCTGACGGCGTCCTCGCCGGAAGGCGCGCGCGACTTCCTGGTGCCATCGCGGGTCCATCCGGGCAAGTTCTACGCGCTGCCCCAGGCCCCGCAGCAGTTCAAGCAGCTGCTGATGGTCGCGGGCTTCGACCGCTACTTCCAGATCGCCCCCTGCTTCCGCGACGAGGACCTGCGCGCCGACCGCAGCCTGGAATTCTACCAGCTCGACGTGGAGATGAGCTTCGTCACCCAGGAGGACGTCTTCGCCGCCATCGAGCCGGTGATGCACGGCGTCTTCGAGGAGTTCGCCAACGGCAAGCCGGTGACGCCCTATCCGTTCCCGCGCATCCCCTATCGCGAGGCCATCGCCAAGTACGGCTCCGACAAGCCGGACCTGCGCAACCCGATCCAGATGCAGGCGGTGTCCGACCACTTCCGCGGCGGCGGCTTCGGTCTGTTCGCCCGCATCCTGGAGGACGCCAAGAACGCCGTCTGGGCGATTCCCGCGCCCAAGGGCGGCAGCCGCGCCTTCTGCGACCGCATGAACTCCTGGGCGCAGGACGAGGGGCAGCCGGGCCTGGGCTTCATCTTCTGGAGCGAGGACAAGGGCCCTTGGGGCGGCCCCATCGCCAAGAACCTGGGCGCCGAGAAGACCGACGCCCTGATGACTTCGCTCGGCCTTGGCCAGGGCGACGCGGCCTTCTTCGTCGCCGGCGACCCGAAGGTCTTCTACAAGTTCGCCGGCCTCGCCCGGACCAAGGTCGGCACGGACCTGAAGCTGGTGGACGAGGACCGTTTCGAATTCGTCTGGATCGTCGACTTCCCGATGTTCGAGATGAACGAGGAGACGAACCACGTCGACTTCTCGCACAATCCCTTCTCCATGCCGCAGGGCGAGATGGAGGCGCTGGAGACCAAGGATCCGCTGGATATCCTGGCCTACCAGTACGACATCGTCTGCAACGGCTACGAGCTTTGTTCCGGCGCCATCCGGAACCACCGTTCCGACATCATGCTCAAGGCCTTCGAGATCGCCGGCTACGACGCCTCGGTGGTCGAGGAGCAGTTCGGCGGCCTGGCCAGCGCCTTCCGCTATGGGGCGCCGCCCCACGGGGGTCTCGCGCCCGGCATCGATCGCATCGTCATGCTGCTGGCCGGCGAGACGGCCATTCGTGAAATCATCGCCTTCCCGCTGAACCAGCAGGGTCAGGACCTGATGATGAATGCGCCGTCGGAGGTGGAGGAGCGGCAGCTCAAGGAGCTGAGCATCCGACTGGCCCTGCCGCTGAAGCCGGCCTGAGGCCGCCTCAGTCGCTCTGCGCGACGAAGTAGCGCGGG
>CAYQPL010000236.1:0-3038 GCA_964419395.1 uncultured Phenylobacterium sp. | reverse complement strand
TCCGAACAGGTGTCTGCTATCTCCCCGGGCTGAACAACGAGCCCGAGCATGACGCCGCGGAGAAGCGGCGAGCGCCCCTACTCCGTCTCCTCAGGCCGCACGGCGACGAGCCGACCCTCGGCGATCTTCACCTCGGGGACGTTCTCCCGCGTGAAGGGCAGCCACCAGGTGGCGCCGGCCGGCGGCTGGATCTCCAGGAGATCGCCGGCGCCGAAGTCGTGGACCGACTTCACCTTGCCCAGCGCTTCGCCCTCGGCCGTCTCCACCGAAAGCCCGATGAGGTCGGCGAGATAGAACTCGTCCGCCTCCGGCGGGGGGAGACTATCGCGGGTGATGAACAGGCGCAGGCCGCGCAGGGCCTCGGCTTCCTCGCGGGTGGCGACTTCCTTGGCGCGCGCGATCACGCCGCCCTTCACGGGCCGGGCGCCCGAGAGGGTGAGAGCCGGCTGACCCGCCTCATCGAGCAGGGTCTTGTAGACCGCCAGGGCCATGGGGTCTTCGGTGAAGGTCGTGATGCGGATCTCGCCGCGCACCCCGAAGGCGCCGGCCACGCGGGCCACCTGGATCAGCCGTTCGCTCATGGAAGCTCCCCGATAGGGACCTGAAACGAAAAACCGCGCGCCGGAGCTTCAGGCCCCGACGCGCGGCGATCATCTGCGATCGAAGGCCTTTAGCCTTCCTTGGCGGTCGCGTCGTCAGCGGCCTCGGCGGCCGGCTCCTGAGCGGCTTCCTCGGCGGCGGGCTCAGCCGCAGCTTCCGGCGCGGCCTCGGCGGCCGGAGCCTCTTCGGCGGCGGTCTCTTCGGCCGGAGCGGCGGCCGCGGCGGCCTCAGCCTCGGCGCGGTCGGCTTCGCGCTGGGCGCGCTCCTCGGCGCGTTCCTTGGCCTTGCGGCCCGGCTCGGCCTTGTTGGGGTTGTTGCCGTGCTCCCACTTCACCAGGCCTTCCTGCGACAGGAAGCGGGCGACGCGGTCGGTGGGCTGGGCGCCCTTCTTGATCCACTCCTGGATGCGCTCGACCTTCAGCGTGACGCGGGTCGGGTCGTCCTTCTTCAGCAGCGGATTGTAGGCGCCGACCTTCTCGATGAAGCGGCCGTCGCGGGGCGAGCGGCTGTCGGCGACCACGATGTGGTAATAGGGGCGCTTCTTGGCGCCGCCACGGGCGAGACGGATCTTGAGCATGGGATGTCCTTGTAGGCTCTAGGATTTCTTGAAGGGATTGAAGCCGGGCGGCAGGGATCCGCCGCCGAGGCCGGGAAGCTTGGGCGCGCCGCCCCCGCTTCCGGGATTGGCACTTCCGAAACTCGGGCCGCCGAGGCCGGCCAGCTTGGCCTGGGCCTCCTCGATCTCGGCCTGGGAGGGCATGGGCGCCTTGCCCCCGCCCATGGCCTTCAGCCGGGCCATGTCGGCCCCGCCGCCGCCGGGCAGCATGCCGGCCATCCTGGCGAAGCCCTTGCCGCCGTCGCGGCTCATCATCTTGAAGGCGTCGGCCATCTGGCGGTGCTGCTTGAGCAGCCGGTTGACGTCGGCCACCTCGACGCCGGCGCCCTTGGCGATGCGGCGCTTGCGCGAGGCCTGCAGGATGTCGGGCTTCTTGCGCTCGGCCTTGGTCATCGACGAGATGATCGCGGCCTGGCGGTCGAGCGTCTTGTCCGAGACGTTCGCCTCGGCCATCTGCTTCTTGATCTTCTGGACGCCCGGCAGGAAGCTCATCAGACCCTCCATGCCGCCCATCTTCTTCATCTGGGCGAACTGCTCGGCCATCATGTCGAGGTCGAACTGGCCCTTGGCCAGCTTCTTGGCCATGGCCTCGGCCTTGGCCTGGTCGAAGTCCTGGGCGGCCTTTTCGACCAGCGCCACCACGTCGCCCTGGCCGAGAATCCGGCCGGCCACGCGGCGGGCGTCGAAGGCGTCGAGGCCGTCGATCTTCTCCGACACGCCGAGGAACTTGATCGGCAGGCCGGTGACGGCGCGCATGGAGAGCGCCGCGCCGCCGCGGCCGTCGCCGTCGGCCCGCGTCAGCACCAGGCCGGTCAGCGGCAGGCGCTCGTGGAAGGCCTTGGCCGTGCGCACGGCGTCCTGGCCGGTGAGCGCGTCGGCCACCAGCAGGGTCTCGTGCGGCGTGGCGATCTTCGCGATCTCGGCCGCCTCGGCCATCATGGCCTCGTCCAGCGTGGTGCGGCCGGCGGTGTCGAGGATCAGGACGTCGTAGCCCTGCAGCCTGGCCGCAGAGAGCGCGCGGCGGGCGATGTCGGGCGCCGACTGGCCGGCCACGATGGGCAGGCTGTCGACCTGCGCCTGCTGGGCGAGCGTCGCCAGCTGCTCCATGGCCGCGGGCCGGCGGGTGTCCAGCGAGGCGAGCAGCACCTTCTTGCGCTCGCGGCCCAGACGATAGGCCAGACGGCCGGCGGTGGTCGTCTTACCCGAGCCCTGCAGGCCGGCCATCATCATGATGGTGGGCGGATTGCGCGAGAGGGCGAGCCCCTCGACCTCCTCGCCGCCCAGCATCTCGACAAGGCCGTCATAGGTGATCTTGATGACCTGGTCGGTGGGACGGACCGAGCGCAGCACCTCCTCGCCGGTGGCCCGTTCCTTGGCCTTGGCGATGAATTCGCGCACGACGGGCAGGGCCACGTCGGCCTCGAGAAGGGCGATGCGGACCTCGCGCAGCGCCTCGTCGATATCCTTCTCGGACAGCACGCCGTGGCCCGACAGACGGTCGAATACCCCGGACAGCCGCTCTGAAAGTGCGTCGAACATCAGTGCTCCCATGGCGCGACAGGGCCGCGCCGGCTCGATTTTCCGTTTCCGGGGCTCCCGGCGAGCCGGGAACCCAGGGGCCCAAACGCGATCGACCCCCGTGGACGATCACGTCGACGGGGGGGCCTCGCCGTCCTCGTCCCATATGGTGATGGGGGGCGTGACGGTGGAGGGCGCTGACCGAGGTTGCGCCGGAAGGGGGCGCTTATGCGCCTGTGGATGGATCAGGTCAAGATTTCAGGGCCGCGGGCCAAGGCCCGGCTGCGGGCGAGGCGGGTCGTAT
>CAYQPL010000235.1:0-3046 GCA_964419395.1 uncultured Phenylobacterium sp. | reverse complement strand
TGGAATTCCCCCAGGGCGAGGGCGGCGTGGTCCGGCTGAGCTTTCCGCGCGCCCATCATCCGTCGACGGACGAAAACTGCGCCGCCGCGCCGCGGCGCCTCGACAACCCGCCGGACGATTGGCCCCGCCGGCCCGGCCGTGTCACGCCGGCGACACGTCGGGGTGCGAAACCGCCTGGAGCCGGGCGAACACGTCCGGCGGAGGTTCCAGGCGTAGAGGCGAGGCATGCGGCTCACCGGCGCGATCCTGGCGATGGCGGGCCTGGCGCTCGCCGGCTGCGGGGGCGAGGCGAAGGTCGCCGAGGGCGACTGGCGCGGTCAGATGAAGGACGTGCGCATGGCGGTGCGCGGGTCGGAGGACGACCCGATGATCACCCGCCGCCTCAGCGCCTATAAGACCTATCTCGCCGCCGCGACCGGCCTGCCCGTGAAGCTCTATGAGTCGGCGGACTACAACGGCACGATCCAGGCTCTCTCCAGCGGTCAGGTGGACCTCGCCACCATGGGCGGCGGCAGCTACGCCAATGTGGACGCCCAGATCGGCGAGCTGGCCGCGCCCATCCTGGCCATACGCCAGGCCGAGGGCGAGATGGGCTACTATTCGGCCCTGCTGGTCCGCGCCGAAAGCCCCTATCGCTCGATCCAGGACCTGCGCGGCAAGACGCTGGGCTATGTCGATTTCAACTCGACCTCCGGCTATCTCTTCCCGCGCTCGGCCATGCGCGGGCAGGGGATCGATCCGGATGCCTTCTTCGGCAAGTCGAGCTTCGCCGGCGGCCACACCCAGGCGGTGATGGCCCTGGAGAACGGGCAGTTCGACGCCGTCATCATCCAGGCCGGCGGCGGCACGCCCCGGTCCGGATTCACCACCGGCGCCCACTACACCATGGCCCGCCGCGGCCTCGTCGATCTCGACGACTTCCGCATCGTCTGGTCGGCCGGTCCGATCCCGAACTCGCCCGTGGTCGTCCGCACCGACCGCCCGCAGCCCTTCATCGACATCGTGCGCGGCGCCATGGCCGCCGTGGCCTACGACGATCCCGAGCTGTGGCGCGACATCGGCCAGCCGGACGGCGCGGCCTACGCCGCCGTCGACCGCGGGGTCTTCTCCGACATCATAAAGCTGCGGGCCGAGGACATCGCCGCGCGACGCAGCGGGGAACGCCAATGATGCGCCCCATCCCCCACCCCATGGGGGGACTTGTCCTCGCCCTGGGCGCCGTCCTGCTGCTGGCGGCGTCCGATCCCGTGGCCGCGCCGCTGCGCATCGCCGTCGTCGATCCGGCCGGCGGGACCTGCGCGCCCCTACCTCAGAACGCCCCGGCGGACGAGCAGGCCTACTACGCGCATCTCGCCGGGCGGCTGCAGGCGCCGGTCCAGCGCTGTCCCTTCGCCGACGAGGCCGCCGCCGCCCAGGCGGTGGCGGAGGGCCGCGCCGACCTGGCCGCGGTCGGTTCGGACGCCTTCGGCCCGGTCGCGGAGACGACCCGCGCCATCCTGACGGTGCGCCGGCGCGAAGCCCCCAACCGGATTCCGGTGGTGGTCGCCGTCCGCGGCGAGGCGGCGCCGCAGGGGCTGGCGGCGCTTCGCGGCGCGACGCTGGCCATGGACGGCCGTTCGGACCTGGTGACCGAGCTGACGCTGCACGCCCTGGGCGACTACGGAGCCGAAGACGGCTTCTTCGCCGGTCAGCTGCGCGAGCGGGGCTATGAAGAGGCCGCCGCGGCGCTGCGCGCCGGCCGCGCCGACGCCCTGGCCCTGCACGCCGGCGCCTGGCAGCGCCGCTGCCGGGGCGATTCCCTGGACGAGGATCTCTGCGGCGATCTGCGCGTGGTCTGGAGCCAGCGCCCCGTGGCCGAGCGGGCGCTGATCGTGCCGCTCGACATGCCCGCCGAACGCCGGTTCCGTCTGATCGGCATCCACATCGCCCTGCACCTGGAGGCGCCCCAGGCCTTCGCCTACGCCGTCGACTATGCCGAGCCGATGGAGGACGCCGAGGCGTTCGAGCCGACCGAGGCCCGGGCCCTGACCCTTCAGGGACCCGCCGTCGGATGAGCGCCGCGCAAGAGGCGGGCGCCTTCTCGCCCGTCGCCGCCTTCGAGGCCGAACGGCGCCGGATGCTGCGGCGCCAGCGGCTGGAGGCCGGCGTCGGCCTGGCCCTCTTCTCGGTCGTGCTGCTGGTCTCCTTCCAGCGCAGCCAGTTCTTCGGCTCGGACCTGGGCGGCGACCCGCTCGGCCGCATGGCGGACTTCCTCGACCGCATGGTCCCGAACCTCCGCGGCGAGGCCCTGTTCGAGGGGCGAGCGACGCAGGGCTCGCTGGCCTCCTGGTTCTACGCCCTGCCGCTGTGGCTGCGCGCGGCGTGGCAGACGGTGGAGATGGCGATCCTGGCGACGGGGTTCGGGGCCGTGCTGGCGCTTCTGGTCTCGTTCCTGGCCGCCCAGAACCTCATGCCCTTCGCCCCCGTGCGCTTCCTCGTGCGCCGAGCGCTGGAGGCGATCCGGACCCTGCCGGACCTGATCATGGCCCTGATCCTCGTCGCCGCCTTCGGGGTGGGCCCCCTGGCGGGCGTGCTCACCCTGACCATCTCCACCCTCGGCGGGCTCGGCAAGCTGTTCGCCGAGATCAATGAGGAGATCGATCCGCGCCAGCTCGAGGCCCTGACCGCCAGCGGCGCCGGGCCTTTGAAGAAGATCCGCTACGGCGTCCTGCCCCAGGTCCTGCCCAACTACGCCTCCTATGCGCTGATCCGGCTGGAAGGAAACCTGGCCGGGGCCGCGGCCCTCGGCATCGTCGGAGCGGGCGGCATCGGCCTCGAGCTGCAGCGGGCCCTCACCTACACCGAGTTCGACACCTACCTGGCCATCCTGATGATCATCATCGGCATGATCTTCGTGATCGACCTCGTCTCCGAGGCCGTCCGGCACCGGCTGATCGGGCTGGAGACGGCATGATGGCCGGCGCGGCGCGCGATCAGGCCCGGGCCATCGCGCCGCACGTGCTGCGGCCGGCCTGGTGGCGGCGGGCGCGGGGCCTCGCCTTCGCCG
>CAYQPL010000234.1:0-3094 GCA_964419395.1 uncultured Phenylobacterium sp. | reverse complement strand
GAGCCAGCGCGCTGGCGGCGGCGAAGCTGGGCAGGGTCTTCATCGGCGTCTCCCGTCGTCTACGGCCATGGGACCGGCGGGAGACTCCCAGGTCAAGGGCGGCCCATGCGCCCGCGGCTGTTCATTTCGTCCCCCGCATCGTCCGGCAGCCGGACGTAGAAGAGCAGGGAGACGAAGGTGATCGCCCCGATGACCAGGAAGGCCGGCGAGACGGTGGCGGGCGTCAGCTGCGCCTGGCCGGCGAGCTGGGTGAAGAGGTGGATCAGCATGGCCGCCAGGCCGATGCCGATGGACTGGACGAGTTGCTGGGCCATGGCCGACATGGTCGAGGCGCGGCTCATGCGGTCCTGTTCGATATCGGCATAGGCCAGGCCGTTGAGGCTGGTGAACTGGAGCGAGCGGAAGAAGCCGCCGGCCAGCAGGACGACCATGATCAGCCAGTGGGGCGTGGCCGGCTTGAACAGCGCATAGGCCATGAAGAAGAGGCCGGTGACGACGGCGTTGACCACGAGCACCTGCCGGAAGCCGAAGCGGCGCAGTATGGGCGGAGCCGTCGTCTTCATGATCAGGGCGCCGGCGGCGCTGACGAAGGTGAGCAGACCGGCCTGCAGGGCGGTCATGCCGAAGCCGACCTGGAAGAGCATGGCCAGCATGAAGGGCGTGGCGCCCATGGCGATGCGCATGAAGGCGCCGCCGACCACCGAGGCCTGGAAGGTCTGAACCCGGAAGAGGGACAGGTCGAGGATGGCGTGGGGCGTGCGCCTGGCGTGCCAGGCGTAGAGGGCCAGCGCCGCGAAGCCGCCCAGGAAGAGGGCCAGGACGAGGGGGAAGGGGAGGATGTCCCGGCCGAGGTTCTCGAACCCGAAGATGACGCCGGCCAGGCCGAAGCCGGTGAGGATCATGCCCAGTCCGTCCAGGCGCGGGGCGTTCTGGACCGCCACATTGGGCACGAAGCGGGCGACCAGCAGGACGCCGATGGCGGCGATCGGCAGGTTGATGAAGAAGATCCAGCGCCAGTCCCAGAAGGTGACGACGAAGCCGCCCACCGGCGGGCCGATCACCGGGCCCAGCAGGGCCGGCATGGTCAGCACCGACATGGCGCCGACAAGCTCGTTTTTCGGCGTGGTGCGCAGCAGGACGAGGCGGCCGACGGGGGCCATCATGGCCCCGGCCGCCCCCTGGAAGAGGCGGGCGACCACCAGTTCGGTCAGCGAGTGGGCGAAGCCGCAGGCGGCCGAGGACAGGGCGTAGAGCACCATGGCGGTCATGAAGATGCGCCGCGCGCCGAACTTGTCGGCCGCCCAGCCGCTGATCGGCAGGAAGACCGCCGCGGCCAGCAGGTACATGGTGATGGCGAGGTTCAGCCGCAGCGGATCCTCGCCCAGCTCGCGGGCCATGGTGGGCAGGGCGTTGGACAGCACTGTGGCGTTCAGCGTCTGCATCATCAGGGCCGAGCCGATGATGGCCGGCACCAGCCAGCCGCGGGTGGCGGCGGTGGAGGCGTCCGCGGGCTCGGCCGGCGCGATCTCGGGCGGGCTGTTGGTGGCGGAGACCTCGCTCATCCGGCGGCCTCCGGCGTGGCGACGAGGGCCAGCAGCGGCGCGGCGGCGGCGGCCAGGGCCTCGCGCTGCTCGGGGCTCAGGTGGGCCAGGCGGGCGGCGAGCCAGTCGTTGCGGTGGCGGCGGGCCTCGGCGATGGCCGCAAGACCGGCGTCGGTGATGGCGAGGCCGGAGCGGCGGCCATCCTTGGCGTCGCTGATGCGGCTGATCCAGCCGGCGGCCTCCAGGCGCTTGACGTGGCCGCTCATGGCCGGCCGGGACATCTTCTCGGCGTCGGCGAGGTCGCAGACCCCGACCCCCGGCTGACGCCCGATCTCCACCAGAAGCAGGACGTCGAGGGCCGATAATCCGGCCTTGGACGCTTCCTGCCGCAGGCGCCGGGACACGCGAAGTATCGCCGGGCGGAGGGCGTCAGCCAGGAGGTCGGGATCCACAGGATCCTTGGCGAGGTCGGCCAGGGGCATGATCAAAAGAATCTAGTTAGGTTTGTGAACTATCGAAATGCCCCTTCCATACGCCTCTCCCGCGCAGGGTCAAGCGCGGCGTCGAAGATCGCCGTCAATCGGCGACGCGGTCCTGCAGAACGGGCGGCCGGTAGGCCTCGTCCAGCGTCTTGAGCGGGTGGGAGGCGGTCACATGGCCCATGAAGGGATGCCAGATGCTGTAGCCGAGGAGGGCCTGCAGGCGGGGCGACATGGCGCGGACGAGCTCGCGCGGGACGCCGAGGAAGAAGTTCTCCTGGGTGCGGCCCCAGGGCTGGCAGTACTGGTTGGTGAGCGCCAGGCGCGGGGCGTCCGAGCGGTTGGCGCCGCCGCGGTGGAGCATGTGGCCCTGGAAGACCAGCGCCGCCCCCGCCGGCATGAGGGCGGGCTTCAGCCGGCGCGCCTGCTCGGCGGGGTCGGCCTGGAAGGCGGCGACCTGCGCGTCGGTCCAGGTGTGGCTGCCGGGCAGGATGTCGGTGGCGCCGTTGGTCTCGGTGAAGTCGTCGACGGCGACGATGACGCTGAGACTGGCGGCGGGCCGCGGGCGCGGCAGGTTGTAGAAGGCGTCGTCGAAGTGGACGGACTGGGCCGCCTCGCCCGGCTCAATATTGATGGCCTGGCTGGCGGTCAGGAGGTAGCCGGGGAGCAGGAAGCGGTCGAGGAGGGCGAGGATGCGGGGATCTTCCGTCATCTCCTCGAACACCTTGCCGCGGGCGACCAGCGTGTAGACGCGCTCGGTCTGGAAGCCTTCGAACGCATTGCGGCCGTGGCGCTGCTGCAGATGCGGGGCCAGCGCGCGGCGGACGCGGGCGAGCTGGGCCGCGTCCAGGAAGTCCTCGATGATCGTGCAGCCGTCAGTCTCCATGCGTGCGGCATGGGCGTCGGCGTCGAAGGCCTGGGTCGGCATGGGCGTCCTCTCCTCGCGCGCCTCTGACGGACGCGTCGAGGCGCAGGATAGCACGGCCTCAGGGCAGGACGCGCAGGACCTCGTGCAGGGCCTGGCGGAGGCGGGTGGCGTCGCGGCGGAGATCCACGCCGCGTTGCGGCCAGAGG
>CAYQPL010000233.1:0-3094 GCA_964419395.1 uncultured Phenylobacterium sp. | reverse complement strand
CGTCCAGGTCGCCGAGATGGTCATCGAGAAGGCCAAGCGCCTGGTCGAGCACAAGCGCGACGTGGTCATCCTGCTGGACTCCGTCACCCGCCTGGGCCGCGCCTACAACACCGTCGTCCCGTCCTCGGGCAAGGTGCTGACCGGCGGCGTCGACGCCAACGCCCTGCAGCGGCCCAAGCGGTTCTTCGGCGCCGCGCGGAACGTGGAGGAGGGCGGTTCGCTCTCCATCATCGCCACGGCCCTGATCGACACCGGCAGCCGCATGGACGAAGTCATCTTCGAAGAGTTCAAGGGCACCGGGAACTCGGAAATCGTCCTGGACCGCAAGGTGGCCGACAAGCGCATCTTCCCGGCCATCGACGTGCTGAAGTCCGGCACCCGGAAGGAAGAGCTGATCACGCCGCGCGACCAGCTGCAGAAGACCTATGTCCTGCGCCGGATCCTCAACCCCATGGGCGCCCAGGACGCCATCGAGTTCCTGCTCGACAAGCTCCGCCAGTCCAAGAACAACGACGACTTCTTCCAGTCGATGAACACCTGACGCCCCCTCCCCCTTGCGGGGAGGGGTTGGGGTGGGGGTGTCGGCTGGGTGTTTCCGGCGAGGCGCAATCGCGCCCCAGGCGCCGGTCCAGGTTCAACTACCAAGGCCACAAGGGCACGAAGGGTTCAGCGCTCTTCGTGCCCTTCGTGTTCTTTGTGGTGGATTCTGCTCGGCATCGTGCCCAGCGCTGGCGCGCCAGCCCCCTCCGGCCCTCCGGGCCACCTCCCCCTCAAGAAGGGGGAGGATCTGTTCAGGAGCGTTGGCCAGCTCTCTGGAGGAGATGCTCCCTCTTGCAGGGGGAACTGGCGCGACGCGCCTGAGGGGGTCTGCGGCCTAGGGACGTTTCACGTGAAACACGCCGGTCGGCTAGGGCACGAGCAGCGAGGCGCCGACCGTCTCGCGGCCCTCAAGCGCTTCATGGGCACGGCGGGCTTCGGCCAGCGGGAAGGTCTGGCCGATATCGATGCGGACCTGTCCCTGGGCGATGACGTCGAAGAGGGCCCGGGCGCTTTCGTCCAGCTCCTCCACCGTGGCCACATAGTCGAACAGGGTCGGCCGCGTCAGGAACAGCGATCCCATCCGCGACAGCCGCCCAGGCTCCACCGGTGGCGCGGGGCCCGAGGCGTTGCCGAAGGAGACGAAGAGGCCGCGGCGCGCGAGACTGGCCAGGGTGCCTTCGAAGGTCGCCGCGCCCACGGAATCGTAGGCCACCGGCACGCCGGCGCCGCCGGTGATCTCGCGGACCTTCGCGGCCACGTCCTCATCGCGATAGAGGATGACGTGATCGGCGCCCAGTTCGCGGGCGCGGGCGGCCTTCTCCTCAGAGCCGGCCGTGCCGATGACCGTGGCGCCGATCGCCTTGGCCCACTGGACGAGGATGGAGCCGACGCCGCCGGCGGCCGCATGGACGAGGATCGTCTCGCCGGCCTTCAGCGGATAGCAGCGGCGCAGCAGGAATTCCGCGGCCATGCCCTTCAGCTGGGCCGCGGCCGCCACATCGGCGCCGACGCCGGCCGGCGGCTTCACCGCCCGGTCGGCCTTCACCACGTGAAACTCGGCATAGGCGCCGATGGGCCCGGACGCATAGGCCGCCAGGTCGCCGGCGGCGAAGCGCGTCACGCCCTCGCCCGCCGCCTCGACGATCCCGGCGCCCTCCATGCCCCAGCCCGAGGGCAGCTTGACCGGATAGAGGCCCGAGCGGTGATAGGTGTCGATGAAGTTGAGACCGATGGCCTGGTTGCGGACCAGGATCTCGCCGGGCCCGGGCCGAGGCGTCTCGACCTCGACCAGGTTCAGCACCTCGGGTCCGCCGGTGGTTTCGATGCGGATGGCGCGCATGGCGGTCAGCCCAGGTGCTGCTTAAAGAAGGCGTCGGTCCGCGCCTGGGCGAGCTCGGCGTCGGCGGCGTGGTAGTGCTCGCCGCCCTTGCGGGCGAAGGCATGGTCGCGGCCGGGATAGGTGTGGATCTCGATCTGGGGATGGTTCTTCAGGGCGCCCAGGATCAGCGCCTGGGCCGGCTTGGGCACGAACTGGTCCTCCTCGGCGATGTGCATCAGCAGGGGATGGGCCAAGCGCTCGGCCTCGCCGGTGCGCTGCTCGATCCCGACCCCGTAGTAGGAGACGCAGGCGTCCGCCTCGGTGCGGGTGGCGGTGGTGAAGGCCAGCAGGCCGCCGAGGCAGAAGCCGACCGCGCCCACCTTGCCGTTGCAGTCGGCCGACGCCCGGACGGTGTCGATCACCGCGCGGATGTCGCGCACGCCCTGGTCGGGATCGAAGGCGTTCATCAGCTCGAACGCCTTCTTCCACTCGGCCTCGGACTGGTCGGTGATGTCGACGCCGGGCTCGATCCGCCAGAAGAGGTCGGGGCAGACCGCCAGGTAGCCCTTGGCGGCGTAGTCGTCGCAGATGTCGCGCATCACCTTGTTGACGCCGAAGATCTCCTGGATGACCACGATGGCCGGGGCCGGCGTCTGGGCGGGCTTGGCCACATAGGCCGAGAAGGCGCCGTCGGGGGTTTGGATCTGAAGGGTTTCGCCGGCCATTCTATGCTCCCGTTCCGAAAGATCGCCGCAAGGCATGCGCCACAAGGCGCAGGGCTACTAGCCTGCGTCCCTAGCGCAGGACCATAACATTGTCGTCACTGCGCCCTCAGGCCTTGGGCGCGCAAGGGAGGCTTCCCATGAAGATGTCCGTCGAGATCGACTGCACCCCCGCCGAGGCGCGCGCCTTCCTCGGCCTGCCCGACGTCACCAGCCTGAATGAGAAGATGGTGGCGGAGATGACCAAGAGGATGGAGGCCAACATGGCCATGGCTTCGCCCGACGAGCTGATGAAGGCCTGGACCGCCTTCGGCGTGGGGGCCCAGGAGCAGTTCCGCAAGCTGATGACGGCGGCCGCCGAGGGCGCCATGGGCGGCGCCCGGCCCAAATGAGCGACACCATCTACGCCGCGGCCACGGCCCCCGGCCGCGCCGCGGTGGCGGTGATCCGGGTCTCCGGCCCCCGCGCGCGCGAGGCGGTTCGCGCGCTCGCCGGCCGCGCGCCGCGGCCGCGG
>CAYQPL010000232.1:341-3112 GCA_964419395.1 uncultured Phenylobacterium sp. | reverse complement strand
CTCGGCCTGGACCAGGGCGCCCGCGCCGCGGCCAAGCGCCAGCTGAGCCCGGCCTCCCTGGAAGAGCTGGCCCGCGACCGGGCCAAGACCGCCGACCAGCTGGCGCGGCTGCAGACCGTGCCGCGCGACGAGCTCGCCGGCATGGCGCGGGTCAACCGCGACGCCGTCCTCTTCTCGCTGGAGACCACGGACGCGGCCAACAAGCGGTTCGTCTACGGCGAGGAGGGGGCCGGCCAGCCCTACGTCCTGTCCCAGCTGAACGGCGCCTATCAGTGGGTTCCGGACTTCCTCGGCTCTCAGCACACCATCGAGACCAAGGCCGACGCCGACGCCTACCTGGCCCGCCTGGAGGCCTTCGGCTCGGTGATGGACCAGGAAATCGAACGGGTCCGCCGCGACGTCGAGCTGGGCGTCGTACCCCCCGACTTCGTCATCGAGCGTGCGCTGACCCAGATGAACGGCCTAAAGGGCGAACCGGCGGACTCGCCGCTCGTCACCAGCGTGGCCACCCGGGCGGCCGAGAAGGGGATCGCCGGCGACTACGCCGCCCAGGCCTCGAAGATCTATCTGGAGAAGGTCGTCCCGGCCCTCGACCGGCAGATCGCGCTGATGACCGAGCTTGCGCCCAAGGCCGTGCACGACGCCGGCGTCTGGCGCCTGCCCGAGGGCGAGGCCTATTACGAGCACGCCCTGCGCGCCTCGACGACCACCAACCTCACGGCCGAGGAGATCCACCAGCTCGGCCTCGAACAGGCGCGGGAACTGTCGGCGCGGGCCGACGTGATCCTGAAGGCGGAAGGCTATACGCAAGGGAGCGTGGGCGAACGCATCGCCGCCCTGTTCAAGGACCCGAAGCACCACTTCCCCGACACCGACGCCGGCAAGGAAGAGCTGCTCGCCTCGCTGAACGGCATGGTCGAGGCCATGTCCAAGCGCCTGCCGGCCTATTTCGGGACCCTGCCCAAGGCGCCGGTGGAGGTCCGCCGCGTGCCGAAGTTCATCGAGGCCGGCGCGCCGGGCGGCTACTACAACCAGCCGACGCTGGACGGTTCACGGCCGGGCATCTTCTGGATCAACCTGCGGGATTCGAAGGAAAACCCGACCTGGACCCTGCCGACGCTGGCCTATCACGAGGCGGTTCCCGGCCACCACATGCAGCTCGCCCTGCAGCAGGAGGCCGACCTGCCGATGATCCGGCGGGCGACCTTCTTCTCGGCCTATGGCGAGGGCTGGGCCCTGTATGCCGAGGGACTGGCCAAGGAGATGGGGGTCTATGAGGACAACCCGCTCGGCGAGGTCGGCTATCTGCAGGCGGCGCTCTTCCGCGCCGCGCGACTGGTGGTCGACACCGGCCTGCACGCCAAACGCTGGAGCCGGGAGAAGGCCATCGAGACCATGACCGCCATCGACGGCTCGCCCACCTCGGCGGCGGCGACGGAGATCGAACGCTACTGCGTCTGGCCGGGTCAGGCCTGCAGCTACATGGTCGGCAAGCTCACCTGGCTGCGCCTGCGCGAGGAGGCCCGGGAGGCCCTGGGCGAGCGCTACGACGTGCGCGCCTTCCACGACGCCACCCTGCTCTACGGCGCCATGCCCCTGACCGTTCTGGAAGGCGTCGTCGACCGCTACGTGGCGACCGCTCGCCCGGCCTGACAAGCGTCGCCTTTGGAGCCAATCGCCGCCCCATCCGCTCTCCGCTGTCCCAACGGAGACGGAGGCAGCGATATGAAGAGCATCGGCGGCGCCCTGGTCGTGATGACCGCCGCGGCGGGTCCGGCGCTGGGCCAGGAGGCGGACGTCCCGCTCGGCGATGCGCGGCCGCCCGAGGTCGCCATCCTCGATCCGAAGCCGCGGGACGACGGCCGCTTCGGCCTCGACGTGGGGGCCGTCGCGGTCAGCCAGTACATCTCCCGCGGGGTGGCCTTCACCGAAGAGCCTAGCCTGCAGCCCTACGCCAACCTCCGCATCGACCTGCCGGAGCTCACCGGCGGGCCGGTGACCGCCGCCAGCCTGACCTTCGGGACCTGGGCCAGCCTGCAGGACGGGCCGCCGGGCCTGGGCCAGGCGAACGACGGCGATTTTCCCGGCTGGTACGAGGGCGATCTCTATGCCGGCGCGGCGGTTCAGCTGCACGACCGCTGGAACGGCGCCCTGACCTACTACCACTACCATTCGCCGGCGGATTCCTTCGCCGACTACGGCGATCTGGAGCTGATCGTCGGCTACGACGACTCCGGCCAGTGGGAGGGCGCGCCCCTGCGCGGCTTCAGCCTCAACCCGGCCCTGCGGCTGGCGCACGAGATGGACCGCCCGGGCCGCAAGGACGCGCTTTACGTCCAGCCCTCGCTCACGCCCAGCTTCGGCATCGGGGCGCCTGAGCGGGACCTGACGGTCAGCATCCCCTTGGTCGCCGGCTTCTCCGACCACTATTACGATGAGATCGGCGGCGGAAAGACCGACTACGGCTTCTTCCGCACCGGCGTCGCGGTGTCGATGACGCCGTTTCCGGACGCCGTGGAGTCGCTCAGCCTCAGCGGCGGGGTCGACCTGTGGTTTCCCAACGAAGACGTCGCCAACGGCCTGGACGACCAGGAGCTGGTCACCCGCTTCGGCGTCAACTGGAGCTTCTAGGCTTTTTCGGTCGCGCGCTTGAGAAGCTCGAGGGCGCGAGGGGCGCGTTCGAGACGCTGAAGGTGGAAGACGAAATATTCCCGTGCCAGGTGTGCTCTCCCTTCAGGAAACAGCGCATCCGGAAGTGCCCTTGGCTACTC
>CAYQPL010000232.1:0-331 GCA_964419395.1 uncultured Phenylobacterium sp. | reverse complement strand
CGAAGGCCGCCATGTTCGCTTCGCGGTCGTCCGATCCGGTGCGCAGCGTGGTCGCCAGTTCGACAGGGCCGGACAGGGCGATGCAGGTGTGGCCGGCCGGATCGCCATAGCCGTTGCCGGTCGGACCGGCCGCGCCCGTCTCCGAGATCCCCCAGTCGGCGCCGAAGCGCTCGCGCACCGTGCGCGCCAGCAGGAGGGCGTAGGGCTCGCTGGCCGAGCGCATGCCCGCCACCGCCTCGCGCGGGATCTCCAGCAGGCTCATCCGCGCCTTGCCGGTGTAGACCACCGCCCCGCCGAGATAATAGGCCGACGCTCCGGGGACGCCGAGCAG
>CAYQPL010000231.1:744-3116 GCA_964419395.1 uncultured Phenylobacterium sp. | reverse complement strand
GCCGGTCAGCTTGAAGCCGATGACCTCGGGGATCAGCATCGGGATCGGCTGGCCGAGCATGGCCGCCTCGGCCTCGATGCCGCCGACGCCCCAGCCCAGGACCGACAGGCCGTTGACCATGGTGGTGTGGGAGTCGGTGCCGACGACGGTGTCCGGATAGGCGACCGTCGAGCCGTCCACCTCGTTCGTCCAGACGGTCTGGGCGAGGTATTCCAGGTTCACCTGGTGGCAGATGCCGGTGCCGGGGGGCACGACGCGGAAGTTGTTGAAGGCCGAGGAGCCCCAGCGCAGGAAGCGGTAGCGCTCGATGTTGCGCTCGTACTCGCGCTCGACGTTCTCGCCGAAGGCCTTGGACGTGCCGAAATAGTCGACCATGACCGAGTGGTCGATGACCAGGTCGACGGGGTTCAGCGGGTTGATCTTCTCGGGGTTGGCGCCGAGCTTGGTCATGGCGTCGCGCATGGCGGCCAGGTCGACCACGGCCGGCACGCCGGTGAAGTCCTGCATCAGCACTCGGGCCGGGCGGAAGCTGATCTCGTGCTCCTTGGCGCCGCGGTTGTCGAGCCAGGCGGCGACGGCCTTCAGGTCGTCCTCGCCCACCGACAGGCCGTCCTCGTTGCGCAGCAGGTTCTCCAGCAGAACCTTCATCGAGACGGGCAGCTTGGAAATTCCGGAAAGTCCGGCGTCTTCCGCAGCGGTCAGGCTGTAGTAGACGTAGGTCTTGTCGCCCACCGTCAGTTCGCGGCGGGTCTTCAGGCTGTCGATGGACGCCATCCTAAAGGATCCTCTCTCTGTTCACGGCCGCCCAACGACCGCCCCCGGGATCGCGCGCTCAACGGGAAGGACCCACAGCGTCCAGCCCAGCGCCGCGTACGCCCCCTCGGGTGGCGACGGCCGCGGGTGTCATAGACCCGCGCGAAAGGCTCGTCCATGACGGCGACAGGGACATTTTGCGCATGAGCCAGTTGTTCGGGAAGGTGACGGGGTGATCGCCCAGGTTTCGATCCAGTCCCTGGCGCTCTCGCGTGGCGGCCGCCAGTTGTTTTCGCGACTTATTCTCAAGTTAGACCCGGGCGAGGCCGTGGCCCTGACCGGACGCAACGGCGCCGGCAAGACGAGCCTGCTGCGCGCCGTCGCCGGCCTGATCGCGCCGGATGCGGGCGAGATCGCCTTCGGCGGCCTCGATCCGGCCGAGGCGCGCGAGCACATGCACCTGCTGGGGCACCTGGACGGGCTGAAGACCAGCCGCACCGCCCGCGACGAGCTTTCCTTCTGGACCCGCTTCGCCGGCGGCGCGGACGGCGCGGCCCAGGCCGCCTCCGAGCGGCTGGAGCTGTCGCGCCTGCTCGACCTGGAGGTCCGGCGCCTGTCGGCGGGGCAGAAGCGGCGCCTGGCCCTGGCCCGCCTGCTCGCCGCGCCCCGGCCCCTGTGGCTGCTGGACGAGCCGCTCAGCCCGCTCGATTCCGAGTGGCGGGCGCGGTTCGGCGAGATCATGGGCGAGCACCTGGCCGGCGGCGGCCTGATCCTGGCGGCCGTCCACGATCCCCTGCCGATCCCGGCGCGGGCGGTGGAGATCGGCCGATGAGCCGGCTCGCCGTCCTGCTCGCCCGCGAGGCGGCGCTGGCCTGGGGCCGCGGCGGCGGGCCGCTGGTGGCCGTGGGCTTCTATGCCGGGGTGGCCACCCTGCTGCCGCTGGCCGTGGGTTCGGAGCCCGAGCGCCTGGCCGCCGTCGCCCCCGGCGCGGCCTGGGTGGCCCTGGCGCTGGCCGCGCTCCTGTCGCTGGACCGCCTGTTCGAGCGGGACTTCGAGGATGGCGCGCTGGACCTGCTGACCCTCTCGGCCGTTCCGCTGGAGCTGGTCTGCGCTGTCAAGTGCCTGGCCCAGTGGCTGGCGACGGGCCTGCCGCTCGCCCTCGCCGCGCCGCTCGCCGCCATCGCCCTCGGCGCCGAGCCCCGCCTGGCGCCGCTGGTTCTGGCCTGCGCGGCCCTCGGCGGCCTGGCCTTCGCCTTCACCGGCGGCGTCGGGGCGGCGCTCAGCCTCGGCGCGCGGCGCGGCGGCCTGCTGACGGCGGTCATCGTCCTGCCCCTGTTCGTCCCGCCGGTGATCTTCGGCGGCGGGGCCCTGGCGGCCTTCGCCGGCGGCCTGCCCTGGAGCGCCGGCTTCGCCCTGCTGGGCGCCTATGCGGCGGCCGCCGTCGCCCTGGGCCCGCTGGCCATGGCCGCGGCCTGCCGCAACGCGCTTTCCTGAAGGGCCTCAGCGAGGGGGAGCATCTTGTTCCTCTGAGCGACAGCTGCGTCGCCTAGATCCTCCCCCTTCTTCAGGGGGAGGTGGCCCGGAGGGCCGGAGGGGGTTCGGCCCAGGCCTCTCCGAGC
>CAYQPL010000231.1:0-734 GCA_964419395.1 uncultured Phenylobacterium sp. | reverse complement strand
CCGGCCCCTCCTTCCGCCCGCCCCCCCCGCCCCCCCCCTCCTCCGCTCGGCCCAGGCCTCTCCGAGCGCCGCGACGGAATTCCCGGGCCCCTGCGTGCAAGTCCTCGAGAGGGGCAACGCAATCGAGGAAGACCCTGATGAAAACCTTCAAGACCCTGGCCGCCGCCGGCGGCGCGCTCGCCGTCCTGGCCACGGGCGCGATCGCCCAGGCCCAGCAGCCCCCGGCCCCGGGCGGCCAGCGCCCGCCGATGGAGGGCCGGCAGCGCCCCGACCCGGCCGAAATGCGCGCCCACATGGCCGAGCGCATGACCGCCGTCCTGCAGCTCACCCCGCAGCAGAAGCCCGCGCTCGACGCCTTCCTGGCGTCCATGGCCCCGCCCGAGGGCGCCCGCCAGGCCCGCCGCGCGGACATGGGCCAGATGCGCGACATGACCACGCCCCAGCGCCTCGACGCCATGGCCGCCAGGATGGCCGAACGCCAGCAGGCCTTCGCCCGTCGCGCCGAGGCCACCAAGCGCTTCTACGCCCAGCTCACCCCGTCCCAGCAGAAGGCCTTCGACGCCATGGGACCGATGGGCCGCGGCATGGGTCACGGCATGGGCCCCGGCGGGAAGGCCGGCCACCACGGCGGCCCCGGCCGCGGGCGGTAGGGGGCGTCTCAAGCCCAAGACCCCCACAGTCGCTTCGCGACAGCTCCCCCTGGAAGGGGGAGCATCTTCGCGCCGAGCTCTCCG
>CAYQPL010000230.1:0-3304 GCA_964419395.1 uncultured Phenylobacterium sp. | reverse complement strand
CCAATGTGCTGTTCTCCAGCCTCGCCGAGGCGGCGGCCGAACGGGCGCTTGGCGTGCTCCTGACCGGCATGGGCGAGGATGGCGCGGCCGGCTTGGCCGACCTGGCCGTCGCCGGCGGCCACACCATCGCCGAACATGCCAGCACCGCGGTCGTGAACGGCATGCCGGGGGCGGCGGTCCGCCTGCGGGCGGCGCGCGACGTCCTGCCGCTCGACCTCATCGGCCCGCGGATCCTGCAGCTGGCCGCCCAGGGAAGGGCCGCCTCGTGACCGGCGGCGAAACCCCGGCCCGCGTGCTGGTGGTGGAGGACTCCGAAACCCAGGCCCTCGCCCTGCGCGGGCGGCTGGAGGCCGAGGGCTACCAGGTGGACACGGTGGGCAGCGCCGAGGCGGCGCTCGAACACCTGAACGGCCCGCTGCCCGACCTGGTGGTGGCCGACTTCCACCTCCCCGGCATGGACGGCCGCGAACTTTCGCGCCAGCTGCGCCTCAACCGGCGGACGCGCACCCTGCCGCTGCTGATGCTGACCAGCGCCCGGGAGCAGGATCTGGAGCGGCAGGGCCTGGAGAGCGGGGCCGACGCCTATGTCGCCAAGTCCGCCGACGTCGACATCATGCTGGCGCGGCTGCGGGCCCTGCTGCGGCGGGGCCGTCCCGGCGGGGCGGAACGGTCGGCGGTGGCCGACGACTTCCGCCCGGCCCGCATCCTGGTCGTGCATGACAGTCCGACCCAGAGGCTGCGGCTGGCCGCCCTGCTCGCCCATGGCGGCTACGAGGTGGTCCAGGCCGCCGACGCCGAGACGGCCATGGCCGAAGCGGGGGAACAGGTCGATTGCGTGATCGCGCCGGCCAGCGGCCCGACCCTGGACGGCCTGGCCCTGTGCCGCAGGCTCGACAGCGTGCGCGAACGGCTCGCCTCCCCCTTCCAGATCGTCCTGATTGGCCACGGCGCCGATCCCCAGGCCCTGGCGGCCGCCTTCGACGCCGGCGCCGACGACGTCACGGGCGGCGACGACAGCGACGAGGTGCTGCGCACCCGGGTGCGGGCGCTCGTGCGGCGCAAGCTGCTCGCCGAGGAGACGCGCCGTTCGGAAGAGGCCGACGCCCGCGCCGCCGCGGCCGACGAACTGGCCCGCGCCAACGCCGAGCTGGAAGCGGCCAACCGGCAGCTGCGCGAAGCGCAGGCCCAGCTGGTGCAGTCGGCCAAGATGGCCTCCCTGGGCGAGCTGGTGGCCGGCATCGCCCACGAGATCAACAACCCGCTGGCCTTCATCCTCGGCCATCAGGGGACGGTGGAGCGGCTGACCCGCCAGGTGCTCGAGGACGCGGACCTGGAGGTTCAGGAGACCGAGGCGCTGGGCAAGGCCGCCGAGCGGCTGAGCGCCATGCGGCTCGGTCTGCAGCGGATCCAGGGGCTGGTCCTGAACCTGCGCAAGTTCTCGCGCCTCGACGAGGCCGAGGTCCAGCGGCTGGACGTGCCCGACGCCATTGAGACCGTGCTGGCCCTGCTGGCGCCCAAGCTGGGCGCCATCGAGGTGCGCAAGCGGCTGAAGGCCTCGCCGCACCTCACCGGCTCGCCGGCGCTGCTGAACCAGGTGGTGATGAACATCGTCTCCAACGCCGCCGACGCCCTCGGCGGACCCGGCGTCATCGAGGTGGCGACCTGCGACGACGGCGAGGTCTATCGCATCGAGATCAATGACTCCGGACCCGGCGTACCGCAGGATGTGCGCGACCGGATTTTCGAGCCCTTCTTCACCACCAAGCCGGTCGGATCAGGCACAGGCCTCGGACTGGCTATCGCCTATGCGGTGGTTCGCGCGCATAAGGGCGAGATCAGCGTAGGAGAGGGCCCCCTCGGAGGGGCGCGTTTCGTGATCGAGCTGCCGATGGACGAACAGGGATGACCGCGTCCTCCGATTCCCGACCGATCCTGCTCCTCGTCGACGACGAGCCCGACATTCTGGTCGCCCTGGAGGATCTGTTCGAGGACGCCTATCGGGTGGTGACCGCCGGCTCCGGGCAGGAGGGTCTGGCGCGGCTGGAGGCGCTTCGCGACGTGGCCGTCGTGATCTCGGACCAGCGCATGCCGGAAATGACCGGCGACGTCTTCCTCGCCCGGGCGCGCGAGATCAGCGACGCCCAGGCCATCCTGCTCACCGGCTATGCGGACCTCGGCTCGGTCACCTCGGCCCTGAACCGGGGCGGCATCGTCGGCTACGCGTCCAAGCCCTGGGAGCCGGACGGCCTGCGCGCCATGGTCGCCACGGCGGCCGAAAAGCACAGCCTGGAGCGCGCCCTGCGCCAGGAGCGGGCCCTGCTGCGCGGCCTGATGGCGCATCTGCCGGCGGCGGTGGCCGTGAAGGACGCCGCCGGCCGCTACGTCCGCATCAATGCGCGCAAGGCCGACGCCCTGGGCGTGACGCCCGAGGCGGGGCTCGGCCGCACCGAGCCGGAACTCGGCGGCCGCGGCCGGCCGGACGCCGAGCAGCGTGCGACCTCGGAACGCCGCACCGTCGAGGTGCTGGACGAACGCCAGACCGACGCCGGGCCGCAGTGGCTCGAGACCGCCGTGGTCCCCATACCCGACGCGGACGGGGCGGTCGGCCATCTCGTCGTGCTCGAACGCGACGTGACCGAAGAGAAGCTGGCGGAGATACATCTGCGCCAGGCCGACAAGCTGCGCGCCCTGGGCACCCTGGCCGGCGGCGTCGCCCACGACTTCAACAACCTGCTCACCGCCATCATCGGCAGCCTGGAGCTGGCGGCCCGCCGGCTGGGCGACGAACGGGCCGTGCGCCGCTATCTCGACAATGCGACCCTAGCGGCCCAGAAGGGCGCCGCCCTGACCCAGCGCCTGCTGGGCTTCAGCCGCCAGACCGAGAGCCGGGGCGCGGAGGTGACCGACCTCGGCGCCCTGCTGCTGGAGACCCGCGACCTCGTGGAGCGGACGCTCGGCGCGGCGGTGCGCACCCTCTGGGAGATCGCGCCCGACCTCTGGCCGGCGGCCGTCGAACCCGACCAGTTCGAGCTGGCGCTCCTGACCCTCACCGTGAACGCCCGCGACGCCATGCCCGACGGCGGCGATATCGTGGTGACGGCGGAGAACCTCGCTTTGGAGGAGACGCCGCCGGGCCTCGACTTGCCGCCTGGCGACTATGTGCGGGTCTCCGTGCGCGACACCGGCCCGGGCATGTCGCCGGAGGTTCTGGCGCGCGTCCTGGAGCCCTTCTTCACCACCAAGCCGCTGGGCAAGGGCACCGGTCTTGGCCTGCCCATGGCCTACGGCTTCGCCCAGCGGTCCG
>CAYQPL010000229.1:0-3367 GCA_964419395.1 uncultured Phenylobacterium sp. | reverse complement strand
GTCATGGAAGCGGCGCAGGACGGCGAGGGCCGTAGCGAAATCGTCGATAAGGGTGAAGGTCCCGACCGGCATGAGGATGGCGTCGAAGCGGCGACCGAAGTCGAAGGACTCCAGGCGTTGCAGGCGGAGGTCGGGAGTGAAGCCTGCCCCGGCGCACCGGCTGCGGCAGCGATCGAGCATGTCGGGGCTGGCGTCGAATCCGCTCGCCTGCAGGCCCGCCTGGAGCAGCGGGAGAAGCGTGCGCCCGGTCCCGCAGGCCGGCTCGAGGATCTCGCCCCCGACGTCGGCCAGCCGCGCCAGGTGGAAGGCCGTGTCGGGCAGACGCCCCGGGGGCTTGTCGATGTCATAGATTTCGGCGGCGAGCGCGCCGTAGCGGTTCACCAGGGCGGTGGTGACGTTGGGATTGGACATGAAGGTCTTTCGAAGACGGCGGACCGCCCGCCGGCGAACGGCGGCGGCGGTGCGCTGATGTCAGGACGCTCGCCCGGGAATCTCGTCCCGAACGGAGGAATGCCAGCGATGACCGCGGCGCTTATGGCGAGCTCAAGCCTTCATAGCGGCGTCGATGCTATCGGCAGGCGGCCAGCGGTCAAGTCGCCCCCGGGGTGACCTTGCGTTGACACTCAAGGGGCCGCTGCTTAAGTCTCGCGCTCGCTCAACTGAGCGGACTCCGGGCAGGCGAAGGTCAGACGGCGCGCCGTGCGAAACGCCCGTGAGCCCGCATTCGACCGCTTTCTCGGACGCCCCCACATATGTTCTTCCAACGGCTCTTCGGCTCCACGAACGACCGCAAGGTCAAGGCCTTCCAGGCGCGGGTCGCCAAGATCAACGGGCTGGAGCCTCAGATGGAGGCCCTGTCGGACGAGGCGTTGCGGGGCAAGACCGCGGAGTTCCGGGAACGGCTGGCCAAGGGCGAGACCCTCGACCAGATGCTGGAGGAAGCCTTCGCCGTCGTCCGCGATGCCTCCAGGCGCACCATCGGCCTG
The DNA here is from genome assembly GCA_964419395.1 of uncultured Phenylobacterium sp. Classification (GTDB taxonomy): domain Bacteria; phylum Pseudomonadota; class Alphaproteobacteria; order Caulobacterales; family Caulobacteraceae; genus Phenylobacterium. The sequence goes on along the minus strand of CAYQPL010000229.1, from coordinate 2,381 downwards.
CGTCACTTCGACGTGCAGTTGGGCGGCGGCTTGGTGCTGCACCGCGGCGGCAGCGCCGAGATGCGGACGGGCGAGGGCAAGACCCTGGTCGCCACCCTGCCCGTCTATCTGAACGCGCTCGAGGGCAAGGGCGTCCACGCCATCACCGTCAACGACTACCTGGCCCAGCGCGACGCCGAGTGGATGGGGCAGATCTACCGCTTCCTGGGCATGAGCGTCGGCGTCATCGTCCACGGCCTGTCGCAGGGCCAGCGGCAGCAGGCCTACCGGTCGGACATCACCTACGGCACGAACAACGAGTTCGGCTTCGATTATCTGCGCGACAACCTCGTCTACGAGGTGGGGGAGATGGTCCAGCGCGGCCATAACTTCGTGATCGTCGACGAGGTCGACTCGATCCTGATCGACGAGGCGCGCACGCCGCTGATCATCTCCGGCCCGACCGAGGACCGCAGCGAGTTCTACAAGACCATCGACGCCCTGGTGAAGGAGCTCATCAAGGACCCGGCCACCTACGACCACGACGAGAAGCAGCGCCAGGTCCTGCTGACCGAGGAAGGATCGGAGCGCATCGAGGAGATCCTGGAGAGCGGCGGCCACCTGGCCGAGGACTCCGCGGGCCTCTACGACCCGGCCAACGTCTCGGTGGTGCACCACGTCAACCAGGCCCTGCGCGCCAACGTGCTCTACACCCGCGACAAGGACTATATCGTCCGCGCCGGCGAAGTGATCCTGATCGACGAGTTCACCGGCCGCATGATGCAGGGCCGCCGTCTCTCCGAGGGTCTTCACCAGGCCATCGAGGCCAAGGAAGGCGCCCACATCCAGCCCGAGAACCAGACCCTGGCCTCGGTGACGATCCAGAACTACTTCCGCCTCTACAAGAAGCTGTCGGGCATGACCGGCACGGCCTCCACCGAGGCGCAGGAATTCGGCGACATCTACAAGATGGAGGTCGTCGAGATCCCCACCAACCGGGCCATCGCCCGCGTCGACGAGGACGACGAGGTCTATCGGACCTCCCGCGAGAAGAACGACGCGATCCTCAAGCAGATCGAGGACTGCTACGTCCGCGGCCAGCCGATCCTGGTCGGCACCGTCTCGATCGAGAAGTCCGAGCAGCTCTCGGAGCTGCTGAAGACCCACGAGTTCGAGGTCGACGGCAAGACGCAGAAGGGCATTCCGCACAACGTGCTGAACGCCCGCTATCACGAGCAGGAAGCCGTGATCGTGGCCGACGCCGGCGTGCCGGGCGCGGTGACCATCGCCACCAACATGGCCGGCCGCGGCACCGACATCCAGCTGGGCGGCAGCGTCGACATGCGCCTGTCCCGCTGGCGCGAGGAGCAGCTCGGCCTGGGCATCGAGCCGGACGCCGACGCCCTGGCCGCCAAGCGCGCCGAGATCGAGACCGAGATCGCCGACCTGAAGGCCAAGGCCCTCGCCGCCGGCGGCCTCTACGTCCTGGGCACCGAGCGGCACGAGAGCCGCCGGATCGACAACCAGCTGCGCGGCCGGACCGGCCGCCAGGGCGACCCTGGGCGGTCCAAGTTCTTCCTGTCCTGCGAGGACGACCTGCTGCGCATCTTCGCCGGCGACCGGCTGGACGCCATCATGCGCACCTTCGGCGTCCAGGAAGGCGAGGCCATCACCCACAAGTGGCTGAACGGCGCCATCGCCACGGCCCAGAAGCGCGTCGAGCAGCGCAACTACGAAATCCGCAAGAACCTGCTCAAGTACGACGATGTCGTGAACGACCAGCGCAAGGCCGTGTTCGAGCAGCGCCAGGAGTTCATGGAGGCGGCCGACCTCACCGACGTCATCGACGAGATGCGGGCGGACACCATCGAGGACCTGGTCGCCCGCCACCTGCCGCCCAAGGCCTATGCCGAGCAGTGGGACGTGGACGGCCTGGACGAGCGCGTGCGCGAACTGCTCGGTCTGGAGCTGCCGATCAAGGACTGGGCGGCCGAGGAAGGCATCGCCAACGAGGAGATCCACGAGCGGATCACCAAGGCCGCCGACGCCCGCGCCAAGGAGCGCGAGGCGATGATCCAGGCCGAGAACATGCGGGCCATCGAGAAGAGCTTCCTGCTGCAGACCATCGACCTGCAGTGGCGCGAGCACCTGATGCACCTCGACCACCTGCGCAACGTCATCGGCCTGCGCGGCTACGGTCAGCGCGACCCGCTGAACGAGTACAAGACCGAGGCCTTCTCCCTGTTCGAGAAGCTGCTGGTCGACCTGCGCCAGAACGTCACCAAGTGGCTGATGACGGTGGAGTTCTCCATCGCCGAACCCGAGCCGCCGCCGACGCCGCCGCCGGGCCGCCTGATGGAGGTCCACCTCGCCCCCCTGACCGGCGAGAACGCCGCCACGGC
>CAYQPL010000228.1:0-3401 GCA_964419395.1 uncultured Phenylobacterium sp. | reverse complement strand
AGGCGATGTGTCGGTCTTGCGCAACGAGTCTTTGCGCAACGCACTGGCGGCGGAAGCGGGGCACACTGCGGACTTTCGTTCACCCCTCTTGCTTTCCCGGGAGCGGGGGGGCGGGGCAGCGGCCCACACCCCTTGAGTGAGCGCAGCCGGCGTTCGGGCGCAGCTCTGCACGGTACCCTCCTGCGCGGTGATGCTCCCGTCCTAGGAACTTCTGTGCGGCGCCGCGGCGCCGGAGGCCCGGCCTCCGGTCCGTCTCGCCGCCTGCGGCTCGGCGACCTCGGTGCCGTCCGGCAGCCGCAGCCACGCCGGCGTGTTCAAGCACCTCGGCAGCTGATAGCCGCTGCGGCCGCTGAGAGCCACTCCACCTCGGCCTCCAACAGGCACGCGCGCGCCCCTCCCCTTGCCCGTCATCTACTGCGCGCATCCTCGCCCCGCACGGCGCGCGCGAGCGCCGCAGCCCCCAGCCCAGACCGCGGCGCCGCGGCCGCCGGCACGCGTCCGACATGGGTGCTCATGAACAGGCGGCTGGCGCGCGGCGCGAGATCAATGTGGGTCTCGACGCCGACGAACCTCGTCGTCTAGCACGCCGAGGCCGAGTTGCTGCCGACCAACCTGAAGGGCATCTTCGTACGGCCCGGCTTGCGAGCCTCGCCCGGCCTGCCTCTGGCCCACCAACGTCCACCCTGCCGAGCGCGCTCGGCAGCACCGACAGCCGGTCGGCGAGGCCGACCGGCGCGGTGGAGCACGCGGCGACCTCGGCGTGGGCGGGCTGCGGCCGGCTGGTCGTCGGGCGGGGCTGGCCGCTGGCCGTGGTGGGCGAGTTGGGCCGCCGCCGGTGGGCTGCCACGCGGGCACTATGCAGGCGGCTGTGGGTGCGCGCCGGCCTGCCTCCCCTCGCGGGCGGGCTGTGAACATCGGGCGCGCGCGGTCCCCGGGGCCCCTGGGCATCCGCGCGTGTCAGAGGCCTCGTGTGTGGGTTGTAGCATGTGCGGCGCGCGAGCTGGGTCCGATGGCGGCGATCTCGCGCGATCTCGCGATCTCCCCGCGGGAGATCGCGCGAGATCACACGGTGTGGGCACCACACATGTTTTCCGCGTGCGTCGCATGCCTAGCGTGAAAGATAAGCGCGTTCGGCTGCCAGGAGAACCTGGAATCGTCGCGAGCCGTCAGCGGCGGCCCTCACGGCGCGCGGAGAGCCGGCCGCCGGCCGGCAGCCAGCTGCCGGCCCGGCCCGGGCCGGCGGGTGCCCGGGCGGCCGTCAAGGGCGCCCCGCGGGGCGCCACAAGCGCCGGCACGGCCGGCTCGTGACGATTCCGGGCAGCCCGGACAGCGGAACGAACTATTTTCCCACGTGAGCAGGGCGACACACACGTCACTGTCCATTTGGCGCCCCGGCGCGATCTCGCGCGATCTCGCGCGATCTCGGCGGCCGAGATCGCACGAGATGCGATCTCCGGCTTCCCGGCCCGCCGGGCTGCAGCGCCGCGCGCTCACGCGCTCGCCCCGATGCTCGGAGACCCGCGGATCGTCACGAGCCGACGCTGCGGAGGCACACGGCGGCCAGAGAGGCGCCGGCCGTGTCCAGCCTGAAGAGCCTCAAAAGGTGCTGCCAGGAGGCCATCGTGGGCGAGGCCAACTGCCCCGACGCGTCGAGCTCGCTGCTCGTCTCGATGGCGCGCGGGTAGCGCGCGGCTACCAGGCCCGCGCCGCACCCGCGCCGCGCATGAACGCGCGCGCCGCGCCCGGCAGCCGCCGCCGGCAGCGCCTTGGATCTTGTCGAGCGCTGGTGCCGCTCCACCGCGGTGTGGCTGAAGCGGCGGCCGGTCGCGCCGCCGGCCGGGCGGCAGATCGTCGCGCCCAATGCCGAAGACGGCGCCGCGCGCATCTCGGCCTTGATCCGGCGACGCGCAGCCGCCTGCCGCCTGGCGGCCATCGTGTCTCACGTGAGCGCTCTTTGAACGCGCCGCCGCGACATCGGCGCATGGACGCCGCCGAGGTCAGCGCGCTCGCCCATCGGCGGGTCGGACCGGCGGGCGGCCTCAGCCGCCGCAGCGCCGCACAGAAGTTCCTGCGAAGGGCGGCCTGCTGCGCGAAGCATGCTCGAGCAGTGCTGCGCCCGAACGCCGGGGTCGGTCGCCTGGAGGCGCTCTGTCGAGCGCCTCATCCCTCCGGATTCCGCAGAGAGGCTGTAGCCCGCCCCCCCGCTCCCGGGAAAGCAAGAGGGGGGCGCCAATATTGTGTAGTTCGCAATGGCCGACGAGGCCGACACCGACGACTGAGCGTTGACCTCTCCACGGACCCTCCGCTACCCGGAGCTCCCTCCGCTGCTCGCGAGCAGATGGACACGGAACTGCCCAAGGCGCTGCGCCTGAGCACCGCCCCCGAGCGCGCCGCGTAGACCCGCATCCACTGCGCCGGCTGAATCATCGACCCCAGCGAAGCAAAAACCGAAGCGGTAAAGAGAATCTCCGGCGTCCAGCGCCCGGTGGTGCCCGGCACCGACAGCGATTTGGGCGGCAGCTCCGCGATCGCCTTAAAAAAGGGCGACGGCCCCCCCAACACGGCGACGGCGGCCACCCCGGCCAGCAACATGCCCCCCACCAGCAGCGACCCCTGTACCACATCGGTCCAGGCGACGCTGCGCATCCCCCCCACCATGATGTAAACCATAGTGATCAGCGCCAACAAAACCGCGCCGTTCTCAAACGCCCCTGTCCCGGGAAACAATTGCTGCGCCAGAATCCCCCCGGCCTGAATCTGAATCACCACATACGGCACGGCGTAGAGCATGCCGATCAACGCTACCAGCAAACGCAATCCGGCGCGACTGCCGTAGTAATCGGCTATCATGTCCGCCGGCGTCACATACCCCTTTTCGCGCCCCATGCGGCGAATGCGCGAACCAATAAAATAAATGGCCGCCCCCGCCACCGGCACGTTCAAACTAAAAAGCGCAAAAACCACGCCGTCGCGGTAGACCATGCCCGGCGCCCCCAGCAGCGCAAACGAACTAAAAAACGTCGCCATAATCGTCAGCGCCGTCACCGTCCATCCCTGCCCGCGCCCGGCCAGGTAATAGTCCTCCTCGTTGCTAACGCTGCGCCGGTAGCCCAAATAACCAAAAACGAGCAGCATGACCAGATAAAGCCCCAGTACGGTATGGGGAATCGCGCCCCAATTCGTCGGCTCAACCATACTCTTCCTCCGGCTCTTCGTCCCACAATTTAAAGTAAGCCACCAGAATCACCACAATCTGCACCGCGTACCAGCACAGCCCCCAGACATAGATCGTCGGCAGTCCCAGGGCCGTGAACGCAGCGTTGGCGTCTCCAGGATCGGGATTGATCAGGTGCAACCCCGGCCCCGATCCCATAAACATGGCCAGCAAAAAAACAGCGGTC
>CAYQPL010000227.1:0-3411 GCA_964419395.1 uncultured Phenylobacterium sp. | reverse complement strand
GACCCGACGGGCGTCGCTGTCCCCGAGCCCCCGAGCGGCAGGGTCGCGCCGACCTGTGCCTGCGCGGGAACCGTTGTGGCGAGGCGGGGTTGTCGAGGACGGTGAAAGGAGCAGCCCATGCCCGCAAAATCCGCAGCCCAGCAGAAGGCCGCCGGCGCGGCCCTGTCCGCCAAGCGCGGCGACACGCCGAAGAAGGACCTGAAGGGCGCCTCGCGCTCGATGGAGGAGTCCATGTCGGAAAAGGAGCTCGAGAAGATGGCCTCGACCTCCCGCAAGGATAAGCCCGAGCACAAGAGCGACGACTGACCGCCGCCCCGGGGCGATCTTCCCGCCGGCGGCCGCCGTGATCGGCAGCGCCGCCGCATGGGCGAGTCTGTGATGCGGACGCAATAAATTCGGCGGATAAGCGCCTTCCGCGCGTTTTGGGCGTCGCGCCCCTTGGCGGGCGCGAAGTTTGCACGTTAACCGGGAGACGTCGCCCCGCCAGCCCCGAGTGTCCCGCTCCGGGCCGGGCGACCTTATGTCGGGGGAAGAGTTCGCGTGGCTGTCTATCCCGTGATCATGTGCGGCGGCTCGGGCACGCGCCTGTGGCCCGAATCGACCCCGTCCCGGCCCAAACAGTTCCTGCCCCTGGTCGGATCGCGCTCCATGTTCCAGGACACGGTCGACCGGGTGGCCGACCTCGCCGCCGGCGGCGAGGTGATCGTGGGCGCCGGCGCCGCCCACGGGGCGCTCATCCGCCGCCAGCTGGAGGAAATCGGACGCTCGGCCGTCGTCCTGCTCGAACCCGAACCGCGCGACTCCGCACCCGCGATGGCCGCCGCCTGCGCCTGGATCGAAGCCCGCGACCCGCAGGGCGTCGCCGTGGTCGTGGCCGCCGCTCACCACATCCCCGACGCCGAGGGCTTCCGGCGGGCCGCCGAGACCGCGGTCGCCGCGGCCCAAGAGGGGCGCATCGTGACGCTGGGCGTCGCCCCGAGCGAGCCCTCCACCGCCTATGGATACATCTCGCCGGGCGATCCGCTCGGCGCCGTCCGCAAGGTCGCCGCCTTCGTCGAGAAGCCCGACGCGGCGACCGCCGAACGCTACATCGCCGACGGCTACCTCTGGAACAGCGGCAACTTCGTCGTCTCGGCCGGCGTGCTGATGTGCGAGCTGGACCGGTTCGCGCCGCAGATCGCCCAGGCTGTCCGCGCCGCGGTGGCCGTGGCCACCGCCGGGCCGGGCCCGCGGCTGCTGCCGGACAGCTTCCGACAGGCCCCGAAGATCTCGATCGACTATGCGGTGATGGAGAAGACGGAGCTTGCGGCGGTGCTGCCGGTCGCCTTCGGCTGGTCCGACCTCGGGGCCTGGGACGCGGTCTGGACCGCCAGCGGGCGGGACGCGCAGGGCAATGCCGGGTCCGGGGACGTGCTGCTTGTCGATGCGCAGGGCTGCCTGGTCCGGGCGGGCGAGGCCCAGGTCGCCGTGCTGGGCCTGTCCGACGTGGCCGTCATCGTCCAGGGGCGGCAGATCCTGGTCTGCGACCTCAAGGCCAGCCAGACCGTCAAGCGCGCCGCCGAGGCCTTCAAGGCGCGTGGGGCCCCGCCGCCGGCGCCGTTCGCCGACCTGGCCGAGGCGGCCGGCTGGTTCGATATCTGGCTCCGCGCCAGCGCCCTGCCGCTCTGGTGGGCCAGCGGGGCCGATCATCTGGCCGGCGGCTATCGCGAAGCCCTGAACATCGACGGCCGGCCGGTGAACGCTCCGCGCCGCTCCCGCGTGCAGACCCGCCAGACCTATGTCTACGCCACCGCCGGCCTGATCGGCTGGGACGGACCCTGGCGGCAGGCCGCCTGGCACGGCATGGACTACTTCCTGGCCCGCTACCGTCGCCCGGACGGCCAGTTCCGGACCCTCGTCGCCGACAGCGGCGAGTCGCTGGATGAGACGGCGGCCCTCTACGACCAGGCCTTCGCCCTGATGGCCATGGCCACCCTGCAGCGGGCCGATCCAGGCCATACCGACCTGGAAGGCGAGGCGGGCCGACTGCTCAAGGCGCTGCAAGGGCGCAGGCATCCGGCCGGCGGTTTCTGCGAGACGCCGCCGCACGTCTTCCAGGCCAACGCCCACATGCACCTTCTGGAGGCGGCCCTGGCCGGGATGGACGCCGGCGGGGGCCCGGAGTGGCGGGCCCTGGCCGGCGAGATCGTCGAACTGGCCCTGACCCGCTTCATCGACGCGCAGGGCGGCTTCCTGCGGGAGTTCTTCGACGCCGACTGGGCGCCGGCCGCGGGCGAGGACGGCCGCCTGGTGGAGCCGGGGCACCAGTTCGAGTGGGCGTGGCTGATGGCACGCTGGGCCAGGCTGGCCGACGAGCCGCGCGCCCAGGCCGCCGCCGAGCGCCTGTTCGAGGCGGGGCTGCAAGGGGTCGACGCCGCCCGCGGCGTGGCGATCAACGCCCTGAACGAGGACATGAGCGTCCGCGACGCCCAGGCGCGCCTGTGGCCGCAGACGGAATGGCTGAAGGCGAGCGCCATCCTGGGCCGTCACGATCAGACGCTCCTGGCGGCCAGCGCGCTCAGGCGCTACCTGGACACCCCGGCCGCCGGCGCGTGGCGGGACAAGATGCGCGCCGACGGGGACTTCACGCCCGAGCCGGCGCCGGCCAGTTCGTTCTATCACATCATGGCGGCGTGGCTGGAACTGTCGGGGGCCGCGAAGGCCTGAGGCTCCAGCCGCGTCGACGACCTTCGACTTCGCTTTTTTAGGAAACACGCATGCAAGTGGCGATGATTGGCACCGGTTATGTCGGCCTCGTGAGCGGGGCCTGCTTCGCCGACTTCGGCCATGTGGTGACCTGCATCGACAAGGACGCCGGCAAGATCGAGCGGCTGCGCTCGGGCGGCATCCCGATCTACGAGCCGGGGCTGGACGTCCTGGTGGCGCGCAATGTGGAGGCCGGCCGGCTGTTCTTCGAAACCGAGGCGGCCCAGGCGGTGCGCGAGGCCGATGCGGTCTTCATCGCGGTGGGCACGCCGTCGCGCCGCGGCGACGGGCATGCGGACCTGTCCTACGTCTATGCCGCGGCCGAGGAGATCGCCGACCTGATGGACGGCTTCACCGTGGTGGTGACCAAGTCGACGGTGCCGGTGGGGACGGGCGACGAGATCGAGAAAATCATCCGCGCCAAGCGGCCCGACGCCCAGTTCGCGGTGGTGTCCAATCCCGAGTTCCTGCGCGAGGGCGCGGCCATCGAGGACTTCAAGCGGCCCGACCGCGTGGTGGTCGGCCTGGAGGACGAGCGGGCCCGGCCGGTGATGAGCGAGCTCTACCGGCCGCTCTTCCTGAACGAGACGCCGATCGTCTTCACCGGCCGGCGGACGAGCGAGCTGATCAAGTACGCGGCCAACGCCTTCCTGGCGATGAAGATCA
>CAYQPL010000226.1:0-3447 GCA_964419395.1 uncultured Phenylobacterium sp. | reverse complement strand
CGGCGCCGCGCCCGAGCGTGGCCGCCAGATCGTCGAGCGGGTCGGATGCGCCGCCTGCCATGAGATCCCCGGCGTGCCCTGGCCGCAGGGCGCGGTGGGTCCATCGCTGGAAGGCTTCGCCGCGCGCACCCTGATCGCCGGCCGCTACCCGAACAAACCGGAGACCCTGGCCCCGTATGTGAGGAACGCGCCGGCCTTCACGCCGCAGGGCGGCATGCCCCCCATGCCGATCACCGAGCAGGAGGCCCGCGATGTCGCCGCCTACCTCTATACGCTCGCGCCTCGCTGAGGCCCTGGCCGGCTGGCCGCCGCCGGCGCTCGATCCGGCGGGGCCCTTCTCCGAGCGGATCGTCGTCCTCTCCTGGGTGCTGTTCGCCATGTCGGCCGTCGTCCTGGCGATCGTCCTGGTCGCTCTGAGCCTGGCCCTGTTCGGAGGGCAGCGCTGGCGGTCGCGCCTGAGCGGCGAGCGCGCCATCTGGATCGGCGGCGTCGCCTTTCCCGTGGTGGTCCTGACCGCCCTGCTCATCTGGGGCCTGTCGATCACCGCCTATGCCAGCCGCCCGATCACGGGCGAGGAGATGCGCGTACGGGTCAGCGGCGAGATGTGGTGGTGGCGCGTCACCTATCTCGACGAGGCCGGTCGCGAAGTGGCCTGGGACGCCAACGAACTGCACATCCCGGTGGGCCAACCGGTGGTGCTGGAGCTGACCAGCGCCGATGTCATCCACAGCTTCTGGGTCCCTCGCCTGGCCGGGAAGCTCGACATGATCCCCGGGCGGGTGAACCTGCTTCGGCTGACGGCCGACAAGGCGGGCGTCTATGGCGGGCAGTGCGCGGAGTACTGCGGCGGGCCGCACGCCCTGATGGGCTTCGTCGTCGTCGCCCACGAACCCGCCGACTTCGCGCGCCGGCGGGCGGAGCTCGCCGCGCCGGCGGCCGCGCCCGTCTCGGCGGAGGCGCAGCGGGGCGCCCAGGTGTTCGACGCCGCGGGCTGCGGCGCCTGCCACGCCGTGCGAGGGACCGAGGCCAACGGCCTGGCCGGCCCCGACCTGACCCATGTGGGCTCCCGGCGGTCCCTGGGGGCCGGCATCCTGCCCAACAACCGTGGCGCGCTGGGCGGCTGGATCGCCGACAGCCAGCAGATCAAGCCGGGCAACCGGATGCCGCCCTATCACGTGCTTTCGGGCCCCGACCTGCTGGCGCTGACCGCCTATCTCGAGGGACTGAAGTGACCTCCGAGACCGGCTTCGACGAAAGGCTCTACGACCGCTTCCCGACCAAAGGGCCCCGCCCCGAAGGCGAGCTCGAAGAGCTCGAACGCGTCTGGGAGAAGCCCAAGGGCTGGGTCGGCTGGTTCACGGTCGTCAACAACAACTACATCGGCGCCTACTATGTGGGGACGGCCTTCCTGTTCTTCGTGCTGGCGGGAATCCTCGCGCTCCTGATGCGCACCCAGCTGGCGGTCCCCACCAACGACTTCCTGGGCCAGGAGACCTACAACCAGCTCTTCACCATGCACGGCACGATCATGATGTTCCTCTTCGCCGTGCCGGCGGTGGAGGCGCTGGGCGTCATGCTGCTGCCGCAGATGCTGGCCGCCAGGGACCTGCCCTTCCCCAGGCTCTCGGCCTACGCCTTCTGGGCCTATCTGGTCGGAGGCCTGGTCTTCTTCGGGTCGATCTTCTTCAGCCTCGCCCCCAACGGCGGCTGGTTCATGTACCCGCCCCTGACCAGCAAGACGTATTCGCCGGGCATCAACGCCGACTTCTGGCTGCTGGGCATCGGCTTCATCGAGATCTCGGCCATCGCCGGCGCGGTCGAGATCGTGGTCGGCGTGCTGCGCAACCGGCCGCCGGGCATGAGCCTGGACAAGATGCCCATCTTCGCCTGGGCCATGCTGGTCTTCGCCGCCATGATCATCATCGGCTTTCCGGCGATCATCCTGGGGACCCTGCTGCTGGAGCTGGAGCGCGCCCTGGGCTGGCCCTTCTTCGACGCGGCGCTGGGGGGCGACCCGCTGCTCTGGCAGCACCTCTTCTGGTTCTTCGGCCACCCGGAGGTCTACATCATCTTCCTGCCCGCCGCCGGGCTGATGTCGATGATCGTGCCGACCGTGGCGCAGACGCCGCTGGCCGGCTACCGGCTGGTGGTGCTCGCCCTGCTGGCCACCGGCTTCATCAGCTTCGGCGTCTGGGCCCACCACATGTTCGCCACGGGCATGCCGCCCATCTCGGTGAGCTTCTTCTCCGCGGCCAGCATGGCGGTCAGCGTGCCGGCGGGCATACAGGTCTTCGCCTGGATCGCCACGGTGGCGAAGGGGAAATTCCGGTTCAACACGCCAGGCCTCTTCACCCTGGGCTCGCTGATCATCTTCACCATGGGCGGGCTAACGGGCGTGATGGTCGGCCTGGCCCCGTTCGACTGGCAGGCCCACGACACCTACTTCATCGTCGCCCACCTGCACTACGTGCTGATCGGCGGCATGGTCTTCCCGCTGTTCGCCGCCTTCTACTACTGGATCCCGATGATGAGCCGCCGCGCCCTGTCCGAGCGGCTGGGCAAGTGGGTGTTCGGCCTGATGTTCGCCGGCATGCACGTGGCCTTCCTGCCCATGCACCTGACCGGACTGATGGGCATGCCGCGGCGGGTCTACACCTACCTGCCCGGCCGGGGCTGGGAGCTGCCCAACATGCTCTCGACCATCGGGGCCTTCATGATCGGCGCCGCGGTGCTGCTGTTCATTGTCGACCTGATCCGCAACTTCCGCTTCACCGCCGACGAGGACGCCGGCAACGTCTATGGCGGCGGGACGCTGGAGTGGCTGCCGACGGGATTGTACTCCACCCGCAGCGTGCCGCTGGTGACCAGCCGCTACCCGCTGTGGGAGCAGGCGCATATCGAGAAGGACGTGGAAGAGGGCCGCTTCTTCCTGCCCGGGGCGGCGACCGGCCGCCGCGAGACCATTGTGACAAGCCCCCTGCGCGCGGAGCCCATGTATCTGCAGACCATGCCGGGGCCCTCGCCCTGGCACGTGCTGGCGGCCGTGTTCACCGCGGGCTTCTTCCTGCTGCTGACCGTCCAGGCCTACTGGACCGGCGTCGTCAGCGGGGTGCTGGCCATCGCCTGCGTGCTGCGCTGGCGCTGGGAGACCGACTGGAAGATCGACCAGGAGAGCGCCGACCTCGGCGCCGGCATGGTCGTGCCGACCTATGTGCGCGGCCCCTCCAGCCACGGCTGGTGGGCGATGATGGTCCTGCTGACCGTGGCCAGCATGATCGCCCTCCTGTCGGTGTTCAGCTACGTCTTCCTGTGGAGCCAGAGCGGCGAGCTGTGGCGCCCGCCCCCGGGGTGGGCGTCCACGTTCGGCATGTGGGCCGGCTACGGCCTGACGCTCGCCGCCGCCGCGGCCGCGCCGTTCGCCCTTCGGCGGCTGACCGGCGCCGGCCC
>CAYQPL010000225.1:982-3575 GCA_964419395.1 uncultured Phenylobacterium sp. | reverse complement strand
GGGCGTCCTCTTCCCGGCTCTGCAGCTCCTCCAGGCCGGCATCGACCCGGCGCGGATCGACATCCTGCTGAGCGGCTCGAAGGAGCTGAACGCCTTCGCCGCCCCGGGCACCATGGGGGTGTTCACCGGCCTGATCCTGGAATCGGAGAACCCGAACCAGCTGCAGGGCGTCATCGCCCACGAGGTGGGCCACCTGGCCGCCGGCCACAGCGCCCGTTCCGGCGAGATGCAGCAGGCCGGCATGCGCCCCTTCCTGCTCACCATGGGGCTCGGCGTGCTGGCGGCCTTCGCCGGCGCCGGCGACGCGGCCGTCGCCCTGATGGGCAGCGCCGGCCAGTTCGGGACGCTGGGGGCGCTCGGCTACAGCCGCGAGCAGGAGGGTCGCGCCGACCAGGCGGGCCTCGCCCTGCTGGACAAGGCGGGCATCTCCGCGCGCGGGCTGGTCGAGTTCTTCGACAACTTCCGCTACCAGGAGGTCTTCGACCAGTCGCGGCGGTTCGCCTATTTCCGCAGCCACCCCCTGTCCTCCGACCGGATCGAACGCCTGCGCAGCAAGGCCGAGACCCTGGCCGACTACGACAAGGTCGACAGCGACGAGGCGCTGGCCGAACACGCCATCATGAAGGCCAAGCTGCAGGGCTTCATCAATCCGCAGCGGGCCCTGATCGACTATGGCGAGAAGGACGACTCCTATCCGGCCCGCTACGCCCGGGCCATCGCCTACTACCAGACCAAGGACCCCGACCGGGCCATCCGGATGATCGACGAGCTTCTCCTCGAACAGCCGGACAATCCCTATCTCTGGGAGCTCAAGGGCCAGATCCTGTCCGAGTTCGCCCGCGCCGCCGAGGCCGAGGCGCCGCAGCGCAGGTCGGTGGAGCTGATGCCCGAGGCCCCGCTGCTGCGCATCAATCTCGGCCAGACCCTGATCGCCCTCGACGACGAGGCCAAGCTCGAGGAAGGCATCGCCGAGCTGCGCAAGGCTCTGACCCAGGAGAACGACAACGCCGTGGCCTGGCGCCTGCTGGCGGAGGCCTATGACCGCCACGGCGACGACGGCCGCGCCCGCCTGGCGACGGCGGAGTACAACTTCCATATCGGCAACGAACAGCAGGCCCGCGTCTTCGCCATGCGCGCCCGCGAGAAGCTCACCAAGGACACGCCGGAATGGCGGCGGGCGACCGACATCGTCCTCACCTCCGATCCGTCCCGGGAAGACCTGCGCGAACTGGCCCAGGAAGGCGCCATCCGCCGCGGCCAGGTCCGCTGAGGCGGACGGGCGCAAACGCGTTCGCATTTCCCCCGAACCGCCCTATCTGGATCAAGATGAGAAAGCCCTCGCCCGCCGCCCTGGCGCTCTGCGCCGCCGCCCTCGCGCTCGCCGCCTGCGATCGCGTCTCCGATGACGCCTTCGGCGACCGCGTCCGCGCCTATCTGCTCGAGAACCCCGAGGTGATCGAGGAGGCCGTCCAGAAGCTCAACGAGAAGCGCGAGACCGAGGCCGCCCAGGCCGCCACCGCCGCCCTGTCGGAGTATCGCGCCGATCTGGAGCGCGATCCCCGCGACTTCGTGGCCAATCCCGATGGAAAGATCACGGTGGTGGAGTTCTTCGACTACCGCTGCGGCTACTGCAAGCTGATCGCGCCCGAGGTGCAGAAGCTGATCGAGGCGAACCCCGACATCCGCTTCGTCTTCAAGGAGTTCCCGATCTTCGGCGAACAGTCCAACGAGACCGCGGCCGTCATGCTGACCGATCAGGTGAAGCCCAAGACCCTGGCCCTGCACGAGCGTCTGATGGCGGAGAAGAGCCTGGACGACGCCGCCCTCGACCGCCACCTGCGCGCCGTGGGCGTGGATCCCGCCGCCGCCCGCCAGGCGGCCAAGTCGCCCGACATCGACCAGCAGATCGTCGACACCCACGAACTGGCCTCCAATCTGGGCATCAACGGCACGCCCGCCTTCGTGGTCGGCGACAGGATCATCTCCGGCGCCGACCTCGAGGCCCTGAAGGCGGCCATCGCCGAGGCCAAGGCCGGCGCCTAGATCAGGCCGGAGAGCGGCGAGGAGGGGTCGGCGTACATGCGCCGGGGCATGCGGCCGGCCAGATAGGCCTCGCGTCCGGCGATCACCGCATGGCGCATGGCCCGCGCCATGCGGATCGGATCCCGGGCCTCGGCGATGGCGGTGTTCATCAGCACCGCGTCGCAGCCCAGCTCCATGGCGACCGCCGCGTCGGAGGCCGTGCCGACCCCGGCGTCCACCAGCACCGGGACCTTGGCCTGCTCGACGATGAGGCCGAGGTTCAGCAGGTTCTGGATCCCCCGCCCGGACCCGATGGGCGCGCCCAGCGGCATGATGGCGGCCGCGCCGGCCTCCTCCAGCTTCTGGGCGTAGACCGGGTCGTCGGTGCAGTAGACCATCACCTGGAACCCGTCGGCGACCAGCAGCTTCAGCGCCCGCAGCGTCTCCTCCATGTCCGGCAGCAGGTGCCTGGTGTTGGACAGCACCTCCAGCTTGCCCAGGTCCCAGCCGCCGGCCTCGCGCGCCAGGCGCAGGGTCCGCACGGCCTCCTCGCCGGTGAAGCAGCCGGCGG
>CAYQPL010000225.1:0-972 GCA_964419395.1 uncultured Phenylobacterium sp. | reverse complement strand
CAGGGCGACCGTGACGATCTCCGCGCCGGCGGCCTCGGCGGCCGCGGCGTTGGTCGCATAGTCCTTGTACTTGCCGGTGCCGACGATCAGGCGCGAGCGGAAGGTGCGGCCGGCCACGCTCCAGGTGTCGTCGACCGCCGCCGCGGCCAGGTTCGCAGCGTCGTCCATGTCAGCCGCCTCCGATGAAGTGCACGATCTCGATGCGGTCGCCGTCGGCCACGGGCGTCGCGCCATAGGCCGAGCGCGGCACGATCTCCAGGTTGCGCTCGATGGCCACCTTGCGCGCGTCGAGGCCGAGTTCGGCGACCAGGGCCGCCAGGTGGGGAACCGGGCCGATGGCCCGTTGTTCGCCGTTGATGGTCAGGTTCATGACGTCTCTCGCCGCGGGGGCGGCCGCGATGCTTGTGACCCCCGCCCGCGCCCGTTACAAGACCGCGGAATCGCCGGCGGAGCCGAATGTCAAAACCGATCTATGTGTTGAGCGGGCCCAATCTCAACCTCCTGGGCGTCCGCGAGCCTCAGATTTATGGGAAAGAGACCCTCGACGACGTTCGCGCCGCCTGCGAACGGCGCGCCTCGGCGCTCGGCCGGACGATCGAGTTCCGGCAGTCCAATCATGAGGGTGTGCTGATCGACTGGGTGCAGGAGGCGCGAACCGCCGCCAGCGCCCTGGTGCTCAATCCCGCCGGCTACGGCCACACCTCCATCGCCCTCCTCGACGCGCTGCGCGCGCTCGAAATCCCGGTGGTGGAATGCCACCTTTCCAATCCGGCGGCGCGCGAGAGCTACCGCCGCCACACCTATGTCTCGCTCGCCGCGACGGGGCTGATCTCCGGCTTCGGCGTTACGAGCTACGAACTGGCCGTCGAGGCCGCGGCGCGCCTCAGCGCCTGACGCCTCCCAGCAGCAAGGGTCTATTTAATGGCTAGCAGTCCCAAGGCTCCCGCCGATCCCATCGACGCCCGCCTGGTC
>CAYQPL010000224.1:0-3588 GCA_964419395.1 uncultured Phenylobacterium sp. | reverse complement strand
CGGCCCCGCGCCGCGCCGTGACGCGCCCGCGCACCGCCGCCGTCCCGGCCGCCGCGCCGGCGGCGCCGAGCGCGATGGAGTCGGGCGCCGACGTGGCCGCCGAACTGCCCGAAGCGCCGATCCCCTATTCGGCCAGCGCGCAGTCGAGCGCGCCCGCACCGATGATCAACACCACGCCGCTCGACATCCCGCCGCCGGCGGCCGCCCCCGCGACCTCGGAGCCGGCCGCCGAGCCGATGAGCTTCTGAAGACGGCGCCTACGCCGAATTTCTGCGCAGGACCCGGGCCGTGCGGTCCGGGTCCTTGCGTTTTCGGGCGCCTGCGCCGCGATGACGCAGCCGCCCGATCGTAAGACTTGGCTAAGAGCACCCCGGCACGATGTCCGCGTCCGCAGAAGTGGGGTTTGCCCGATGCTGAAAGCGCTGTTCTCCCAAGGCATGGCCGAATGGGCGACCGCATCCCTGGTCTTCGTCTCGGGCGCCATGGCCGGACGGCTGATCGCCACCGGCATGAGCGACGTGCAGGCGGCCGGCGCCTTCGCCGCCGTGCTCGGCTCGGTCACCGCGGCCGTGGCGGTCCGCGTGTGGCCCGCCCCCGCGCCGGTCAAGGTCCGCTCGGACCGCAACGAGCCCCGCGGCTGATCCTGCGGCGCGCCGCCCGATGACCGGCGCCCCTTATCGGAACGCGCTCTAGAAGCTGGCGGTGAGGGTGACGAAGCCCCGCAGGCCCCGGTCGTTCTGGGTGTAGGGCGTGCGGGTGAGCGGCTTGGCCAGCTCCATGCGCAGGGCGACATCGTCGAACACCAGGCGCAGGCCGCCGCCCGTCGAGGTCAGGGCCGCCGATTCCCATCCCGGCGCGGCGTTGTAGTTCCACACCTTGGCGCCCTCGAAGAAGGCGTAGGTCTGGAAGAAGGTCAACGGCCGCAGGTGCGGATCCCACCCGACCCGCAGCTCCGCCTGGCCCGCCAGCCCCCGGTCGCCCATGATCTCGCCATAGTCGTAGGCGCGTCCGACCGGCAGGCCCCCGGCGGAGAACTCCTCCGACGACAGCAGGGGATCGGGCGACCACTGGCCCGACGCCGAGACGAACACGCCCGCCTTGCGTCCGATGTCGCGGTAGTGGGAGCCGTAGAGATTGAGCTTCCAGAACCGGGCGCCGGCGTCCCAGCGCGTGCGGCCGTCCGGCGGCTCGCCGCCGAAGCCGCCGAAGCCGCGCGAGACCTGAGCGAAGCCGGTGGTGTAGCCGCCCGACCAGTCGCGGTCGCCGCTGAGGGAGGCGCGGGCGACGAGGATCTCGTCCTCATAGTCGGCATTGGCCCAGTTCTGCTCCACCCGCCGGGCCTCCGCCGTCGCGGCGGCCCAGAGCGAGCGGTCGCGCTGGCGCACGACCGGGACCGACAGGCGCAGCGAAGCCGACTGGCTCTCATTGCCGAGGGAGGCGTTGAAGCCGTCGGCCTGATCGCGCGCCGTCGAGGCCGTGGCCATGGCCCGCAGGCGCGCCCCGCCACGCAGCGGGATCGAATAGGACAGGTCGGCCTGGGCGAATTCCTCGAAGTCCTCGGGCGTGGACAGCAGGCCGAGCGCCAGCTGGTCTCCCGAGACGACGACGGAGTTCAGCGCGCCCCGCGTATAGACCTGCAGCGGGCCGGCCGAGTCCGTGCCCCGGTTGTCGGCGTAGAGATTGCCCGCCACGCGCCGGACCTTCGTCGCC
This sequence comes from uncultured Phenylobacterium sp., assembly GCA_964419395.1. Lineage (GTDB taxonomy): Bacteria > Pseudomonadota > Alphaproteobacteria > Caulobacterales > Caulobacteraceae > Phenylobacterium. The sequence continues at coordinate 1,878 of CAYQPL010000224.1, read as the reverse complement.
ACGACCAGGCGATGACGCGCGGGGTCTTCCAGTATGGGCTCCAGCCGCGCGGTGACCTTCACGCCCGGCAGGTCGCCGGCCAGGGAGAGGCGGCGGTCGAGGTCCGACAGCTTCAGCGGCCGGCGTTCCGGAAGGTCGGCGAACAGGGCGCCGACCGCGGGCATGGCGTCCCCTTCGAACGCGATCTCGCCCACATAGCCCTCGTAGACGACGAGGCGGCCCTGGCCGTCGGCGATCTCGTAGGGCGCGGCCGCGCGGGTCAGGAAGTAACCATCGGCGCGATACTTGGCGGTGATCGCCTCGGCCACGCGCACGAGGTCCCCGATGTCGGCCTCGCGCGCCAGGCGGTCGTCATAGAGGGGCGCGAGTTCGGCCATCGGATAGGCGGTGACGCCGTCGATGGTCATGGCCGTCAGGACGGCGCGGCCTTGCGGGGTCTCGGACGAGCCGCCGCCGTCGGCCTCCTGGCGGGCGATGGCGCGGTCGGCGGGGCCGCCGCCGAACCCGCAGGCGAGCAAGGCCGTCAGCCCCGCCAGCACGGGGGCCGATCCACGCGACAATGCCGATGGCCGGCCCCGGCCAGAACTCCTGAACATCGTTAAGAGAACTGCCGCGACTTGGTGAACAGGCCGCTAACGCCGCGAAAATACGCCGGTTTTAGCGGTCGGTTAGGGCTGCTGCGCTAGAGCCGTCGGTTCGAACTGAGCCGAAGAACGCGGTTCGGACACGAAAGGCTGATCCATGCGGCTTCAACTTCTCGCATCGGCGCCCGCGGTCGCCACGACCTTCCTGCTTGCCGGCGGCGCGATCGCGGCCGACTGGCGGCTCGTCCAGGTCGAGGGGCGCGTCCAGGTCGCCTCTCCCGGCAAGGCGACGATCGCGGCGACCACCGGCCTCACCGTGCCGGAGGGCGCCAATCTGACCACCGCCGGCGGCGCCCGCGCGGTGCTGACCAACGGCGACCAGAAGGTGGTCCTGGGGCCCAACAGCCGCATGACGGTGGCCAGCGACGACGGTTCGGGCATGACCCGGGTGATGCAGGACCTGGGGTCGGTGCTCTTCCAGGTGGACAAACGCGGCAAGCCGCACTTCCGGGTCGACACGCCCCTGCTGGCCGCCGTGGTCAAGGGGACGACCTTCACCGTGGCGGTGGGGCCCACGGGGGATTCGGTGCACGTCGCCGAAGGCCTGGTGGAGGTCCGCTCGAACAGCAGCGGCATGACCAGCGACGTTCCGGCCGGCGTCACCGGCCGGGTCTCACGCGACGCCCCCGGCCAGGTGGGCGTGACCCAGCCCGATCCGGCCCCCGCCCCCATCGCAGCCGCGGAGGCCCTGCCCTCGCTGGACTACAGCCAGGCCTCCGACGGGCTCGTCTCCGGTCCGGGTCCGGCGGCGCCCGGGGCGATGGGCCCGCTCGCCTCGGCGCAGGGCGCCAGCGCGGGCGGCGGTAACGCCAATGTCAGCGGCGACTACGCCGCCGGCGGCGCGTCGGCGGCGCCGGCGGGCGGCGAACTCGGCCAGATCAACAGCGCCCGGGCCTCGGTCGCGGCCCTCGCCGAAGGCGGTCGCCAGAATCCGACGGCGAACGGCGCGCCCGCCGACGCCGGCGCCAATGCTGGCGGCAACGGCTACGGCAATGCCGGCGGCGCCAACGCCGGCGGCAACGGCAATGGCGGCGGGAACGGCAACGGCAACGGCAACGGCCCCGGCGAGAACAGCGCCGGCGGTAACGGCAACGGCAATGGCAATTCCGGCGGCGCCAACGCCGGCGGCAACGGCAATGGCGGCGGGAACGGGAACGGCAACGGCAAAGACGGCGGAAAAGGCACCGGCAAAGGCAAATCCGGCGGCGACAGCGCAAGCGGAAAAGCCGGCGGC
>CAYQPL010000223.1:2194-3595 GCA_964419395.1 uncultured Phenylobacterium sp. | reverse complement strand
CCAAGCAAATCTCGGTGCGCCGTATCCAGATGCCGAGACATGATCTCAAGTGCGGCATGAATATCGCGACCAAACAGCGCCGCTAATAAGGCACGGTGTTGCCGATTGTATTCTGTGATGCGATCTTCGGTGAGGGCGGTCTGCTGGAGGGCCTGGAGCCGGTCCGCAAGCGCCCGGGCATGTACATCGGCGGCACCGATGAACGCGCCCTGCACCACCTGTTCGCCGAGGTGCTCGACAACGCCATGGACGAGGCCGTGGCCGGCCACGCCAAGTTCATCGAGGTGAGCCTCGACGCCGACGGCTATCTGACGGTGAAGGACGCCGGCCGCGGCATCCCGGTCGACCCGCACCCCAAGCATCCGGGCAAGTCGGCCCTGGAAGTGATCATGACCGTCCTGCACTCGGGCGGGAAGTTCTCCGGCAAGGCCTATGAGACCTCCGGCGGCCTGCACGGGGTCGGCGTCTCCGTGGTCAATGCGCTGTCCGAAAAGGTCGAGGTCACCGCCTGGAAGGACGGCTTCGAGTGGCGCCAGGCCTTCGCCCGCGGCAAGCCTCTCGGACCGATCGAGAAGGGACAGCCGAGCCGCAAGCACGGCACGGCCATCCGTTTCCTGCCCGACGACCAGATCTTCGGCGAGGGCTGCGCCTTCAAGCCGGCCCGCCTCTACCGCATGGCCCGCTCCAAGGCCTACCTGTTCGGCGGCGTCGAGATCCGCTGGAAGTGCGATCCCTCCCGCATCCACGACCAGACGCCGGCCGAGGCCGTCTTCCGCTTCCCCAACGGTCTGGCTGACTACCTGGCCGAGCAGGTCGAGAAAATCGAGACCGTCACGCCCGAGCCCTTCGCCGGCCGCTTCGAGCGTCAGGGCGAGGCCGGCGCGGTCGAATGGGCGGTGACCTGGACGCCGGAAGGGTTTGGCGAGGCCGACGGCTTCATCCGCTCCTACTGCAACACCGTTCCGACCCCCGAAGGCGGCACGCACGAGGCCGGTCTGCGCGCCGCCCTGACGCGCGGCCTTAAGACCTATGCCGAACTGACGGGCGAGAAGCGCGGGACCATCATCACCGCCGAGGACGTGATCGCCCAGGCCGGCGTCCTGATCAGCGTCTTCATCAAGAACCCGGAGTTCCAGGGCCAGACCAAGGAACGCCTGTCGAGCTCGGACGCCCAGCGCCTGGTGGAAGGCGCCCTGCGCGACCCCTTCGACCACTGGCTGACCGCCCAGCCGAAGGCCGCCAACGCCCTCCTCGCCTTCGTCCTGGACCGCGCCGAGGAGCGTCTGAAGCGCCGCAAGGAGCGCGACGTGGCGCGGGCCTCGGCCACGCGCACGCTGCGCCTGCCGGGCAAGCTCGCCGACTGCGCCCTCCGCGCCGCCGAGGGCACCGAACTCTTCCTGG
>CAYQPL010000223.1:0-2184 GCA_964419395.1 uncultured Phenylobacterium sp. | reverse complement strand
TCCGTAAGTCGCTGATATCTTTCTGTTTGATGGCTACTGCGCCGGCGGGTCCGCAAAGATGGCCCGCGACCGCAAGACCCAGGCCATCCTGCCCCTGCGCGGCAAGATCCTGAACGTCGCCTCGGCCGGGGCCGACAAGCTGGTGGCCAACAAGGAGCTCAGCGACCTCTTGCAGGCCCTGGGCGTCCAGGCCGGCGCGAAGTTCCGCGAGGACGACCTGCGCTATGAGCGCATCGTCATCATGACCGACGCCGACGTGGACGGCGCCCACATCGCCTCGCTGCTGATCACCTTCTTCTACCGCACCATGCCCGACCTGATCCGGGCGGGCCGGCTCTATCTCGCCCTGCCCCCGCTCTACCGCCTCAGTCACGGCGGCAAGACCATCTATGCCCGCGACGACGCCCATCGGGCCGAACTGCTGGCCACCGAGTTCAAGGGCAAGAAGCCCGAGATCGGCCGCTTCAAGGGCCTGGGCGAGATGATGCCGGCGCAGCTTAAGGAAACGACCATGGATCCGGCGCGCCGGACCCTGGCGCGGGTGACCCTGCCGCGGTCCGAGGACGCCGTGGCCGACCTGGTCGAGGCGTTGATGGGCCGCAAGGCCGAACTGCGCTTCCGCTTCATCCAGGAGAATGCGGAATTCGCGACCGAAGATTTGGACGTCTAGTTCCCGGGCGCACGCCGGCGCCCTCGCCATCGCAGCGAGGTCCAGGCCGGCTCGCACATTGACTTGAAGGCGCTTCCGCCTATGTTCCGCCGCGCGCGGCGATCACGTCGCGCTGATCGATCCGGGCCGCAACTTCGCGGGCCCTGATCTTGTTTTGCCGATGAATGACTGAATTTTCCTCTCTGGGCCTGTCGGATTCGACGCTGAAGGCCATCGCCGAGACCGGCTACACGACGGCCACCCCGATCCAGGAGCAGGCGATCCCCGTCGCCCTGGCCGGACAGGACGTGCTGGGCATCGCCCAGACGGGCACCGGAAAGACCGCGGCCTTCACCCTGCCGATGATCGACCGCCTGGCCGCCGGCCGGTCGAAGGCCCGCATGCCGCGCTCCCTGGTCATCGCGCCGACCCGCGAACTGGCCGACCAGGTCGCCTCGTCCTTCGAGCGCTACGCCAAGTACCACAAGCTGAACTGGGCCCTGCTGATCGGCGGCGTGTCGTTCGGCGACCAGGAAGCCAAGCTCGACCGCGGCGTCGATGTGCTGATCGCCACGCCGGGCCGCCTGCTGGACCATTTCGAGCGCGGCAAGCTGCTGCTCACCGGCGTCCAGCTCCTCGTCGTCGACGAGGCCGACCGCATGCTCGACATGGGCTTCATCCCGGACATCGAGCGCATCTTCAAGCTGACGCCGCCGCGCCGCCAGGTGCTGTTCTTCTCGGCCACCATGCCGCCCGAGATCACGCGGCTGACCCAGCAGTTCCTGAACAACCCGACGCGGATCGAGGTCGCCAAGCCCGCGACCACGGCCGAGACGATCACCCAGTACATCACCGAGCTGCCGGTCTCCGATTCCAAGGCCAAGCGCGCGGCCCTGCGCGAACTGGTCGCCCGGGCCGAGGTGAAGAACGGCATCGTCTTCTGCAACCGCAAGAGCGAGGTCGACATCGTCGCCAAGTCGCTCAAGGTGCACGGCTTCGACGCCGCGGCCATCCACGGCGACCTGGACCAGTCGACGCGGATGCGGACCCTTGAGAGCTTCCGCAACGGCGAGCTGAAGCTGCTGGTGGCCTCCGACGTGGCCGCCCGCGGCCTCGACATCCCCGCCGTCAGCCACGTCTTCAACTACGACGTGCCGCACCATGCCGACGACTATGTGCACCGCATCGGCCGGACCGGCCGCGCCGGCCGCACGGGCGAGGCCTACATGATCGTCACGCCGGCCGACTCCAAGTCGCTGGACAAGGTGCTGAAGCTGATCGGCAAGACGCCGGAGGCCGCCCCGCTCGACCTGGAATGGGACGGGCTGAAGGACGACCGCAGCCGTGGCGGCAAGCCCGGCGGGCGACGCGGCGAGTCCCGGGGTCCCGCCCGCGGGCGGCGCAGCGCGCCGCGCGACGAGGGCGAGCCGGCGGCTGCCCCCGCAGCTACTGCGGCGGCGGAGGTGGTGGGCGAAGGGGCCGCTTTCGAGTTCATCGGGGCTTACGCCGTCTATCTGCGTCCAGCTTTGGCATTG
>CAYQPL010000222.1:0-3645 GCA_964419395.1 uncultured Phenylobacterium sp. | reverse complement strand
TCGCCAGAACGCCGCCGCCTGCGTTTCTCTTTCCATTTCAACGATGTCAAAGACCCGCGCCGGTGTCCGGCGGCCCCGTCGTCCGCGTCGGCGGCGTCGAGGAGCGGCGTATCTAGTCGCCCCCCCGGGGGCTGTCAATCGACCATGTGACAGTTTTTTCGAAGAACCGCGCAACCCGTAGGCGCCGGTCGCCCAAGGCCTGCGCAGAGCGGGCGGAAAAGCCCTGCGGAATCAGACCGGCGCGCACGTTTTCCCCAGGCTCAGACGGTTTCGCGACCCTCGGGAACTTTTTCCATGGTCATCGGACGCAGGCCGAGATCGGCCATCAGGGCGGCGTCGGAATCCTTGTCCGGGTTGGTGGTGGTGAGCAGCTTGCCGCCCACGAACATGGAATTGGCCCCGGCCAGGAAGCAGAGCGCCTGCAGCTCGCGCGACATGTGCTCGCGCCCGGCCGAGAGCCGCACTACCGCCTTGGGGCAGACGATGCGGGCCACCGCGATCATGCGGACGAACTCCAGCGGGTCGACCGCCGCGCTGTCGCCCAGGGGCGTGCCGGGGATGGGCATCAGGTCGTTGATGGGCAGGCTGTCGGGATGGGCCGGCAGGGTGGCCAGCGCGTGCAGCAGGCCGGCGCGATCGCGGCGCGTCTCGCCCATGCCGACGATGCCGCCGCAGCAGGTGGAGAGGCCGGCGTCGCGGACCGCCTCCAGGGTGTCGAGCCGGTCCTGATAGGTCCGCGTCGTCACCACCTGGTCGTAATAGTCCGGCCCGGTGTCGAGGTTGTGGTTGTAGTAGTCGAGGCCGGCGTCCTTCAGCGCCCGGGCCTGCTCGGGCTTGAGCATGCCGAGCGTGGCGCAGGTCTCCAGGCCGAGCGCCTTCACCCCCGAGATCATGGCCGCCACCTTGGGCAGGTCGCGATCCTTCAGGTCGCGCCAGGCCGCCCCCATGCAGAAGCGCTGCGCCCCGCCCGCCTTGGCCGCGGCGGCGGCGGCGATCACCGTCTCGGCCGCCATCAGCTTGCTGGCCGGCACGCCGGTCTGGAAGTGCTGCGACTGGCTGCAATAGCCGCAGTTCTCCGCGCAGCCGCCGGTCTTCACCGACAGGAGCTGGGAGAGCTGCACCTCGGAGGGGTCGAACCAGCGCCGGTGGACGGCCGCGGCGTCGAAGATCAGCTCCATGAAGGGCAGCTCGAACAGGGCCTCCACCTCTTCCAGCGTCCAGTCGTGGCGGGGCTGGGCGGGGTCGACATGGCGGATCGGGGCGTTCATCGAGGACTCCTGGGCGGACGCGCGGGCGCGCGCTACGAATGGCACCAACCCTATACGCCCTCGCCCGGGCGAGGAAATCTCCCGTACGGAGGCCTGCGTGAGCGACGACGCCATCGAGACCGAGCTGAAGTTCCTGTGCGAGCCGGCCGACCTGCCGGCCCTCCTGGAGGCCCTGCCCGACGGGGAGGAGCGCACGGCCGAGACGCTCGCCCGCTACTTCGACACGCCGGAGCGCGACCTGCGCCGCGCCCGCGCCGGACTGCGCGTGCGCCGCGAGCCCGATGGGCCGGTGCAGACGCTGAAGCAGGGCGCGGGCTTTTCCCGCCAGGAGTGGGAGATCCCTGTCGAGGGCGACGAGCCGGACCTCGCCCACGCCCCCCTCGCCGAACTGCTCGACGAGCCCGCCCGCCAGAGCCTGCAGTCGCTGTTCGAGGTGCGGGTGGAGCGGCGCAAGCGGACGCTCGCCTTCGGGGGCGCGACCATCGAGGCGGCGATCGACCAGGGCGAGATCCGGGCCGGCCGCCGCAAGCGACGCCTTTGCGAGGTGGAGCTGGAGCTGAAGGCCGGCGAGATCGGCCATCTCTTCGCCCTGGCCCGCCGTCTGTTCGAGGTGGCCCCCCTCTATCTCAGCTTCGAGACCAAGGCCGACCAGGGGTTCGCCCTGGCCGAGGGCGAGGAGAAGTCCGCCCGCGCCCACGACCAGCCGGGGCTCACCCGGGACATGACCGCGGCGGCCGCCTTTCAGGCGACGATGCGCGCGGCGCTCGCCCAGATCGCCTCCAACGGCCTCATCCTGCGCCGGGCCGATGCGCCGGAGGTGGTCCACCAGCTGCGGGTCGCGGCGCGGCGGGCGCGCAGCGCGCTCTCCACCTTCAAGCCCCTGTTCGCCGACGACCCACGCCTGGAGCCCCTGAAGGCCGAGCTGAAATGGCTCGCCGGCGCCTGTGACGAGGCGCGCGAGCTGGACGTCTTCCTCGCCGAGACCTACCGCCCCGCGGCCCGGACCGAAGCCGCCATCCACGGCCTCGCCGACCTGGGCCGCGCACTCGAAGCCGCCCGCGGCAAGGCCCACGCCAAGGCGCGCGCCGCCGTCGCCTCCAGCCGCTTCCGCGCGCTGCTGCTCGATGTCGCCGAATGGACAGAGGCCGGGGCCTGGCTCGCCGCGCTCGAGGACGGCGGCGGCGCGGCCGGCGACTTCGCCGCCCGGGCGCTCCGCCGGCGTCGGCGCAAGCTGAAGAAGAAGGCCCGCGACCTCGCCGAGATCAGCGACGCCGAGCGCCACAAGGCGCGCATCGCCGCCAAGAAGCTGCGCTACGCCGCCGAGGCCTTCCGCCCGATCCTCAAGGACAAGGCCGCCCGCAGGCTGATCAAGAAGACCAAGAAGCTGCAGGATGCGCTCGGCGCTCTCAACGACGCGGCCGTCACCGAGGCCCTGCTGACGGGGCTGAGGCTGGAGGGTCCGGCCCTCTACGCCGCCGGCCACCTGGCGGGGGAGCTGACCGCCGGGCGCGAACGGGGCCTGGAGGCCGCCGCCGCGGCCTGGAAAGCGCTGAAGGCCTGCGACGACGCATGGTGAGTTCACATAAAGATATCTTTATGTGTTTCTTGCTCCCCTGCGCCCCGACGGCTATAGAGCCGCTCAAAGACATGCGCGCGGCACGCCCGCCCGCCAAGACCTCAGGATCCCTCCCGACATGACCGACTACATCGTCAAGGACATCGCCCTGGCCGACTGGGGCCGCAAGGAAATCGAGATCGCCGAGACGGAGATGCCGGGCCTGATGGCCGTGCGCGCCGAGTTCGGCAAGGACCAGCCGCTGAAGGGCGCCCGCATCGCCTGCTCCCTGCACATGACCTTCCAGACGGCCGTGCTGATCGAGACCCTGGAGGCCCTGGGCGCCGAGGTCCGCTGGGCCTCGTGCAACATCTTCTCCACCCAGGACCATGCCGCCGCCGCCATCGCGGTGAAGGGCACGCCGGTCTTCGCCATCAAGGGCGAGACCCTGATCGAGTACTGGGAATACGCCCACAAGATCTTCGAATGGGCCGACGGCGGCTATCCGAACCTGATCCTGGACGACGGCGGCGACGCCACCCTGCTGACCGTGCTGGGCCCCAAGGCCGAGAAGGACCCGAGCGTCCTGAACAATCCGCAGAACGAGGAGGAGGAAGCCCTCTTCACCGTCATGAAGCGGTACCTGCAGGAGAAGCCGGGCTTCTATTCGGCCATCCGCGCGGCCATCAAGGGCGTGTCGGAAGAGACCACCACGGGCGTCCATCGCCTCTATCAGATGGCCGAGCGGGGCGAGCTGCCCTTCCCCGCCATCACCGTCAACGACAGCGTGACCACGTCGAAGTTCGACAATCTCTCTGGCTG
>CAYQPL010000221.1:0-3699 GCA_964419395.1 uncultured Phenylobacterium sp. | reverse complement strand
TGCTCGCGAGCTGACCGAGCGCCTTGTCGACGAGCGGGGCGGTCTGGCTGGCGGCCAGCCGGGCCGAAAGCACCGAGCGGGCGGCCTCGGCGGCCAGGTCGGCCGCGGCGGCCTTCACCTCGGCCGCGGCCTGGGCCTCGGCGTTGGCGATCTTGCGCTCGGCCATCTCGGTGCGGCGGGCGATCTGCTCTTCCAGCTTGGCCGCGGAGTCCTTGCGCATGCGCTCGGCGTCCTCCTTGGCCTGGGCCAGCATGTCGGCGGCCATGCGCTCGGTCTCTTCGCGCTGGGCCTTGATCTCGGTGAGCAGGCGCTCGGCCTCGGCGCGCAGGCGCTGAGCCTCGTCCAGCTCGCCCTGGATCTTCTCCGCCCGGGCGTCCAGGGCCTTGGCCATGGCGGCCGGCACCTTCAGCGCGACGAGCAGGATCAGGAACGCGAGGACCGCGACGAGAACCCAGAATTCCGGGGCGGCGTAAAAGGGCATCTTCGCCTCTCCTTAGGCGGCGGTCCGCGCGATGGCGGCGTCCACCTCAGCGCGCGTCGCGGCTTGGCCGCTCAGCTTCTCGACGATCGCCTCGGCCGTATCGGCCGCGCCCGTGCGGACATTGGCCATGGCCCGTTCGCGGCCGGCCTTGATGGCGGCTTCGGCCTCGGCGAGACGCTCGCCGAGCTTGGCTTCCTCGGCGGCGTTGCGGGCGTCGGCTTCGGCCTTGGCGGCGGCCTTGGCTTCGGCGGCGGTCTTCTGGGCTCGGGCCCGGGCGGCCGCCAGCTCGGCGGCGGCTTCGGACGACTGGCGCTCGGCTTCGTCGCGCGCGGCGCGCGCGGCGGTCTGGTCGCCCTCGATCTTGGCCGCGCGGGCCTCGATGGCGCCGCCCACCCGAGGCAGGAACAGCTTCGAGAGCACGACATAGAGGATGACGAAGACGATCAGCAGCCAGAAGATCTGGCCCGGCCAGTGGCTGAACTCGAACTGGGGCAGGCCCGAAGCGTGCTCCTCGCCCGCCGTGGTCTCGTGCAGGTCGTGGCTCGGCGAGGTCGCCGGGGTCTCGACGACCGCCGCGCCCGGATCGAGCTCTGTAGAAGTCTGGGCCATCAAGGCGCTCCGTTCAGTCTGCGCAGGTCCGGCGTCGGGATATCATGCGAAAGGCGGGCCGTGCGACAGCCCGCCCCCCCACGCACGGACGGTATCTCGCCTTAGGCGGCGAAGAGGATCAGCAGCGCGACCACGAAGGCGAAGATGCCCAGGGCTTCGGTCAGGGCCATGCCCAGGAAGAGCATCGGACGCTCGCCGGCCGAGGCCGACGGGTTGCGCAGGGCGCCGTTGAGGTACTGGCCGAACATGGTGCCGAGGCCGATACCGGCGCCGATCATGCCCAGCATCGCCAGGCCAGCGCCGATGTACTTAGCAGCAAGGGGATCCATCGAAGTGTGCTCCGTTTAAGCGATGGGGTCGGGTAACGGGTGAGGGGTCGGTCGTGATCAGTGGCTGTGCAGGTTCACGACGTCGTTCAGATAGACGCAGGCCAGCACGGCGAAGACGAACGCCTGCAGGAACGCGACCATGAACTCAAGGGCGGTGATGGCGACGGTGCCGGTCAGGGTGACGAGCGCGCCGACGACGCCCAGCGCGCCCAGGGCGCCCAGGGAGACGACGAAGCCGCCGAACACCTTCATGACCACGTGGCCGCCGACCATGTTGCCGAACAGACGAAGGGCGAGCGTCACCGGGCGGACCAGGAAGGAGATGATCTCGATCACCACCACCAGCGGCAGCACGAAGAAGGGCACGCCGGAGGGGACGAAGAGCTTGAAGAAGCCCAGGCCGTTGCGGGCGAGGCCCACGGCGATCACCACCAGGATGGTCAGGACGCCGAGCGTGGCGGTCACCGCCAGCTGCGAGGTCGAGGTGAAGAAGTAGGGGATCATGCCCAGCAGGTTCATCGCCAGGATGAAGGCGAACAGCGTGAACACAAACGGGAAGAACTGCTTGCCCTCATGGCCGATGATCGAATCGGTGAGGTCGTGGATCAGCTCGTAGAGCATCTCGCCCACCGACTGCAGGCGGCCGGGCACGATGGCGGCCTTGGCCGAGGCGGCGGCGAAGAACAGGGTGACGCTCGCCGCGGCGATCATCATCCACAGGGACGAATTGGTGATCGAAAGATCGAAGCCCGCGACAGGCGGAAGTTCCAGAACCCGCTGGATCTGGAACTGGTGCATCGGATCGGCCACGCCTCAATCCCTCTCGTTCTGGCCAGGCCCACGCGGCCAGCCGTCGTCTTCATCGTCTTCGTCGTCGAAGGGGACCGAGGAAACCGGTCCGGCCTTCGCCGCCGCTTGCGCGCTCATGCGTCCCGCCGAGCGCGCGATCAGAAACACCGCGAGGCCGGTACCTAGAAGCACGCCCAGGAGCAAGCCCCAGGGCGAGGTTCCAGCCCATCGATCGAAGACCCAGCCGAGACCGAGCCCCCCCAGAACGCCCCCGATCAGCTCGGCCACAAGCTTGTAGCCGTCGCCGATCGAGCTGGTGTCGAACCGCGCCTTCCGCCCCTGCGACGCCCGCTGCGCACTCACCTCGTCGAGGCGTGCGTCGAGACGCTTCAGCGCCTCTTCGTGCGGATCGTTCGGCTGCGACATGAGCGGATGACGCCTTCCCGGGGCGGGAGCGGCCATGCCGGCGCCCCTGGTTCGATCGCGGCGGAACCTAAAGGTGCGCAGGTGCAGCGTCAAGGCGCTGACGGCCCCGTCTAATTGTTTGATTTGGCTCGCCTATCCACCTAGGTGTGGCGATTCGAAGCCGGCGGGCCTATTCCGCCGCCAGCGCTTCGGCCTGGCGCAGGTCCACCGAAACCAGCTGCGAGACGCCTCGCTCGGCCATGGTCACGCCGAACAGCCGGTCCATCCGGGCCATGGTCACCGGGTTGTGGGTGATGGTGATGAACCGCGTCTGGGTCCGCCGCCGCATCTCGTCGAGCATGTTGCAGAAGCGGTCGACATTGGCGTCGTCCAGCGGCGCATCCACCTCGTCCAGCACGCAGATCGGCGCCGGATTGGCGAGGAAGACGGCGAAGATCAGGGCGGCGGCCGTCAAGGCCTGCTCGCCGCCGCTCATCAGGCTCATGGTGGCCAGCCGCTTGCCGGGCGGACAGGCGTAGATCTCCAGCCCCGCCTCCAGCGGATCGTCCGATTCGACCAGGCGCAGCTCGGCCTGGCCGCCCTCGAACAGGGTCTCGAACAGCGTCTTGAAGTGGGCGTTGATGACGTCGAAGGCGGCGACCAGGCGCTCACGGCCTTCGCCGTTCAGCTCGTCGATGCCCTGACGCAGGCGGGCGATGGCGCCGGTCAGGTCGGCGCGCTCCGTCTGCATGGCCTCCAGCCGGGCCGAGCTTTCGCGCGCCTCGTCCTCCGCCCGAAGATTCACCGCCCCGATGGAGTCGCGCTGGCGCTCCAGGGCGTAGAGGTGGGCCTCCATGCCGCCGGCGTCGGTGGGAATGGCGATGGCTTCGTCGGCCAGCTGGCGGGCCAGCTCCATGGGTTCGACGCGGGCGGTTTCGCGAATCTGGTCGGCGAGCTCGGCCAGACGTTGCACGGCGGCGTCGCGATGGGCGTCGAGGGCCGCGCGGGCCTCGCGAGCCTGCGAGGCGGCGGCCTCGGCCGCGCGCGCGGCGCGGTCGGCCTCGGTGCGCTCGCCCTCGGCGGCCA
>CAYQPL010000220.1:1020-3754 GCA_964419395.1 uncultured Phenylobacterium sp. | reverse complement strand
GCCCTCGCTTCCGCAAGGCTATGGCTGCGAGCTATTGAGTCCACACCCTAGACCGGCCCGCCCCCTTCGACGAAGGCCTTGAGACGGCCCAGGGCCGCCTCCCACTGGTCGGACACCTGCTGAAGATAGGTCTGCGCCTCGGCCAGGGGGCCGGGGCTATAGGCGTAACGGGTTTCACGTCCGGTGCGGGCGCAGCGGACCAGGCCCGCCCGCTCCAGCACCTGCAGGTGCTTGGTCACGGCCTGGCGGGTGAGAGCGGTCTCCGCGGCGAGGGCGGAGATCGAGCGGCGTTCGCCGCCGCTGAGCCGGGCCAGCAGGGCGAGCCGCGTCGGATCGCCCAGCGCCGCGAAGATGGGCGCAGCCTCGGCCGTCGGGATGACGGGTTCAGGTCTCGACATAGGCCTTGATGTTCTTCACCTGCGCCGCCCAGCCCCCTTCGTTCATCCGGAACGCCTCGGCGCGGCGATGCTCGGGCACGTTCTCGAAGCCGGATTCCACCACCGTCAGCCGCGTCCCGGTCGCGGTCGGCGACAGGGTGAACTCCACGCGCGTCGGCGTCTCCGCCGAATAGTCGACGCCTGGCTCCACCGCATACGGGCGCCAGGTGAAGGCGAACAGGCGCGGCGCCTCCATGGCGACGATCCGCACCTCCCAGGGCAGGTGTTCGTAGCCGGGCACGAGGATCTGGCCCCTCGCCGGTTCGCCGACGACGAAGCCGGTGTCGATCCGCACGCGGAACCACGCGCCGAACTGCGCGGGTTCGGTGAGCGCGCGCCACACCCGCTCGACCGGCGCGTCGATGTCGACGCTCTTCTCAATGGCTTGGGTCATCGGCAACCTCCTGGTTGCTGGATTCGTGACACACCCCTTCTCAATACGCAACCATTTCACTGCGCATTCGCATGTTCTTGTTACGTTCTCTTCGCCGGCCTATGCTGGCGCCATGTCGACCTTCACACAGCAGGTGCGCGGGCGAGGCGCGCGATCCAACGCTACAAGCCGCTTCGACTCGCTCAAGCGGGAGGCCTTCGACGACGGCTGGACGCCGGAGGACGCGGCCCCGCCGCAACTGCGGACGAACGTGCTGCCCGACAAGGCCAAGACGATCATCGCCAGGAACACCAGCCCCGACGTCGGCTTCGACCGTTCGATCAATCCCTACCGCGGCTGCGAGCACGGCTGCATCTACTGCTATGCCCGGCCGGCGCACGCCTTCCTCGGCCTCTCGCCAGGACTGGATTTCGAGAGTCGCCTCTTCTTCAAGCCCGACGCCGCGGCCCTGCTCGAGGCGGAGTTGTCGGCTAGGACCTACCAGCCGCGCGTGATCCACATCGGCGGCGACACCGATCCCTACCAGCCGCTGGAGCGGGACCTGCGCGTCACCCGCCAGGTGCTGGAGACGCTGCAGCGCTTCGATCATCCGTTCTCGATCATCACCAAGTCCGCCCTGATCCAGCGCGACGTCGATATCCTGGCCGACATGGCCCGCCGGAACCTGGTCCGCGTGGCGATTTCCATCACCAGCCTGGACCGCAAGCTGTCGCGGAGCATGGAGCCGCGCGCAGCGACGCCCGAGCGGCGGCTGGCGGCTGTGCGCGCCCTGAGCGAAGCCGGCGTGCCGGTGGTGGTGATGTTCGCGCCCTGCATCCCCGGCCTCAATGACCACGAGATGGACGGCGTGCTGGAGCGCGCCGCCGAGGCCGGCGCCGTCGGCGCGGGCTATGTCGCGCTGCGCCTGCCGCTGGAGAGCAAGGACCTGTTCGAGGAGTGGCTGGCCACCGACCACCCGGACCGCGCCAGCCGCGTCATGTCGCTGATCCGCCAGATCCGCGGTGGCAAGGCCTATGACGCCCGCTTTGGCGCACGGATGAAGGGCGAAGGGCCCGTGGCGCAGATGATGAACCAGCGGTTCAAGGCCGCCCGGAAGCGGTACGGCCTCGACAACAGGCTTCCGGATCTGGACCTCGACCGGTTCGCAAAGCCGGCGAAGGCCGGCGATCAGATCGACCTCTTTGGCTAGAGCCGCGATCTGATGGAATCAAATCGCCGCTCTAGGTTCTCTGTCGTCGCGCGTTTCGCCCGATAACCGGGTCCCACTTATCGGAACGCGCTCTAGCGCTCGAAGACGCCGACCAGCTCCACGTGCGGCGACCAGAGGAACTGGTCGACCGGCAGAACGCGGACGAGCCGGAAGCCCGCCTCGATGAGGATCCGTGCGTCGCGGCCGAAGGTGGCCGGATTGCACGACACGCCGATGGCGCGGGCCACGCTCGAGCGGGCGATCTCCGCGGACTGTTCGGCTGCGCCCGCCCGCGGCGGATCGAAGACCGCGACGTCGGTCTTGCGCAGTTCCTCAGCCAGCATGGGCCGGCGGACCAGGTCGCGGGCCTCGGGCCGCACGCCCTTCAGCCCCGGCGCGCCGGCCAGGGCGGCGGCGAGCGCCCGGACCGCCTCGGCGGCGCCGTCGGCGGCGTAGACCGGGGCGATCTCGGCCAGCGCGAAGGTGAAGGTGCCGACGCCACAGTAAAGATCGGCGATCTGCGTCGCGCCCGCCGCCGCCTCGACCACGAAGTCGCGCATCGCCGCCTCCGCCTGCGAGGTCGCCTGCAGGAAGGCCCCCGGCGGCAGGAAGACCCGGGCCGGGCCCAGCCGCACGCTCGGCGCCTGCTGGTCCATATAGGCGATCTCCCCGTCCAGGCTGACGCGCGCCAGCCCGCCCTCGGCGGCGGCCTGG
>CAYQPL010000220.1:412-1010 GCA_964419395.1 uncultured Phenylobacterium sp. | reverse complement strand
CCGGTTCGCCCCAAAGACAGGGGCCTACCGCTGTGAGGGAGGGCAATACGCCACCGGCGGCGACGAGAAGCCCGGCCCGTTCCCCCCCTGGCCCTTTGACGCCCGGGTCCGGCGACCCCCCCGGCCCGGCTGACGCGCGCCCGCCCGCCCTCGGCGGCGGCCTGGGCCTGGCTCATGCGCCCGTCGGCCGACAGGCCGCCGCTCTTGCGCTCCACGCCGGAGATGTCGACGTCCAGACCCTCGTCGGTCAGGGTGACATGGAGGGTCGGCGCGGACTTGGGATGCTCGAAAAGGGGCGCGGCCAGCCGGCGCAGGGCCGGCAGGGCGGCCACGATCCGCGGGTCGGCGATGGGACAGGCCTCGATGGCCACCAGGTCCCACGAGGCGCGCATCTTGTAGCCCAGGCGGGCGGCGTCACGGTCGCCCCGGCGCGCATGCAGCGCGACGCGGCGACGGCTGGCCGGCGGCGAGGCGAAGATCGGCAGGACCTCGGTCTCGATGTGCTGACGCGCCAGGGTGCCGATCAGGCGCTCGCGCTTCCAGGCGAGATAGGCCGACATCTCCCAGTGCTGCAGGGCGCAGCCGCCGCAGGCGCCGA
>CAYQPL010000220.1:0-402 GCA_964419395.1 uncultured Phenylobacterium sp. | reverse complement strand
CCCGCTCCGGGCTGGGGCTGAGCAGTTCGACAAGCTGCCGGCGATCGCCCCGTCCGCGCACGCGCGCACGCTCACCCGGCAGGGTGAACGGCACATAGATCGGCCCCTCGGCCAGGCCGTCGCCCTCCCCGCCCATGTCGAGGATCGCGACCTCGGTCTCAGGTTCGGGGCCGGAGGGGCGCTGGGGGCCGCGGCGGTGCGGCTTGGAACTTCGCATGCCGCTCGCCATTTCACATTTCGCGCGCGGGGGCCACTCCCTGCTCGCGCGCGGGGGCCACTCCCTGCTGCGCCGGGCCGGCGTGCGGAGATGAACGAACATGAACGGCCCGCTCAACGGCCGTTCAGCTAAGCCGGGCCATAGTCCGCGGCGAAGGAGGCGAGGTCCGCCTCGCCGCATCGCTC
>CAYQPL010000219.1:0-3794 GCA_964419395.1 uncultured Phenylobacterium sp. | reverse complement strand
GAGGTGCTCGTCGGCCGCATCCGCAAGATGAGCGGCGCCGACCGCAGCGAGACCGTGCGTGGCCTGGGCTACCGCCTGACCTGTCCGGCCGACGAGGCCGAGGGCGCGAGCGCCTCGTGAGGCGGCGGGCGGCCCGCGCGTGAGGCTGGAAGCCTTCCGCCGCCCCTCGCTCGTCCGCCGCCTGGTGATCCTGGCGGCGGGCTGGAGCCTGACGGTCCTGCTGATCTCGGCCGTCATGCTGGCCCTGCTGTTCCAGCAGGCCGCCCTGCGGCGCTTCGACCAGGGTCTCTCGGAGCTGATCGACAACCTGCTGGCCGGCACCACCGTGGCCGAGACCGGCGAGGTGCTGGCGCCCGCCCTGACCGACATCCGGGCGCTGCGGGCCTATTCCGGCCGCTACTGGCAGATCGTCGAGCCGCTGCCGGACGGCCAGTGGCGCATCGTCGTGCGCTCGCGCTCCCTGTGGGACGCCGAGCTCACCGCGCCGGAGGACCTCGTCGCCCGGCTGGAGGCGCAGCCGGGCCGGCCGGTCATCTACGACACCCGCGGGCCGCTGAACCAGCCGCTGCGCGCCATGGCCAGCCGGGCCACCCTGCCGGGGCGCGAGGCGCCGCTGGTCTTCATGGCCGCCGAGGACCGTTCGCCGATCGACAGCGACGTGCGCGGCTTCGTCACGGCCACGGCGGTGGCCTTCCTGCTGCTGGGCGCCGGCCTGGTGGGGGCGGTGGTCTTCCAGGTGCGCTTCGGTCTGCGGCCGCTCTTCGCCCTGCGGCGCGAAGTGGCCTCGGTGCGGCGCGGCAAGGCCGAGCAGATCGCCGGCCGCTACCCTGTCGAGCTGGAGCCCCTGGCCCATGAACTGAACGCGCTGGTGGCCCACAACCAGGAGGTCGTCGAGCGCCAGCGCACCCATGTCGGCAACCTGGCGCACGCCCTGAAGACGCCGCTCTCGGTCATGCTGACCGAGTCCCGCCAGACCGCCGGACCCCTGGGGGAGGTGGTCGAACGCCAGGCCGAGGTCATGCGCCAGCAGGTGGACCATCATCTGCGCCGGGCCCGCGCGGCCGCCCGCACGCCGGGACGGGGCGAGCGCACCGAGGTGGCCGACGTCCTCGACGAGCTGGCGCGGACCCTGGACCGCATCTTCCAGGACAAGGGCGTCGACATCGACTGGGACGCCGAGGACGGGCTCTACTTCCAGGGCGAGCGCCAGGACCTTCTGGAACTGGCCGGCAACGCCATGGAGAACGCCTGCAAGTGGTGCGTCGGCCGCGTCCGCGTGCGGGCCGTTCCGCTGTCGGACGAGCGCCTGCGTCTGACCATCGAGGACGACGGGCCGGGCCTGCCGCCCGAACGCCGGCCGGACGTGCTGCGGCGCGGCGCGCGCCTGGACGAAAGCGCGCCCGGCTCGGGCCTGGGCCTGTCGATCATCGACGAACTGGCGCGGGCCTATGGCGGCGAGCTTCGCCTGGAGACGGCCCCGCTCGGCGGCCTCGCGGTGGTGCTGGACCTGCCCCGGGCGGAGACCTAGGCGAGCAGGGCGGCCCGCTCGGCCGCCATGTTGCGGCGCGCCTGTGCCTCGAAGCGCCGGCGGTAGCCGGCGTCGGGATAGAGCGGCCGCGCCTCCAGCAGATGCTCCAGGACCGCGGCCCGGCCGGCGCGGAAGAGCGCGTCGGGCACGTGCCCGTACTCCTCCCGCACGGCCGCCGCATAGGCGGCGTAGGCCGGCGGCTCCCGGCCCAGGATCGACAGGTCGATGGAGACGAGAAGGCCGCCCAGCCGGTCGTCCTCGGCCGCCTGATGGCCCTTGGTCAGCTCGATCAGCCGGGCGACCGCCTCGACCGTCTCGGCGGATTCGCCCAGGGCGGTCAGGTCGCGGCGGGCCAGGGCCGCGCTCTGCGCCTCGTTGTCGGTGCGGGTCGGATCGTAGACCGCGTCGTGCCACCAGATGGCGAGGGCCAGCCATGTCCGCTCCGTCCCGCTCAGGCCTTCGGCCGCCCGAAGCTGCGCGAGGCAATCGGCGACATGGGTCATGTCGTGGTAGCGCCGGTGGGGCTCGGCATAGGCGGCGATCAGGCCCGCCTTCACCTCGGCGGCGGCGCCGCTCGAGGTGACGCCCGGTTGCAGCCAGTCCTCGCTCACGGCCTGCGGCCTCCTGCCACGTGACGCTCGCCCGGCGCCGGTCTTAGGCGAAGGGAAACCTTAACCGCCCCTCCGCATGCTGAAAACGACTGCCGTTCCGCAAGGCTTGGAACGCGGCAAGGGGGATCGATGGGCGTCTTGCCCGAACAGAAGCTCGCCGTCGTTCGACACCTGGTGGAGGCCGCGCCCGACCGCGGGGTCGGCGAGCTGCGCGCGGCCCTGGCCGGCGCCGGCGGGGATTCGGGCCTGGTCGACGTGCGCCTGCTGGTGGAGACCGAGGCCCGCGACCGCCAGCTGCGCAACGCCGTGTTCCAGCCCATCGCGCCGCTCTGCGTGGGCGACGGGCGCACCGACCGGCTGACCTTTCCCGCGCGCGCGCTCGCCCTCGTCTGGAAGGCCCTGCGCGACCAGGCGACCCACGAGGTGGCCCGCGCCGCGGCCCTCTATGAGGAATACCAGGCCGAGGAGAGCTCGCCCGAGCCCTTCGACGTGCTGGCGCGCCGCTCCGCCCGCGGCGTGCGCGAACGCGCCCACCCCCACTTCGCCGCCGCCGCCGAACTGGCCGACCAGGCGCGTCCCGACGGCGCCCGGTTCTTCGCCGAGTGCCTGGAGATGACGCCCAAGGTGCGGACCGCAGTGGGGCGGGTGCCGGACTGGATCCAGCGCGTCACCGACGAGGACGCGGCCATCGCCCGGATCGCCTACAAGGACGCCGTGGCCATCGCCGAGGACGCCGGGCCGCGCTTCTTCGAGATGCTCGCCGCCCACCTTCGCCATCCCTGGATGGTCCTGCGCCTGATTTCGGCGGTGATGGACCGGCCGCCGGAAAGCTACCTGTCCGGCTCCGAACTGGCCGATTTCGGACAGCGCGTGCTCAACTCCATCGATGCGGAACTGGCCGTCGTCGAGGCCTTCGACGCGGCGGGCGGGCAGGCGGCCCTGAAGACGGCCGCCGCGGCGGTGGACGCCGTCACCGCCCAGATCGCGGAGATCGAGGGCAATGTCGAACTCACCCGCGAGGGCCTGTGGGGCGCCCGCGTGGCGAACCAGAAGAAGACCCTGGCGCGCGTTGTCGAGGGCCGCCTGCGCGAGGCCGCCCGGGCCGTCCGCACGGCCCTGCCGGTCAAGCAGGTGCGGGTCGGCCGCATGACCAAGGAGGCGCCCCGCCTCAGCGCGCCGCCCTCCGACGAGGCCCTGCAGAAGGCCGCGACGCTGATCGCCTTCGCCCAGGAGATCCGCGGCGCGGCGAACTATGGCGGTTTCGCCGCCGCTCGCGGCGAAGCGATGGAGTCCATCGAGTCCTTCCTCGACACCTATGCCGGCGAGGCGCTCGACGACCTGCGGCTCGGCGACGCCGAGGAGCCCGAGGCGGCCCGGGCCATCAGCCGCGCTGCCGCCGACCTGATCGGCCTGGCCCGCGACCGGCAGGCCGCCGAGGTGGTCCGCCGCCGCCTTTCGGGCCTCTAGGACGGGCGCGACGTCCAGACCTCTCGCGCGGGCGTTCCCTTTGGGATAAAGGCGCGGCATGTTCGCCTTCTGGATCGCGGCCAGCCTCCTGTCCGCCCTGGTCGCGGGACTCGTCCTGCATCGCGCGGCGGCGGCCGCGCGCGCGCCGGAGTCGGCCGAAGCCACCCTGCCGCTCTACCGGCGCCAGC
>CAYQPL010000218.1:0-3835 GCA_964419395.1 uncultured Phenylobacterium sp. | reverse complement strand
CGTGCGCAACGACCGGGCGCGGGAGAATCCCGAGGGGATGGCCGATGCGGAGTTCCGCGGCCGGCGCGGCATCTCCCGCGTCAGGGCGCGCCGCTACAAGGAGGCGGCCGCCGACTTCTCGGCCCCGACGCTCGCCAGCGACCCGTCGGCCGCCCTGTGGCGCTCCTATCTGGCGGCCAAGACCGCCCAGTGGCCGGAGGCCCGCAAGGAATTCGCCGCCGGCGCCTCGGCCTTCAACCAGTTCCCCGCCCTCTGGCGCGCCCGGTTCGCCCGCGCCGACGCCGAGGCGGCCCTGGAGATGGACGACCTGGACGGCGCGCGCACCCGCGTCCGCATGGCGCTCGACGAGAAGACGGATGCGGTCGAACAGCTCGCCGGCCGCCTGCTGCAGGCCAAGCTGGCCGAAAAGGAAGGCCAGACGGGCCGGGCGCTGAAGATCTACCAGGCCGTCGCCCGCGCCCCGCTGGACCACCTGGCGGCGCCGGCCCTGCTGAACGCCACCCGCATCCGCTTCGAAGAGGGCGCGATCACGCCGATTCAGGCGGCGGCCGCCTATCACAGCCTGCGCTTCCGCTGGCGGGGCGACGCCACAGAGCTGGCGACTATCCGCGCGCTCGGCCGCCTCTATCTCAGCCAGGGCCGCTATCGCGAGGCGCTGGAGGCGCTGCGCTCGGCGGGTCAGCGCCTGCCCGACCTGCCCGAGGCGCTGGGCCTGCAGGCCGACCTTTCGGCCGCCTTCCGGGCGCTGTTCCTCGACGGCCTGGCCGACGGGCTGGAGCCGGTGCAGGCGCTCGCCCTCTTCTTCGATTTCAAGGACCTGACGCCGCTCGGGGCCGACGGCGACATGATGGTGCGCCGCCTCGTGCGCCGCCTGGTGGACGTGGACCTGCTGAGCCAGGCCGCCGACCTGCTGAGCTATCAGGTCGACCACCGCCTGGACGGCGTGCCCCGCGCCCAGGTGGCGACCGACCTCGCCCTCATCTACCTGATGGACCGCCGGCCCGAGCAGGCGCTCGTCGCCATCAACGGGTCGCGCTCCACCGTTCTGCCCAAGGCGCTGAACGCCGACCGCCGCCTGATCGAGGCCCGCGCCCTGGCCGACCTCGGCCGTCTCGATCATGCGCTGGAGGTGCTCTCGCGCGAGGAGTCCGCCGAGGCCCGCGACCTGCGCGCCGAGATCGTCTGGCGACAGAAGGACTGGGCCAAGGCCGGCGAACTGTTCGAAGCCGCCCTGGGCGGCCGCTGGCAGGACAAGACCGCCCTGACGGTGGAGGAGGAAGGCAAGCTCCTGCGGGCCGGCGTCGCCTTCAGCCTGGCCGGGGACGACGCGGCCCTGGAACGGCTGAACGGCCGCTATGGCGGCTTCGTCGGCGAGGCGCGCAATCCCGAGGCCCTGCGCGTCGCCCTGACCGGCGTGGCGGCGGGGCCCATCGGCGTGGGCGAGTTCGGCCGCATGACCGCCGACAACGAGGCCTTCTCCGGCTGGGTGGCGCGAATGAAGGAGAAGTTCCGCAAGGCCGCCGACCAGGGCGCCAAGCAGGCCGCCGCCGACGCCGCCGCGCCGAAGACGGGCTGACCGCGCGGCGGCAACCGCCAGAGGCCAGGATGCGTTCGCCCTTCCATTCAGGACGAGGCGGCATGGCGCAGGCGCAGACCCACGGGCTGAGCGAGGTTCTCGACCGGCTGGAGACGGCGGCCGGGGGGGAGCAGATCGCCGTGGGCGAGATCGTCCAGACGCTCGACCGCCACGCCTTCGCCTCCCTGATGCTGGTCTTTTCGCTGGTCTCGCTGTCGCCGGCCAGCGGCGTCCCGGGCGTGACCACCGTGGTCGCCGCGATCGTCTTCATCCTGGCGGTTCAGATGGCGGCCGGCCGCGATCACCTCTGGCTGCCGAAGCTGATCACCGAGCGCCGCCTGCCGCGCGCCAGGCTCCGCGGCGGCGTCCGCTGGCTTCGACGGCCGGTGCGCCTCGTCGAGAGACTGTCGAAGCCCCGCCTGCACATCCTGCTGCGCCGTCCCTGGATCTATCTGCCCCTCGTCCTGATCCTGGGCCTGACCCTCTTCATGCCGGTCATGGAGGTCGTCCCGACCTCCGGCTCCATCGCCTCCGGCGTCATCGCCCTCTTCGCCGCCGGCCTGCTGACCCGCGACGGCGTCTTCGTCCTGATTTCGCTCGCCCTGCTCCTGGCCGTTCCGGTCGCCGTCTGGCAGTTCGCGTTCGCCGGCTGAGGATTTGCGCCTTAGCCGGCGGACGTTCACGCCGCCCTCGTCGCCCGCGCCCTCTCCTGATGACGACGCAGCAGATCGAGCCAGGGCGGCACGTGGAGCAGGCCCATCACCAGGTACATGCAGCCCATGTCGTGGACGAAGGCCGGCCCCGCCGACGAACAGATCGCCGCCGCCGGCCCCCCCGGCCAGAGGGCCGCCGACGCCGCCAGGGCGAGGCAGGGCGGCGCGGCCGCCAGGCGCAGGGTGCGGCCGGCGCCGTCCCAGGGCCCGTCGAAGCCCGCGGCCGCCGGCCGCTGCGACGCCCGGTCCGTCACCGCTGCGGCTCCGTCTTCCGGAAGGCGGCCTCGCCGGCGTCGGAGACCCTCACCCAGTCGGGATCCACGGCGGCCTTCGGCTCGTACTGGTCGTGCCAGTTCCACCACTTGTAGGTCGGCGTCTGCGGGTAGCCTTCGGGCGAGTCCTCCCAGGCCTCCTGGCGGCCCAGGGCGGTGATGTCGAGATAGCTCCAGACGGAGCCCAGCGCCTCGTCGCCGCGCACATTGACGAAGTAGGTGCGGTAGATGCGGTCGCCGTCGCGATAGAAGACGTTGTGGCCGTGCCACTCGCCGACCCCGAAGTCGGCGTCGAAGGCGTCGGTGAGGGTGAACCAGGGCATGGTCCAGCCCATGCGCGCCTTCAGGCGGGCGATGTCGGCCTGTGGGGCGCGGGACACATAGGCCAGGCTCGTGTCGCGGGCGTGCAGATGCGCCAGATGACCGACCTGGTCGGCCACCAGCGAACAGCCGCGGCAGGCATGGTCGGGCCAGCCCAGCACGCCGGGCTCGAAGAAGGCGCGATAGACGATCAGCTGCCGGCGACCGGCGAACAGGTCGAGCAGGCTCGCCGGCCCGTCGGGGCCCTCGAAGACATAGGCCTTGTCCACCGCCATCCAGGGCATCCGGCGGCGCTCGGCGGCCAGGGCGTCGCGCGCCCGCGTCAGGGCCTTCTCCCTGACGAGCAGATCCTGCCGCGCGGCTTCCCAGGCGTCGGGATCGACCACCGGGGGCGTTCGCATGGCGTGGGTTTCGAGACTTGCGGTCATGAGGTCCGTCCTTGCTAGGGTGTGTGCGGCCCAGACCCTGGACGCCCGGCGGCGAGGGATGGGAGTGACAACCTTGTCGGGATTGCGATGGACTCCCTGATCGCGGCTGCGGGGCGGGCCCTGGCCCTGGGCGATCCTCTGACGGCCCTGAAGCACGTGGCCTTGCGGGGCGATCCGCCGGCCCTGGCCCTGCGGGGAATCGCCATGGCGCAGCTGGGGGACCTGCCGGCGGGGCGGGCGCTGCAGCGCAGCGCGCGGCGGGCGTTTGCGCCCCAGGCGGCGATCGCCCCGGCCCGCAGCGTCGTGGCCGAAGCCGAGCTCGCCCTCGTGCTGCGCGATCTCGGCGGCCCGTTCCAGGCGCTGGAGGCGGCGCGCGCGCTCCTCGATCGGCGCGGCGACCGGCCGAACGCGGCCCATGCCGGCTATCTCATGGCCCGCCGCCTGCTGCTGATCGGGCGCCTGGACGAGGCGGCGGCGGCCCTGCAGGCCGTGGAGGTGGCGGCGCTCGCCCCGGCCTCCCAGGCC
>CAYQPL010000217.1:2798-3897 GCA_964419395.1 uncultured Phenylobacterium sp. | reverse complement strand
GCCCGCCCGCCGGCCAGGGCCTTGGCGCTCCGCCCCTCGCGGAGAAGGCGGTCCACCCGCTTGAGCAGGCGCTCCGGATCGAACGGCTTGGCCAGGTAGTCGTCGGCGCCGAGTGCCAGGGCCTTGCCGATGTCGTCGCGGGTCTGGCGTGCGGTCAGCACCAGCGTCGGAATGCGCCACAGGGCCTCGTCGCTGCGCATGACGCGCAGCACCTGGAAGCCGTCGATGCGCGGCATGGTGAGGTCGAGGACGAGCAGGTGCGGCGGCGCGCTCTGCAGCTGGTTGAGCGCCTCGCGGCCGTTATAGGCCGGCGTCGCCTTGTGGCCGGCGACGCCGAGACGCAGGCAGATAACCTCCGAGAGGATCTTGTCGCCCTCCGCCACCTGTATGGTCTTGAACCAGGGCTCGTTGCGCACGCCGTCGTCCTAAAGAAACGCCTCGGCGACCATAGGCGCCAGGGGCTGACGAGCGGTTAAGCGGCCGCCGGTCCTCACGGCGCGGCGGCGCCGGGGCCGTTAACCGCCCGCGAGCGGTTGACGGCTAGGCTGGCCCCGATTTCCTCATCGGGACCAGGATCTTGTTCCGCACGCTCAGCGCCCGCCTTCGCCGGAATTCCCACTCGCTGGCCTGGCCGGCCCTGGTGGCCCTCATCCTCGTCCCGGCGCTGCTGGTCGGCATGCTGCTGGAGGTCCGCGAGGAGTTCGCCCGCAGCCGGGAGCTGCGCGAGGCGGTGAACCAGTCCTACGATTCCCGCCTCCAGCTCGGCCGGGTCTTCTCCCTGATCCAGGACGCCGAGACCGGTCAGCGGGGCTACATCATCACCGGCCAGGCCGGGTTCCTGGAGCCCTATGAGAGCGCCCGCGGCGCCATCCGCGAGGAGCTGGCCCGGCTGCGCGCCCTGGAAGAGGCCGAGGCGGCCGGCGCGAGCGACGCGGCCCTGGCCGAGCTCGACGCCCTGGAACGGCTCGTCGACGCCAAGATCGAGAACCTCGGCCTGAGCATCGCCCTGCGCGAGACGCAAGGGGCGGCGGCGGCCAACGCCCTGGAGGACGCGCACGCCGAGGCCCGACAGCTCGAAGAAAAAAGACAGCGAGCGCGC
>CAYQPL010000217.1:0-2788 GCA_964419395.1 uncultured Phenylobacterium sp. | reverse complement strand
ACCGGCCGGGGCAAGGCGATCATGGACGACATCCGCGTGCAGGTGGCCCTCATGTCCGCCTCCGAAGCGGTGTCGCTGTCGGCCCGCACGGCCGCCGTCGAGGCGCTGACGCGCCGGTCCGAGCGCATGATCGGCGGCATGTTCGTCCTGCTCGGCCTGCTGCTGGCGGCCGCGGTCATGCTGGTCCTGCGCCAGTCGCGCGCACGCCAGGCCCTGCTGGCGCGGGTCGAGGCCGCCGCGGCGCGCAACGAGGCGATCTTCGAAAGCACGCACGACGCGCTCATCACCTTCAACCGGTCCGGCAGCATCGAGACCATCAACCGGGCCGGCGAGGCGATGTTCGGCTATGCGCGCGCGGCGCTGTCCCGGCGGGAGGTCGGTCTCCTGCTGGACATTCCCGACGACGGGCGTCTGTTCCTGGAACGACTGCTGCGCAACGGAGAGCTGGAGGCCGGCGTCACCCGCGAGTTCCAGGCCCGCCGGCGCGACGGGACGGCCTTCCCCGCCGAGGTCGCTCTGGCGGCGTTCGAACTGCCCGACGGCCTGCGCGTCGTCGCCGCCGTGCGCGACATCACCGAACGGCGCCGGGTCGAGCGGATGAAGGCGGAGTTCGTCTCCACGGTCAGCCATGAGCTGCGCACGCCCCTGACCTCCATCGCCGGGTCGCTGGGCCTGCTCACCGGCGGCGCCGCGGGCGCCCTGCCGGACAAGGCCGGCCGCCTGGTGGCCATCGCCCACGGCAACTGCCAGCGGCTCGTGCGCCTGATCAACGACATCCTGGACATCGAGAAGATGGAGTCCGGGGCCATGGCCTTCGTCATGGCGCCCCTCCCCCTCGACGGCGTGGTGCGCCGCTCCATCGACGGGCTGCAGGGGCTGGCGGGGGAGCTGGGCGTCCGCTTCGACCTCGCCGTCGAGCCGGGGCTGGAGCTGGCGGTGGGCGACGCCGACCGGCTGACCCAGGTGGTCCACAACCTGCTCGGCAACGCGGCCAAGTTCTCGCCCCCGGGCGGGGTGGTGGAGGTGGCCCTCGGCCGCGCCGGCGCCGGCAAGGTCCGCCTGAGCGTCCGCGACCACGGCCCCGGCGTGCCCGAAGCCTTCCGCGAACGCCTGTTCTCCAAGTTCGCCCAGGCGGACGCCTCGGACACGCGGCGGAAGGGCGGCACCGGCCTTGGCCTCGCCATCACCAAGGAGATCGTCGAGCGTCACGGCGGGCGGGTCTGGTACGAGCCGGCCGTGGGCGGCGGGGCCTGCTTCCAGGTCGAGCTGCCGGCCGAGCGCCGCCGCGAGGACGCGCCGTCGGGACCCTGTGTCCGGATCTGCGAGGACGACGCCGACGCCGCCGAGGTGCTGGCCCAGGCCGTCGCCGCCGAGGGCTTCAGCGCGCGCATCACCGGCTCGATCGCCGAGGCCGAAGCCGCCCTGGGGGGCGAGGCGCGGTTCGTCGCCCTGCTGCTCGACATGCGCCTGCCCGACGGCGCCGGCCCCGACCTGCTGCGCAAGGTCCGCGCCGCCGCCCATACCCGCGACCTGCCGGTGCTGATCGTCTCGGGCGAGGCGGCCGAGGGCCGGGTCCACACCTTCGAGGTGCTCGACTGGCTGCAGAAGCCGGTCGACCTGGACCGCCTGCGCGGGGGCCTCGCCGCGGCCCTGCGCGACCGGGCGACGCGGCCCCTGATCCTTCACGTCGAGGACGACGCCGACATCCGGCAGGTGGTGCGCGACGCCCTGTCCGACAGCTGCGAGGTGGTCGCCGCCGAGAGCCTGGCGGCCGCCCGCGCCCTGCTGCGCACCGTCCGCCCGCGCCTGGCCATCCTGGACATCGCCCTGGCCGACGGATCGGGGCTGGAGGTCGTGCCCATGCTCGAGGCCATCGGCGGCGCCCCGGTGATCGTCTTCTCCGCCCAGCCGGCCGACGATCCGGAGCTCGCCCGCTCCCTGGCCGCGGTCCTGACCAAGTCGCGCAATTCCCTGGACGAACTCGGCCAGACCGTCCGGCGCCTCGTCGCCGCCCCCGACCCTGCGCCCCGGCCCGAGGAGACCGCCGCATGAGGCCCCTTCGCCTGCTCTATGTGGACGACGAGCCCGACATCCGCGAGGTGGCCCTGTTCGCCCTCGAACTCGATCCGCAGATCGAGGTGCGCGCCCACGCCAGCGGGGCCGACGCCCTGGCCATGCTCGACGCCGGGCCCTGGCGGCCCGACCTGATCCTGCTCGACGTCATGATGCCCGACATGGACGGGCCCACCACCCTGTCCCACATCCGCCGGCGCGCGGGCCTGGCGCAGACGCCGGCCGTCTTCATCACCGCCCGCGCCCAGCCGCAGGAGCGCGAGGCCTTCCTGACCGCCGGCGCCGTGGGCGTGGTGACCAAGCCCTTCGACCCGATGACGCTGGCCGCCGACATCCGCGCCCTGGCGCAAGGCGCATGAGCGATCCCTTGGCCGCCCTGCGCGCCCGCTTCCTCGACCGCTGCGGCGAGGACCTGGCCCGGCTGCGCGCCTTCCGCGAGACCGAGCCGGCGCCGCGCGAGCTGCGCGCCGTCATCCACCGCCTGGCCGGGACGGCGGGCGTCTTCGGCTACGCCCAGGTCTCGGCGCTGGCCCTGCGCCTGGACGACGACCTGCACGCCGACATTCCCCTGGACCCGGCCGAGGTCGAGGCCCTGGCCGACCTGCTGACGGCCCTGACGGCGCAGCGCCGCGGCGCGGCCTGAGGGCGGCGGAGAGGCCGCAGGCCCCCTCCGGCCCTCCGGGCCACCTCCCCCTCGCGGAGGGGGAGGATCTGC
>CAYQPL010000216.1:3655-3925 GCA_964419395.1 uncultured Phenylobacterium sp. | reverse complement strand
GGGCGTGACGGTCACCCTGAACATCGCCCGCAGCCTGGACGAAGCCGAACGTCAGGCCCGCGGCGAGAACGTCATCACCTCGCTGTTCGTGTAAGAGCGCGCCGCGGCCGAGGAAGCCGCCGCCGACCTCCTCGAAGGCGGCGCCGGCCAGATCGAAGGCGATTACGCCGAAGACTGATCGTCGTTCGATGACTTGAACGAAGACGGCCCGGAGCCTGGCGCTCCGGGCCGTTTTTGCTTGCCGATGCAGTCTTCGGCCGACCGTTGCAC
>CAYQPL010000216.1:0-3645 GCA_964419395.1 uncultured Phenylobacterium sp. | reverse complement strand
AAGGGGAATACATGCCATACCGTCTCATGCTCCTGGCCGCGGCCTCCGCGGCCAGCCTGACCTCGACCGCCGCCCTGGCGCAGACCGCCCCCGGCGCGGCTGAGGTCGAGGAACTCGTCGTCACCGGCACCCGCACCACGGGCCGCAGCCGGCTCGACACGCTGGCTCCGGTCGATGTCGTCACCACCCAGGCGCTCCAGCAGCGCGGCACCACCGAACTCGCCACCGCCCTGGCGACGAGCGTGCCCTCCATCTCCTTCCCGCGGCCGTCCAACACCGACGGCACGGACGCCGTCCGCCCCGCCACCCTGCGCGGCCAGGGCCCGGACCAGACCCTGGTGCTGGTCAACGGCACGCGCCGGCACGTTTCGGCCCTGCTCAACACCAACGGCTCGGTGGGCCGCGGCTCGGCCGCCGTCGACCTGAACGCCATCCCCTCGACCGCGCTCGAGCGCATCGAGGTCCTGCGCGACGGCGCGGCCGCCCAGTACGGCTCCGACGCCATCGCCGGCGTGGTCAACCTGCGCCTGCGCGAGGCCGCGACGGGCGGCGCCCTGTCGGTGACCTACGGCCAGTACGAGACCAGCTTCGACGGCTTCTACGGCCGCGACGACGACATCTCGGACGGCGCGACCACCACGGTCTCCGGCTGGCAGGGCCTGCCCCTGGGTGCCGACGGCTTCCTGACCCTCTCGGCCGAATACCGCGACCGCGAGAACACCAACCGCAGCGACATCGCCCGCCGCGTGACGCCGGCCCGGATCACCTCGCGCTTCGGCGACGCCGACGTGGAGGACGTCTCCTTCTACGCCAATGCCGGCAAGCCCCTGGGCGATGTCTGGGAAGCCTATGGCTGGGTCGGCGTGCAGGAGCGCGACGCCTCCAGCGCGGCCACCTTCCGCCTGCCCACCGACGCCAACCAGAACGTGCCCTCGGTCTATCCGAACGGCTATCTTCCGAAGATCGTCACCGACACCAGCGACCTGAGCGCCGCCCTGGGCGTGCGTGGCGAGATTGCCGGCTTCAAGGCCGACTTCAACGTCGCCTACGGCAAGAACGACATCAACTTCGGCGTCCGCGACACCATCAACCCGTCCTATGGCGCGGCCTCGCAGACCTCCTTCGAGGCCGGCGGGCTGGAATACAGCCAGACGGTGTTCTCGGCCGACTTCAGCCGCGGCGTCGACATCGGCATGGCCGGGCCGCTGAACGTGGCCTTCGGCCTACAGGCGCGCACCGAGACCTTCGAGATCAACCAGGGCGAACCGACCTCCTACAACCGGGGCCCCAACACCAGCGTCTCGTTCGGCTCGCGCGGCTTCACCGGCTTCAACCCGTCCAACGAGGTCGATGTCGACCGTGACGCGGTCGGGGTCTATGTCGACCTGGAAGGCCAGCTGACCGAGAAGTTCGTCGCCTCGGCCGCCGTCCGCTACGAGGACTATTCGGACTTCGGGACGAACACCTCGGGCAAGCTGTCGGCCCGCTACGACTTCACCCCGGCCTTCGCCCTGCGCGGCGCCGCCTCGACGGGCTTCCGCGCGCCGAGCCTGCAGCAGCAGTACTATACGGCCACCTCGATCCTCTACATCAACGGCGTGCCCTTCGAGACCGGCACCTATCCGTCGGTGAGCCCGGTGGCCACCGCCCTGGGCGGCCAGGCGCTGGATCCCGAGACCTCGCGCAACTACTCGCTGGGTCTGGTCTATCGTCGCGGCGCCTTCGAGCTGACCGTGGACGCCTACCGGATCGAGGTCGAGGACCGCATCGTGCTGTCGGAGACCTTCCAGGGCAGCGCGACGGCCGCTCCGGGAACGAACGCCCGCGTGATCTACGACCTGTTGGCGCCCCTCGGCGCCACGGCCGCCCGCTTCTTCATCAACGGCGTGGACACCGAGACCAACGGGATCGACGTGGTCGCCCGCTACCGGATCAACGATCCGCAGGCCGGCGTGTTCGACCTGACGGCGGCCGGCAACATCAACGAGTTCGAGGTCACCCGCACCCCGACCTCGTCCTCGACCATCCTCCCGACGCCGACCAGCCTGTTCGGCCGGCAGGCCACCCTGCGCTTCGAGGAAGGTGTGCCCAAGCAGAAGCTGACCCTGCAGGGCGACTGGAGCCGCGAGGCCTGGGGCGCGACGGTGCGCACCACCCTCTACGGCTCGGTCCTTTCGCCGGGCACCCTGGCCGACGGCAGCGCCGACACCGAAACCGGAACCCGGGGCCTGGTCGACCTCGAAGGCCGCTACCCCTTCTCCGACCGGGTCACCCTGGCGCTGGGCGCGGACAACGTCTTCGACGTCTATCCGCGTCAGGTTCCGCCGAACCTGAACACGACCGGGGCGGGGCCGTTCTCGTCCTTCTCGCCGTTCGGCTTCAACGGGCGGTTCGTCTACGGCCGCGTCAGCGTGCGCTGGTAGACTGAAAGCCTGAGCACAACGGATGCGGGCGGGCCGTGCAGGCCCGCCCGCGATCGTTCCGGTTCAGCTTGACCTTTCCACAGGCTGCGTTTTCCTGTGGACCTGCGGCAGTTCGCCGGGAGTCGACGACGCCGCGTTAAGCTATCAGCTAGCCATGGCGATCGTTCCGGCCCTGGACCTGCGCATGCCGCAGGACGACAATCCGACACCCCCGCATGCTCCGGCCAATATCGAGGCCGAACAGGCGCTGCTGGGCGCCCTGCTCTACGACAACGCCGTCTTCGAGCGGCTGGGCGACAACCTGCAGGGCCGACACTTCTTCGCGCCGTTCCACGGCCGCCTGTTCACGGCGATCGAATCCTACATCCGCAAGGGCCAGCTCGCCGAGCCGATCCTGATCGCCGAGCAGTTCGCCCGCGATCCGGCCTTCCAGGAGCTGGGCGCCCTGCGCTACCTGGCTGACCTGGTCGACCGCGCCCCGCCCTCCACCCATGCGCCGGACTATGCGCGGGCCATCTACGATCTCGCCCTGCGCCGCGACCTGATCCGCATCGGCCAGGAGATCGCCGCCGGCGCCCAGACCGCCGAGGTCGACCGCTCGGCCCGCGACCAGATCGAGGCCGCCGAACAGCAGCTCTATGCGCTCGCCGAGACCGGCGGCGTCACCCAGGGCTTCGTCCCTTTCTCGGAGGCGCTGCACGGCGCCGTGGCCATGGCCGCCGAGGCCCATGCCCGCGATGGCGGCCTTGCGGGCATTTCCACCGGCCTGATCGACCTCGACCAGAAGGTCGGCGGCCTCCACCCTTCCGACCTGGTGATCCTGGCGGCGCGTCCCTCGATGGGTAAGACCTCGCTGGCCTGTAACGTCGCCTTCGACGTGGCCCGGAACTATGCCTGGGAGCCGCGGCCCGACGGCACGCGCAAGACCGTCAGCGGCGGGGTCGTGGCCTTCTTCTCGCTGGAAATGTCGGCCGAGCAGCTGGCCATGCGCCTGCTGGCCGAGGTCTCCGGCGTCTCCGGCGACCGGCTGCGCAAGGGCGAGATCGACGCCCTGGAGTTCGGCCGCATCCGCGACGCCGCGCTCGAGATCCAGGAGGCGCCGCTCTACATCGGCGCCACCGGCGGCCTTTCGCTGGCGAAGCTTGTGGCGCGGGCCCGACGCCTGAAGCGCACCGTGGGCCTCGACCTGATCGTGGTCGACTACCTCCAGCTCATCACCCTC
>CAYQPL010000215.1:0-3954 GCA_964419395.1 uncultured Phenylobacterium sp. | reverse complement strand
ACCCTGGCCGCCGCCCTGACCGAGCGCGGGGCGGAGTGCCTCTTCCTCGCCGATCCGGCGGTCGAGGCGATCCTGGCCGCCTTCGCGCCCGACATCGGCCGCCGGCCCGTGGCCGACCTGCGCGGCGAGACCCTCGTCGCGGCGGCCGCCGCCCTGGCCTTCGAGGCGGTGGTGTTCGACCACTACGGGCTCGATCGCGAGACGCACGAGGCCGTCGCCGACGGCCGGCCGGCGCTGGTCGTCGACGCCCTGGCCGACCGCCCCATGGGCGGCGACCTCCTGCTCGATTCCGGACCGCACCGCACGGCGGCCGACTACGCCGGTCTCGCGCCCCAGGCCCGGCTTCTGCTGGGACCGGGCTATGCCCCGGTGCGCCCCGCCTTTGCGGCCCTGCGCGACGTCGCCCTGGCGCGGCGCGAGAGCGAGCCGCGCCGCGTGCTGGTCTCCATGGGCCTGACGGATCTCGGCGGCGTCACCGGGCGGGTGGTGGAGCGCATCCGTCGGCGCTTCGGAGACGCCGAACTGGACGTGGTGATCGGCGGCGGCGCCCCGAGCCGCAAGGGCCTGTCGCGGATCGCCGCCCACGACGTCCGCCTGCGGCTGCACGTCGATACGCCCGACATGGCCGAACTGGCCGCCGCCGCGGACCTGGCCGTGGGCGCCGCCGGATCGGCGCTCTGGGAGCGGTGCGTGCTCGGCCTGCCCAGCGTCGCCGTCACCCTGGCGGAGAACCAGCGGCCCGCGGCCCGGGCGCTCGCCGAGGCCGGCGCGCTTCTGTGGGTGGATTCCGAAGCGGCGGACTTCGACGCCGCCTTCGACCGGGCGCTCACCCGCCTCTTCGTCGACCGGGACCTGCGCCGCAGCCTGGCCGAGACGAGCGCGCAGACCTGCGATGGCCTGGGCGCCGCGCGGGTCGCCGACGCCTTCTGGCCGCGGCTGATCCAGGCCGCGACCGTCTGACGCAGGGAATTTAACCGAACCTTCTCAACCTCTGCGTGATCCTCTCCCCTTCAAGTGCTGGTCGGGGAGACGCGGCATGACCAAGGTTCGCATCATCGGCGGGGGCCTGACGGGCATCCTGGCCGCTTTCGAAGCCCACCGGCTGGGCGCCACGGACATCCGCCTGCAGGACGCGCTGGATCGCCTCGGCGGCTGGAGCCTGCCGCGCACCAGCCACGGCCTGGAGCTCCGCGAGGGCGAGTTCGCCTTCGGCTCGGCGCACGACCCGATCCGCCGCTGCCTGGAATGGCAGGGCGTCGCCTTCGACGACGCCGACCTCTATTTCGGCGCCGTCAGCCCCGCCGCCGACGGCCGCCGGGCCGACTGGGGCGAAGGCCCTGTGCTTGCGGCCCGCACCCCTCCGGCGGCCGCATCGGGAGACACGCTCTGCGACCTCCTGCGCAGCTATCCGCGGGAGGCCGCCGAGCCGCTGCGCCGCTTCTGCCAATGGCGACTGCCGGTCTGGCTCGATCAGGTGCACGCCAGCGCCGCCGCCGCCCTCGCCCTGGACCAGACCCACCTGATCGGCCCGGGCGAAGGCGCCCCGCCGGGCTTCGCCCTGCGTGGCGCGATCCCCCGCGAGGGGCTGTCAGGCCTGTTCGGCGCCAGCGGCCGGGCTCTGGCGCGGCTGGGAGTCGGCATCGAGCTCGGCGCCCTGGTCTCGCCGCGTGAGGCGGCCCTCGACCGGTCGGACGACGAGATGGTGGTCTGGGCCGCCGATCCCACGCCCCTCTTCGACCTCGCCGACCTGCCCCGCCCCGCCGCCCTGGCCGAGCGCGTGGCGAGCTACGTCTTCCGCGCCGAGGTCGCCGCCCCGCGGCCCCTGACCGTGCGCAACTTCACCGCCGAGGGGCCCGTCACCCTGGCGCGGGTCTATGAGAGCCGGGGCGAGACGCTCGTCGCGCTCGACTGCGTGGACGAGGCCCCCGACGCCGACCTGCGGCGCGAGACGATGCGCCTGCTGGCGCCCTTCGCCGAACGGCCGCCGGAACTGGGCGCCTGCCTCTACGCCAATGTCCGCAGCCGCTTCGCCTGTCAGACGGTCGAGGCGGTGCGCGCCCTGGAGCGGCTGAAGACCGACCTCGCCGCCCGCCACGACGGGCGCTTCATCGTCGCCGGCTGGGAATCGGCCGACGCCGCCGGCCGCTTCGCCGCCCTCGCCGGCGAGATGCAGGCGGGGCTGCAGAGCGCCGCGCCGACCGCCGCGGTCGCCTGATGACCGCGCCGCACGTCGTCCTGCGCGACGTGGCCGAGGCCGACCGGGCGCGCCTGCGTGAATGGCGCAACCTGCCCGACGTGGCGCGCTGGATGTATTCGGACCACGAGATCAGCCCCGCCGAGCACGACCGCTGGTTCGACTCCGCCCTGGCCGACCCTTCGCGCCGCTACTGGATCATCGAACTGGACGGCGCGCCCGTGGGCCTGGCCAACCTGGCCGACATCAGCCGGGAGCACCGCCGCTGCGCCTGGGCCTACTACCTCGCCTCGCCGGCCGTGCGCGGCAAGGGGGTCGGGGCCTTCGTCGAATACGGGATGATCGAGCACGTCTTCGGCGCGCTCGGCCTCGAAAAGCTCTGGTGCGAGGTGCTGGTCGAGAACGAGGCGGTCTGGAAGCTGCACGAGTCCTTCGGCTTCAAGCGCGAGGCCCTCTTCCGCCGCCACGTCTGGAAGGGCGGCGAACCGCGCGACGTCGTGGGCCTGGGTCTGCTCAAGGACGACTGGGCGCGCGCCCGCGCCGCCAGCCGGGAACGGCTGATCCAGAAGGGCTACGTCCTCCCCTAACCGCTGGCCGCCTGGCGCGACGGGGCGAGCATGTCCCAGGCGAGCGGTTCGCCCCGTGTCAGGTCCCGCGTCGCCGTCATGCCGATCACCGCCTCCAGATGCTCCGGCGCGAGACCGAGGCCCGGTCGGATGGAGCGCACATGGGACCGCCCGATGGTCTCGCCCGCCCTCACATCGGCCGCGACATAGAGCGAGCGGCGGAACTGGGCGTTCGCCCGCTCCGACCCCAGCAGGTCGTACTGCGCGCTTCCCAGCGCTTCCCAAGCGGCCTTCGTGTCGGTCACCAGCGCGCGAAACTCGTCCGGCTCCAGGGAAAAGGCCGCGTCGGGTCCGCCGTCGGACCGGGCCAGGGTGAAGTGCTTCTCGATCACGCAGGCGCCGAGCGCCACGGCCGCGACCGCCGCCGCCGTGCCCGGCGTGTGGTCCGACAGGCCGATGGGGCAGCCGAAACGCTGCGCCATGTCCGGCACGGTGCGGACGTTCGCGTCGGCCATGGGCGCGGGGTAGCTGGAGACGCAGTGCAGCAGGACGACGCCCGCAGCCCCCGCCTGCAGCGCCGCATCGCGGGCGGCGGCCATCTCGGCGAGATTGGCCATGCCGGTGGAGATGATCAGCGGCTTGCCCTGGCGGGCGGCGTAGCGGATCAGCGGCAGGTCGACGGCCTCGAAGGAGGCGATCTTGTAGGCCGGCGCATCCAGCCCTGCGAGCAGGTCGATGGCGCTCTCGTCGAAAGGGCTGGAGAAGAGGGTCACCCCCCGCTGGCGCGCGCGTTCGAACAGCGCCGGGTGCCAGTCGTAGGGCGTCTGGGCCTCCTGGTAGAGCTCGTACAGACTCCGCCCGTCCCACAGACCGCCGTGGATTTTGAACTCCGGCCGGTCGACGTCCATGGTGATGGTGTCGGCGGTGTAGGTCTGGATCTTGATGGCGTCGCAGCCGGTGGCCGCCGCGGCGTCGATCATGGCGAGCGCCCGGCCAAGGTCGCCGTTGTGGTTGCCCGACAGCTCGCAGATCACATAGGGCGGATGGGCGGGGCCGATCCTGCGGCCGGCGCTCTCGATCTCGGGCGCCGTCGTCACGTGCGGCGCTCCGCGGTTCGACGCCATCCTACCCCCGTTCCCACAAGAGGGCGTTAAGCCTGGGCCGGCCGCCGGCTGCGGCCTTCTGAGGCCGGTG
>CAYQPL010000214.1:0-3985 GCA_964419395.1 uncultured Phenylobacterium sp. | reverse complement strand
GTCGGTGGAGGTGACCGCGCGCAGGGCGCAGACGTTCTCGTAGGTGCGCGCATCGCCCATGACGCCGACGGTCTTCACCGGCAGGAGGACGGCGAAGGCCT
This sequence comes from uncultured Phenylobacterium sp., assembly GCA_964419395.1. Taxonomy (GTDB): domain Bacteria; phylum Pseudomonadota; class Alphaproteobacteria; order Caulobacterales; family Caulobacteraceae; genus Phenylobacterium. The sequence continues at coordinate 3,884 of CAYQPL010000214.1, read as the reverse complement.
GCCAGATGGAGTCGTAGAGGCCGGCCTTGCGGATCTCGTCCAGATAGATGGCGTCGGCCTGCTGCAGGACGGCCACCTTGTCCGGCGTGATCTCGCCCGGGATGCGGATGGCGAGACCCGGGCCCGGGAAGGGGTGGCGGCCGACGAAGGCCGGCGGCAGGCCAAGCTCAACTCCCAGAGCCCGGACCTCGTCCTTGAAGAGCTCGCGCAGGGGCTCGACCAGCTTCAGCTTCATGTAGTCCGGCAGGCCGCCCACATTATGGTGGCTTTTGATCACCGCCGAGGGGCCGCCGCGAGCCGAGACGCTCTCGATCACGTCGGGATAGAGCGTGCCCTGGGCCAGGAATTCCGCCCCCTCGATCTTGGCGGCCTCGCGGTCGAAGACCTCGACGAACAGCCGGCCGATGGTCTTGCGTTTGGTCTCCGGATCGGAGACGCCGTCGAGCTCGCCCAGGAATTCCTTCGACGCATCAACGTGGATCAGCGGAATGTTGTAGTGGTCGCGGAACATGGTCACGACCTGTTCGGCCTCGTTCAGGCGCAGCAGGCCGGTGTCGACGAAGACGCAGGTCAGCTGGTCGCCGATGGCCTCGTGGATCAGCACCGCGGCGACCGAGGAGTCGACCCCGCCCGACAGGCCGCAGATCACCTTGCCGTCGCCCACCTGCTCGCGGATGCGCTCGACCATCTCCTGCCGGAAGGCCTTCATCGTCCAGTCGCCCGAAAGGCCGGCGATCTTGTGGGTGAAGTTGCGGAGCATCAGGGCGCCGCGCGGCGTGTGCGCCACCTCCGGGTGGAACTGGATGCCGTAGAACCGCCGCCCCTCGTCGGCGATCACCGCGAAGGGCGAGCCCTCCGAAGCGGCCACCACGTGGAAGCCCTGCGGGATGGCGGTGATCTTGTCGCCGTGGCTCATCCAGACGGTTTCCTTGGCGCCGACGCCGCCAAAGCCGTCCAGCAGCGGGCTCTCCTGCTCGATCAGGATTTCGGCGCGGCCGAACTCGCGGTGATGGCCGCTCTCCACCGCCCCGCCCAGACGGGCGCACATGTGCATCTCGCCGTAGCAGATGCCCAGCACCGACACGCCGAGTTCGAACACCCGCGGCGTCACCTTGGGACTCTCGTCCTCGTGAGCGCTGGCCGGTCCGCCCGACAGGATCACCGCCTTGGGCGCGAAGGCGTCGAGCATGTCCTCGATCTTGTCGTAGGGATGGATCTCGCAATAGACGCCGCTCTCGCGCAGGCGCCGCGCGATCAGCTGCGTCACCTGGCTGCCGAAATCGACGATCAGGACGCGTTCGTGATTGGGCTCGAGGATCTCGGTCATGGCAGGCGGGCCTTGCGGGGGTGAAGGGGGATCATCGCACGCGCTCCAGCACGGCGACGAAGAATCCGTCGGTGTCGGCCGAGGCCGGCGTCAGGCGCAGATAGCCCTCCGGCGTCAGGAAGGCCGTGAGTTCGGGATCGGCGGTGGCGGGCCGCACGGCGAAGGCCTCGCCCTTGCGCGCCAGGAACGCCTCGACGCGATCCTCGTCCTCTTCGGGCAGGACCGAGCAGGTGACGTAGATCAGCCGCCCGCCGACCTTGGCGAAGGTCGCGCCCGTATCGAGCACGGCGTCCTGGTCCTGTGTGCGCTTGGCGAGCGCGTCCGCCGTCAGCCGCCACTTGGTGTCCGGATGCCGCCGCCAGGAGCCCGAGCCGGTGCAGGGCGCATCGATGAAGACGACGTCCATCTTGCCCTCCAGCCCCTTGAGCGGCTCGGGATCGACCGGCGAGCGGACCTGCAGGTTGCGCACGCCGGCGCGGTCGCCGCGGCGGATCGTGTCCGTCAGCCGCCGCGCGTCGGCGTCGTAGGCGTAGATCTGACCGGTGTTGCCCATGGCCGAGGCGCGCGCCAGCGTCTTGCCGCCGCCGCCCGCGCAGAGATCGAGCACCTGCTTGCCGGCCACCTCGCCCGCGCAGGCCGCCGCGATCTGCGAGCCCAGGTCCTGCACCTCGAACCAGCCCTTGGAGAAGGCGGGAATGGTCTTCACGGCGCCGCCCCGGCGGGTGGGGTCGGGCGCCGGCAGGCGGATGGCGTCCTCCAGGCGCCCGGGAGCTTGCGGCTCCAGCGAGGCCAGCGCCTTCATCGCTCGAATTGGATCGCTCTTCAGCCGGTTAACGCGCAGGTCCACCGGCGCGCGGCGGGCGAGCGCGGCCCCCTCCTCCCCCCGCGCGTCGCCGAAGGCGCGGGCGAAGCTCGCATCGAGCCAGTCGGCATAATCACCGCGGACGGCCGGCGGGGCGGCGTCCAGATCCTGCGGCGCCCGCAGGGCGGTCCATTCGGCGTCCGTCAGCGGACCGGGGCCGTGGGGCGCCTCGCCGGCGGCCTCAGCCACCTTCTCCACCGGCCAGCCCCACTCGAAGGCAAGTGCGGCGAGCGCCAGGGCGCGAGGCGTATCGGCGTCTATCCGCCAGGCGAGCGAACGGCGCCTGCGCAGCACATCGAGCACGAGGCCCGAGACCCAGGCGCGGTCCTTGGCCCCGGCGAAGCGCGAGCGATCGCCCCAGGCCTTGAGCGCCAGCCGCACGGGCCGGTGTCGCGTCTCGATCTCGTCCAGAACCTCGATGGCCGCCGCCAGGCGTCCGCCCTCACGCACGACGCCGCCTCATACGAAGATGGCCGCCACGACCATGAAGAGGCCGATCATGGAGACGAACCAGACGAGGCTGCGCACGATGGCCACGCCCGAGGCATAGAGCGGCACGTAGAGAGCGCGGGCGGCGACGTAGAGCGAGGCGCCCCAGAAGGTCAGGTCTCCCAGCTTGCCGCCCAGATAGGTCACGACCACGGCGGCGGCGAAGAAGGGGAAGGTCTCCAGGAAGTTCTTCAGCGCCCGCTCCAGCCGGGCGGCCACCCCGGTGACCGGCCGCGGCTCGTCGCGGGAGCCGCCGGCCCACTTCAGCCCCTGCTGGGCGCGCGCCGCCGCGGCCGCCCAGCCAAGCTGGACCAGACCGATGACGACCGCCCAACCCAGGAGCTGAAGTTCGATGGCCATCTGCACCCGTCAGATTCCGCTCGGATAGTTGGGCGCCTCGCGGGTGATCATCACGTCGTGGACGTGGCTCTCGCGCAGGCCCGCATTGGTGATGCGGATGAAGCGCGCCCGCTCGCTGAAGTCCGGCAGGTTGGCGGCGCCGACATAGCCCATGGCCGCCCGCAGGCCGCCCACCATCTGGTGGACGATGGGGGCGATGGGACCCTTGTAGGGCACCTGACCCTCGATGCCCTCCGGCACCAGCTTCAGCGAGTCCGACACCTCCTTCTGGAAGTAGCGGTCGGCCGAGCCGCGGGACATGGCGGCCAGCGAGCCCATGCCGCGATAGGCCTTGTAGGAGCGGCCCTGATAGAGGAACACCTCGCCCGGCGCCTCGTCGCAGCCGGCAAAGACCGAGCCCATCATGGCGGCCTGCGCGCCGGCGGCCAGCGCCTTGGCCAGGTCGCCCGAATACTTGATGCCGCCGTCGGCGATGACCGGCACGCCGGAGTCCCCGGCCGCGCGGACCGCGTCCATGATGGCGGTCAGCTGGGGCACGCCCACGCCGGCCACCACGCGGGTGGTGCAGATGGAGCCCGGGCCGATGCCGACCTTCACCGCATCGGCGCCCGCATCGATCAGGGCGCGCGCGCCCTCGTAGGTGGCGACGGTGCCGGCGATGACCTGCACGCGGTTGGACTGGGCCTTCACCCGGCCCACGGCGCGGGCCACGTCGGCGTTGTGGCCGTCGAAGCTCTGTGTGCTGGTGATTTGTCCCGCCTCGTGCGAGGTCTCCAGCAGTTTCCGCCACATGCCGCCCTGCCTTCTGTTAACGCAAGCGCAACTGTGCACTAGCGCCCGTCGTAC
>CAYQPL010000213.1:0-3989 GCA_964419395.1 uncultured Phenylobacterium sp. | reverse complement strand
GACCGCGCCTTCGCCCAGGCCGGCCTCTTCGACCCGCGCCACGGCCGCGGCCTTGGCCGCCGGCACGTCCAGCCCGTCGAGGAAGGCGGAGTTGAAGATGGTCCCGGGGCCCGTATAGGCCTCGTCGCCGATGGTCACGGCGGCGGGATCCTCGCCCGGCGGCAGGACCACGGGCTTCACCGGCAGGCCGTACTTGCGGGCGAAGTCCAGGTCGCGCTGGTCGTGGGCCGGGCAGGCGAAGATGGCGCCCGTGCCGTAGTCCATCAGGATGAAGTTGGCGATCCAGACCGGCAGCTTCCAGTCCGGGTCGAACGGGTGGCTGACGAACAGGCCGGTCTCGTAGCCGATCTTCTCGGCCGTCTCGATCTCGGCCTCGCTCGCCCCGCCCTGGCGGCACCGGGCGATGAAGTCGGCCACCTTGGGATCGGCGGCGGCCAGCTGCTCGGCCAGGGGATGGTCGGGCGCGACGCCGACGAAGCTGGCGCCATAGAGGGTGTCGGGCCGCGTGGTGTAGACCTGCAGGCCCTCGGCGAAGCCGTCGGGGGCCGCGCCCGCCCAGGGGAAGCGGAACTTCAGCCCCTGGGAGCGGCCGATCCAGTTCTCCTGCATCAGCCGGACCTTTTCCGGCCAGCGGTCCAGGGTCTTCAGATCGTCGATCAGCTCGTCGGCATAGTCGGTGATGCGCATGAACCACTGGTTCAGCTTGCGCTTCTCCACCACCGCCCCGGACCGCCAGCCGCGGCCGTCCACCACCTGCTCGTTGGCCAGGACGGTCTGGTCGACGGGGTCCCAGTTGACCACGCCCTCGCGGCGATAGATCAGGCCGCGTTCGTACAGGTCCAGGAACCAGGCCTGCTGCTTGCCGTAGTAGTCGAGGTCGCAGGTGGCGAACTCGCGGCTCCAGTCGATGGACAGGCCCAGCTGCTTCAGCTCGTCGCGCATCCGGGCGATGTTCTCGTAGGTCCAGCCCCGCGGATCGACGCCGCGCTCCATGGCGGCGTTCTCGGCCGGCAGGCCGAAGGCGTCCCAGCCCATGGGATGCAGCACGTTGAAGCCGCGGGCCCGCTTGAAGCGCGCCACCACGTCGCCCAGCGCATAGTTGCGCACATGGCCCATGTGGAGCCGCCCCGACGGATAGGGGAACATCTCCAGCACGTAGTATTTGGGCCGGCCGGGCTTGATCTCGGCCTTGAAGACGTCGGCCTTGGCCCAGGCCTCACGCCATTTGGGCTCGACGTCCTTGGGATTGTAGCGCGCCATCGGGGGCTGCCTTCGGGGTCTTCAGGTCGGAACGGGAAGACCGGCGAATCCTCTCGGACGCGCCGGTCGCGAAGGGGACGGCGCGTTCGAAGGAGCGAGGCTGAACGCGCCCCGGGGCGTCAGCCCCGGATGTTCGAAAGTCGAAGCTGGCGGGCCCGGGTGAGGATGGCGTTCTCGATGTCCACCTCGGTCTGGCCGGCGGCGGGCGCATCGACCCAGCCGCCCTGCGGGCCGCGGACCTGCTTGAAGATGGAGACGTTCAGGCCGTCGGCCCGCAGGCGCGAATCCAGAATGTAGACGGTCGCCTTGAAGCGTTCGTCCGGCTTTTCGGGGTTCACGTACCAGTCGGTGATGATGAGGCCGCCGTACGGACCGGCCGAGGCCAGCGGCAGGAAGGAGAGCGGGCCGAGGCGGGCGCGCCACAGATAGCCGTTCACCGCAATGGCGGCGGCGTCGGCGGACGCCGGCGTGTCGCCGCCGCGGCCGAACAGGCGGAAACCGTCGCCGTCGCCGCGCGAGGCGCAGGCGGTCAGCGAGAAAAGCCCAAGGGCCAGGACGACGGAAGAGGTGTTCCGAATCCAGGCTCCGCGCACAAACGGCATAATCATCCGCCTCCAGTGATAGTTTCCGCGTCGTGATCGCGCCGCGGCGCCGCCCCCGCGCCCGGCCCTCTATAACAACGACAGCACAGGCGCCAAACAGGAATCACGTGGCGGCGGCGCCACAGAAAGCGGCCATCTTGTCCACAGGGCCGGGAGTCCGGCATCGCCCCATTGACCGGCCGCGCACGCGGCCCTTAATCGAGGGGACGGTCGAGATCGGCGACATGCCGGTGACGACCTGGGGCGCAGGGGGCCCTTTGACGGTGACGATGTCCAAGCGGACGGTTGCGTTTGTTGCGTTCTCGGCGGCCCTTCTGGGCGCGGCCGGCGCGCATGCGCAGTCCCAGCCCAAGGGCATGGACTTCACCGTCCGCAGCGAAGCCCTGCCTCAGGGGGGAAAGACCCTGAAGTGGGACATGCAGAACGGCCGGTGGGGCGTCTCGCTCGATCTTGATCAGCCCTCCGGCCGTGATGTGCAGCTGAACGACGTCGAGGCCGGGGCCTATTTCCGCGTCACGCCGAGCCTGCGGGTCGGCGGCGCCGTGGCCCTGGGCGAGAAGGAAGAGCCGGCCTTCAAGAAGACCCAGCCGACCGATTCGACCCCGCGGGTCCGGCTCGAGACCGCGCTCCGCTTCTAGGCCCTTCCGGGCGAAAGCCCATCCACCGCCGCCAGACCGACCGCGCCCGAGGCCAGCAGCCTGCGGGCGTTTTTCGTGTTCACGCCGCCCAGGGCGTAGACCGGGCCGCCGGCGGCGCGGACCAGCCGCGCGAAGCGGAGCGGCCCCAGCGGCGAGCCGGCGCTCGCCGAGCGGCTGGGGAAGACGGCCGAGACGACCACCGCCTCCGCGCCTGCGGCCAGCGCCCTTCGGGCCGCCGGCAGGGAATGGGCCGCGGCGGTGACGGTCCAGCAGGGATGGGCGCGCGCGATCGCCCCGGCGCGAGAGGCCAACCGCTCGGGCAGGTGGACGCCGTCGGCCTCGGCCAGGCGCGCCAGGGCCACGTCCGCGCCGATGAGCAGCCGCACCCCGCGCTCCGATGTCACGCGCCGGAGTCGACGCGCCACCTGAAGCGCGTCCGCCGCCCCGAAAGCGCGATAGACGACGGCCGAACCCCGCGGGAGGGCGGCCGCGGCGGCCACGGGATCGGGCGTACGGGCCGGGTCGGTGAAGAGCAGCAGCGGCGGCAGGGGGTTTTGCGCGGCCGCCCGGCGGCTTAAGGACCATGCCGTCCGCGAAAGATCCCAGAAGCCGTCGCCCATGACCCTGACCGCGTCCCCTTACGATCCCGCCGCCGCCCGCGCCGACGTTCTGGCGCGCATCGCCGCGGCGGCCAAGGCCAGCGGCCGCCAGCCTGCCGATGTGACCCTGGTCGCGGTGTCGAAGCAACAGCCGTGGGACCGCGTGGCGCCGGTGCTGGCCGCCGGCCAGGCCGTCTTCGGCGAGAACCGCGTGCAGGAGGCGATGGAACGCTGGAGCGAGCGCCGCGGCGAGATTGAGCTGCGCCTGATCGGACCGCTGCAGTCCAACAAGGCCAAGGAGGCGGTGGCCTTCTTCGATGTCGTCGAGAGCCTGGACCGCGAAAAGCTGGCCCGCGTGCTGGCCGACGAGGCGCAGAAGGCCGGCCGCTCCCCACGCCTCTATGTACAGGTGAACACCGGCGAGGAGGATCAGAAGGCCGGCGTTGTCCCGGCCGAGGCCGACGCCTTCATCGCCGCCTGCCGCGACGCCTACGGCCTGGCGGTGGAGGGGTTGATGTGCATCCCGCCTGCCGAGGAGCCGCCGGGCCCGCACTTCGCCCTGCTGGCGAAGATCGCAGCGCGCAACGGGCTTGCGAAGCTCTCCATGGGCATGAGCGGCGACTTCGAGACCGCCGTCCGCTTCGGCGCCACCAGCGTCCGCGTCGGCTCGGCCCTGTTCGGCGAACGGGCCAGGGGCTGAGATAAGGCCCCCGGCGCCGCCGCGCCGCAGGCGCGCTGCGGATTGAACCACCAAGAACACAAAGGACACGAAGAGCGAGGGCCCCTTGGTGGGCTTCGTGCCCTTCGTGGTTTGACCTTCAGTCGATGGCTTCGTCCTAGGTGGTGGACTCATAAGCTCTGAGCCACAGTCGGGTTGAGGCGAGGAGCAC
>CAYQPL010000212.1:3737-4071 GCA_964419395.1 uncultured Phenylobacterium sp. | reverse complement strand
AGTGGCGCACAAGCGACGCGGGCGAGGCCTATCTCTGGGACCTCCAGGGCTATTATGGCGGCGATCTGAACAAGCTCTGGATCAAGAGCGAAGGCGGCGGGGCAAGCGGCGAACGGCCGGACGACGCGGAAGTCCAGCTCCTGTGGAGCCGCGCCGTCAGCCCCTGGTTCGATCTGCAGACGGGTGTCCGCCACGACTTCGCCGGGCCGCACCGCACCCACCTGGTCCTCGGCGCCCAGGGTCTTGCGCCCTACATGTACGAACTGGACGCCGCGGCCTTCCTCTCCGACCAAGGGGAGCTGACCGCACGGATCGAGGCGGAGTACGACTACCG
>CAYQPL010000212.1:2333-3727 GCA_964419395.1 uncultured Phenylobacterium sp. | reverse complement strand
CGGAGAGTTCGCTCTCCGCCCAGGACATTCCCGAACTCGGCGTCGGGTCGGGCCTCGACCATGCCGAGGTCGGCGTGCGCCTGCGCTACGAACTGGCCCGGGAGTTCGCGCCCTATGTGGGGCTGGAGTACGAGCGCGCCTTCGGCGACAGCGCCGACTATGCCCGCGCCGACGGCCATGCCGTGGAGGACACCCGCCTCGTCGCCGGCGTGCGCTTCTGGTTCTGAAATCTCAGCCCTTGGCGAACAGGGCGGCGTAGGCGTCGGGCTTGAAGCCCACCCGCAGCTGCCCGTCGGCCTCGAGCACCGGCCGCTTGATCATCGACGGCTGGGCCAGCATCAGCGCGATCGCCTTCTCCGCATTCAGGTCCGTGCGGTCGGCCTCGGGCAGCCTTCGGAAGGTCGTGCCGGCGCGGTTCAGCACGGTTTCCCAGCCCACCTCGGCCACCCAGGCTTCGAGCTTCTCCCGCGCGACGCCTTCCTTCTTGTAGTCGTGGAAGTGGTAGGCGACGCCGTGCTCGTCCAGCCAGGTCCAGGCCTTCTTCATCGTGTCGCAGTTGCGGATGCCATAGAGTTGGACGCTCACATCGTACTCCCTGGGACGTCATGACCAAGATCGAGTTCAGCAAGGAGATGCGCGAGGCGCTGGCCGAGGCCCTGTCGCGCTACCTCAAGGCGGAACTCGACCTGGAGGTGAAGGGATTCGACGCTCAGTTCCTGCTCGACTTCATCTCGCAGACCCTCGGCCCCCACTATTACAACCAGGGCCTCTGGGACGCCCAGGCCGCCCTTCAGACAAGGCTCGACCTGATCAGCCAGGCGATCGACGAGCTGGAGAAGCCCGCCAAGCTCTGACCTTGCGTCGCCCGCCCGTCTGCGCGAGGAGGTGACGCCCGCCCTTTCGCGGGGCCGACCACAGTGAGACCGCCCATGCCCGCCTACCGCTCCCGCACCTCGACCCATGGCCGCAACATGGCCGGCGCGCGCGGGCTCTGGCGCGCCACGGGCATGAAGGACGCCGACTTCGGCAAGCCGATCATCGCGGTGGTCAACTCCTTCACCCAGTTCGTGCCGGGCCACGTGCACCTGAAGGACCTCGGGCAACTGGTCGCACGCGAGATCGAACGCGCCGGCGGCGTGGCCAAGGAGTTCAACACCATCGCCGTCGACGACGGCATCGCCATGGGCCACGACGGCATGCTCTACAGCCTGCCCTCGCGCGATCTCATCGCCGACTCGGTCGAATACATGGTGAACGCGCATTGCGCGGATGCCCTGGTGCCCATTTTGCACGTTATGAAAAAGAACTTTTAGATCTTGCGGAACAATCGGCGTCCGTAAGTCTCAATCACCCAGATGCAATTGCAGGGGCACTAGCTGTTGTGGTTGGCATTT
>CAYQPL010000212.1:0-2323 GCA_964419395.1 uncultured Phenylobacterium sp. | reverse complement strand
CATCTCCAACTGCGACAAGATCACGCCGGGCATGCTGATGGCCTCCCTGCGCCTGAACATCCCGACGGTCTTCGTCTCCGGCGGGCCGATGGAGGCCGGCAAGGTGGTGCTGAAGGGCAAGGAGGTCGCCCTCGATCTGGTCGACGCCATGGTCGCCGCCGCCGACGAGAGCGTCAGTGACGAGGAGGTCGCCGCCATCGAGCGGTCGGCCTGCCCCACCTGCGGCTCCTGCTCGGGCATGTTCACCGCCAATTCGATGAACTGCCTGACCGAGGCGCTGGGCCTCTCCCTGCCCGGCAACGGCTCGACGCTGGCCACCCACGCCGACCGCGAGCGCCTGTTCCTGGAAGCCGGCCACCTGATCGTCGACATCACCCGGCGCTATTACGAGCAGGACGACGCCAGCGTCCTGCCGCGCTCGGTGGCGAGCTTCAAGGCGTTCGAGAACGCCATGAGTCTGGACATCGCCATGGGCGGCTCGACCAACACGGTCCTGCACCTGCTGGCCGCCGCCCACGAGGCCGAGGTGGACTTCACCATGGCCGACATCGACCGCCTGTCGCGCAAGGTGCCGTGCCTGTCCAAGGTGGCGCCGGCCAGGGCCGACGTGCACATGGAGGACGTCCACCGGGCCGGCGGCGTCATGGCCATCCTGGGCGAACTGGAGCGCGGCGGCCTGCTGCACACCGATCTGCCGACGGTTCATTCCAAGACCATGGGCGAGGCCCTGGAGCGCTGGGACATCGGGCGGACCAACAGCGAGAGCGTCCAGACCTTCTTCAAGGCCGCGCCGGGCGGCGTGCCGACCCAGGTCGCCTTCAGCCAGAACCGCCGCTGGAAGGAACTCGACCTCGACCGCCAGAGCGGCGTCATCCGCGATGTGGAGCACGCCTTCTCCAAGGACGGCGGCCTGGCGGTGCTGAAGGGCAATCTCGCCGAGGACGGCTGCATCGTGAAGACGGCGGGCGTCGACGAGAGCATCCTCGTCTTCTCGGGCCCGGCGCGGGTGTTCGAGAGCCAGGATGCGGCCGTCAGCGCCATCCTGACCGGCGGCGTGGCGGCCGGCGATGTCGTCGTCATCCGCTACGAAGGCCCGCGCGGCGGCCCCGGCATGCAGGAAATGCTCTATCCGACGAGCTATCTGAAGTCGAAGGGCCTGGGGAAGGCCTGCGCGCTGATCACCGACGGCCGCTTCTCGGGCGGCACCTCCGGCCTCTCCATCGGCCACGTCTCGCCGGAAGCCGCCGAGGGCGGCCTGATCGGTCTGGTGGAGGATGGCGACCGCGTCGAGATCGACATCCCGAACCGCACCATCCGCCTGGCGGTCGAGGACGCCGTGCTCGCACAGCGTCGCGCCGCCATGGAGGCCCGCGGCGAGGCGGCCTGGAAGCCGGGCAAGCGCGAGCGCAAGGTCTCCCAGGCCCTGCGCGCCTACGCCGCCTTCACCACGAGCGCCGCGCGCGGCGCGGTGCGCGACGTCGACCAGAAGCGCTAGAGCATGAGGCGATCTGATGTCATCAGATCGCCGACCTAGACGGCGGCCGCGGCCCGGGGCCCTCTCAGGGCCAGGACGCCCAGGCCCACGAAGAGGGCCAGTACGGCCCCCTGCGCCGCCACGAAGGGCGCCTCCGTCCCCGTGGGGGCGAGGCCCCTGAGCGCCGGGATCTTCTGGAACGCCTGCACGACCCCGACGAAGACGTTGAGGTAGAGCGCCAGTATGACCGAGACCACATAGACCGGCCGCCAGGCGCCCCTCAGACCCCGCCCGTAGAGGGCCGCCAGGGCCAGGGCGAGGACCACGAGCGAAATCGCCCCGACCACGTGCGGCGGTCCGATCGTCCGGAGGGGGAACATGAAGCCCGTCACCGAGGTGGCGACGGTGGCGGCCAGGAAGAAGCCCGTCCAGCCCGAGGCGGCGCGGCGACCCAGCAGGGCGGCCAGGACCACGAAGCCGGCCAGGATGGCCACAAGGCTGATGGTGGTGTGAAGCACTGTGAACGCGGCTACTGACAATCCGAGGATCATGTCCGCCTCCCGCGAAGCGCGACCGCCCATGCGTCAGGCGGCGACCGATCCTAGCACGGGCCGCGGGCGGCCGCGCGGCCTCGTCTCCCGAAACGGGCCGGCCTTCGTGTCGCCATGCTCGAACCGGAGACTGCCGGTCATGAAGCCTGCCCGCATACCGGCCGCGTGCGCCCTCGCCGCCCTTCTGTCCTGGCCCCTCCTCGCGACGGCCGACGAGGGTCCCATCGCCACCGGCGCGGCCGGCGATCCGCCCGCGGCCCAGGCCGAGGCCGCGCCCGTCGCCCCGCCGGCCTCAGCC
>CAYQPL010000211.1:2539-4126 GCA_964419395.1 uncultured Phenylobacterium sp. | reverse complement strand
GCATGGGAAAGATTGGTGTGTTAGTTAGTCTTAAATCAGATGCAGATAAATTACGAAGTGGTAACAAGTCGCTTGATGAGGGTGCATTTAAGGACCAAGATGTATGGGGTATTAAGCGGAATAAAAAAAGGTACGATGGTCCTGACCCTACAGGTAAAATGAAGGCTGGAACAAAATATAATTGGGGTGGGGGTCCTCTCCATTGTGGTCAGGCAAGACTAAATCCAGCGTGTGCTTGGGGTAAGTGTTCATCTGTAGCTGAAAACCTTCCACCTAATCTTGAAAGTGCAAGAAATAGTCCAACTGACTATTCAGAAACTCCTCAAGGAAAAGGTATTGCAGGTGTTAGACCTCTTTCAGCAATACATCAATCTTGGGGTGCGTGTGGTTGGGCTTTTTGGTGGCGTGGGTGTGTCGGCCGGCGTGTTTTGCCGGGCGGGCGGCCGCGCGGCGATCAGCCGGCGACAGCCGCCTTGATCGCCGCCAGGCCGGCCTCGGCCGTGGCCCCGCCCGGCGCGCCGCCCTGGGCGAAGTCCGGACGGCCGCCGGCGCCCTGCCCGCCCATGGCGACCACCGCGGCCTTGGCCAGATCGGGCGCGGCGAACCGGTCCCTGGCCGCGCCGGTCACCGCCACGGTGACGGCGGCCTTGCCCTCGGCCACGCCGATCAGGGCGATGATCCCGTCGGCGACCTGCTTCTTGAACTCCTCGGCGATGGGCCGCAGGTCCTTGCCGCCGACCCCGTCCATGACGCGGGCCAGGACCTGGACGCCGGCGATCTCTTCCGGACCGGCCGCCGCGGCCCCGCCGCCGCCCATGGCGAGCTGGCGCTTGGCCTCGGCCAGCTCCTTCTCGAGTTTGCGGCGCTGGGCTTCCAGCGCTGCGACGCGGGCGCCGACCTCGGCCACCGGAACCTTGAACTGTTCGGCCAGCGCCCGGGCGACCTGGGCCTGATCCAGCAGCCAGCGGCGCGCCGCCTCGCCGGTCAGGGCCTCGATGCGCCGCACGCCGGCGGCCACGCCCCCTTCGGAGACGATCTTGAACAGGGCGATGTCGCCGGTGCGCGCCACATGGGTGCCGCCGCACAGCTCCACCGAATAGGCGCCCTCGCCCTCCAGGGCGTGGCCCAGGGTCAGCACCCGCACCACGTCGCCGTACTTCTCGCCGAACAGCGCCATGGCTCCCGCCTCGATGGCCTCCTGCGGGGCCATGTCCTTGGTCTCGGCCGGCAGGTTCTGGCGCACGACGGCGTTCACCTCGGCCTCGATGCGGTCGATCTCGTCGGCGCTCAGCGGCTGGCCGTGGCTGAAGTCGAAGCGGATCCGTTCGCCGTCGACCATCTGGCCCTTCTGGGAGACGTGGGGGCCGAGGACGTTGCGCAGGGCGGCATGCAGCAGGTGGGTGGCCGAATGGTTGGCGCGCGTGGCGGTGCGCCGCTCGGCGTCGACCGCCAGGCGTACGCGCGCGCCGGGGACGCGCGCACGACGGCCCACCGTCGCCTTTTCGGTCCGCGCCGCCGTCCGCGCGCGAACGCGACGAATTCATCAACATCTTCGACGTGGGCGGCGGCCTTGATGGCGACGGCGGT
>CAYQPL010000211.1:0-2529 GCA_964419395.1 uncultured Phenylobacterium sp. | reverse complement strand
GGAGGCCGGCTCACCAAGCGTGCAGAATTGCGACGCGCGCGCCGGGGACGAGCTCGCCGTCGGTCACCTCCAGCACATGGACGTGCAGATCGCCGGCCTGCTTCTGGGTGTCGAGGACACGGCCGCGGCCGCCGTCCCACTCCACCTCGCCGACATCCCCGGCCTGGCCGCCGCTCTCGCCGTAGAAGGGCGTGCGGGCGAACAGGACCTGACCGGGCGCGCCGGCCGTCAGCCGCTCGGCCTCGGCGCCCTCGATCACGATCGAGAGGGTCTCGGCGGTGGCTTCGGTGGTGTCGTAGCCGACGAAGTCGGTGGGACCCAGCCGGTCGCGGATGGCGAACCATTCGGCCGCGGCCGAGGTCTGGCCCGAGCCGGACCAGGCCTCGCGCGCCTGGTCCTTCTGGCGCTTCATGGCCGCGTCGAAGCCTTCGAGATCGACGGTCACGCCCTTGGCCCGCACCGCGTCCTGAGTCAGGTCCAGCGGGAAGCCGTAGGTGTCGTAGAGCTTGAACGCCGTCTCGCCGGACAGGACGCCGCCTTCGGGCAGGCCGGCCGCCGCCTCTTCCAGCAGGCTCATGCCGCGGCCCAGCGTGCGGCGGAAGCGTTCCTCCTCCTGGCGCAGGGTCTCGGCGATCACCGGCTCGGCCCGGCGCAGCTCCGGATAGGCCTCGCCCATCTCCTGCACCAGCGTCGGGACCAGGCGGTGCATCAGGGGCTCGGCGGCGCCGAGGATGTGCGCGTGGCGCATGGCGCGGCGCATGATCCGGCGCAGGACGTAGCCGCGGCCCTCGTTGGAGGGCGAGACGCCGTCGGCGATCAGGAAGCTGGTCGAGCGCAGGTGGTCGGCGATGACGCGGTGCGAGGGCGTGGCCGCGCCTTCCGCCTTCACGCCCGTGGCGTCTTCGGACGCCGCGATCAGGGTGCGGAAGAGATCGGTCTCATAGTTCGACTTCACGCCCTGCATGATGGCGGCCATGCGTTCCAGGCCCATGCCGGTGTCGATCTGCGGCTTGGGCAGCGGGCGCTCGGTCCCGTCCTCGAACCGCTCGAACTGCATGAAGACGAGGTTCCAGAACTCCAGGAACCGGTCGCCGTCCTCATCGGGACTGCCAGGGGGCCCGCCGGCCAGCTCCGGGCCCTGGTCGATAAAGATCTCGGAGCACGGACCGCAGGGACCGGTGTCGCCCATAGACCAGAAGTTGTCCGCCGTCGCGATGCGGATGATGCGGTCGTCGGAGAAGCCGGCGATCTTCTTCCAGAGGTTCGCCGCCTCGTCGTCGGTATGGAAGACCGTGACGAGCAGCTTGTCCTGAGACAGCCCGAACTCCTTGGTGATCAGGGTCCAGGCGGCTTCGATCGCGCCTTCCTTGAAATAATCGCCGAAGGAGAAATTCCCCAGCATCTCGAAGAAGGTGTGGTGGCGGGCGGTGTAGCCCACGTTTTCCAGGTCGTTGTGCTTGCCGCCCGCTCGGACGCACTTCTGGGACGACACCGCCCGCGGCGCCGGCGGGGTCGCCGCGCCCGTGAAATAGTTCTTGAACGGCACCATGCCGGCGTTGACGAACATCAGCGTCGGATCGTCCTGCGGCACCAGCGGCGCCGAGGGGACGACCAGGTGGTCCTTGCCCTTGAAGTAGTCGAGGAAGGCGCTGCGGATCTGATTGAGGCTCGTCATGGCTTGCATATAGGCAGGCGCAGCCGGGCTGCGCAGGGGACATTTCGCCGTCGTTTAAGGGAGTTGCCTCCCGCCGCAAAGGAAAAGGACGCCCCGGCGAGCCAGGGCGTCCTCCTCCGCCGATGCGGCGCAGCGTTGGGGTCCAGGTTCGGACCGGGCGCTTGTGTCGGCGGGGACGCCCGGTCCGGGGCGGTCGCGACGCCGCGCGGCGGAAAGCCTTGGCGGGCCGCGCCCTAGTCTTCGGCGTCCTCGGGCCCGCCGACCAGCAGCTCCTCCTCGATCTTCGAGGTGGCCCCGCGGACGGCCTTCTCGATCTCGTCGGCCACGTCACGGTTGGCCTTCAGGAACTCGCGGACATTGTCGCGGCCCTGGCCGATGCGCTGGCTGTTGAAGGAGAACCAGGAGCCGGACTTCTCGACCACCCCGGCCTTGACCCCCAGGTCGATGATCTCGCCCAGCTTAGAGATGCCTTCGCCATACATGATGTCGAACTCGACCTCGCGGAACGGCGGAGCGACCTTGTTCTTGACCACCTTGACCCGGACATTGTTGCCGACGATCTCGTCGCGCTGCTTGCCCGAGCCGGTGCGGCGGATGTCGAGGCGCACCGAAGCATAGAACTTCAGCGCATTGCCGCCCGTGGTCGTCTCCGGGCTGCCGTACATCACCCCGATCTTCATGCGGATCTGGTTGATGAAGATGACCAGGGTCTTGGCCTTGGAGATGGAGGCCGTGAGCTTGCGCAGGGCCTGGCTCATCAGACGGGCCTGCAGGCCCGGCAGGCTGTCGCCCATCTCGCCCTCGATCTCCGCCCGCGGCGTCAGCGCCGCCACGGAGTCGATGACGATGACGTC
>CAYQPL010000210.1:0-4173 GCA_964419395.1 uncultured Phenylobacterium sp. | reverse complement strand
GCAAACGTGGTACGCCGCCTGCCACAAATTCTACGCCACCGGCGACGTCGAAGCCCGCTACGACGAGCGGACCCTGCGGGCCGACGCCCTGTCCTATGACGAGACGCGGGGCGTGATCGAAGCCCGGAACGTCCAGATCATCAATCCGGACGGCAGCGTCGAGTTCGCCCGCGAGATCACCTTCGACGACCAGATGAGCGCCGGCGTAGCCGAGGGGTTCTCCGCCCGCCTGCCCCAGAACGTGAAGCTGGCCGCCGCCAGCGCCGACCGGCGCAACCCGCAGGTCAACGAGCTCAACCTGGCGATCTACACCCCCTGCGACGTCTGCGCCGACTCCGCCGAGGCCTCCGGCAAGGGGCCGACCTGGTCGATCCAGGCGGACAAGGTGGTCCAGGATCGCGACCGGCAGCTGATCTACTATCGCCACGCCGTCTTCCGCCTGTTCGGGGCGCCGGTGCTCTACATGCCGCTCTTCTGGCATCCGGATCCGCAGGCCGAGCGGGCCTCGGGCTTCCTGCCGCCGGACATCTCCGTCTCCGACCGGCGGGGCGTGTCCTACGAGCAGCCCTATCTCTTCGTGCTGTCGCCCTATTCCGACCTGACGCTGAGCCCTCAGATCAACGCCAAGGTCCCGCCGTTCCTGAACGCCCGCTACCGCAAGCGCTTCTATTCCGGCGAGATCGACGTGCGCGCCGGCTACACCTACGCCGAGGACTTCGACGGCGCCGGCGCGAGCTTCGGCGAGGAGACTTCGCGCAGCTACGTCCTGGCCCGCGGCGCCTTCCAGATCGACGAGAACTGGGACTGGGGCTTCACCGCCGAGCGGAGCTCCGACGACCTGCTGTTCGACAAGTACGAGATCGGCGACGTCTACGAGTCGCGCGGCCCCTATCTGGCCGACGACCGGCGGCTGATCTCGCAGCTCTACGCCATCCGGCAGGACGAGGACTCCTATCTCTCCGTCGCCGCCTTCGACATCCAGGGCCTGCGGCCGGGGGACGACGACCGCACCTTCCCGACGGTCGCGCCGCTCGTCGAAGGCCGCTGGTCGCCGGACGTCCGCTTCGCCGGCGGACGGATGCGCTTCGAGGTCGACGCCGTCGCCCTGGAGCGCGACCTGTCGCCGGCGAGCCGGGCCGGCGCGCGCATCCCCGGCCTGGACAGCCGTCGGGTCGTCGCCCAGGCCAACTGGCGGACCTCCTTCGTCTCCACGGCCGGCGTCCGGCTCGAACCCTTCGTCAACCTGCGGGCCGACGCCTATCATCTGAGCGACGTCCCGTCCGAGGGCTATGGCGACAAGAGCCTGACCCGCGGCATGGCCACTGTCGGAGCTGATCTGAGCTGGCCTTTCTATCGCCGTTTCAATGACAAGACCGTCGTTCTTGAGCCCCTGCTGCAGATCGCGGCCTCTCCCCGCGCCCGACAGATCCGGGTGGCGACCGACGCCGCGGGCGATCCCGTCTATCTCGACGAGGACAGCCTCGCCTTCGAGTTCGACGAGACGAACCTGTTCCTGGCCGACAAGTTTCCGGGCTTCGACCTGATCGAAGGCGGCCTGCGGGCCACCGCGGCGGGACGGGCGAGCATCCTGTGGGACGACGGCCGCCGGGCGAGCCTGCTGATCGGCCGCAGCTTCCGCGACGAAGAGATCACCGCCTTCCCCGAACGGACGGGTCTGCGCGACACCGCTTCCGACTGGGTCGTCGCGGCCGAGGCGCAGCCCCTGCGGGGCCTCTCCTTCTTCAGCCGCGCCCGCCTGGACGGCGACAGCCTGGATGTCCGCCGCGCCGAAACCGGGGCGAACGTGGCCATGGCGCGGGGTTCGGGCTTCTTCCGCTATCTGTGGGACGATCTCGACATCAACGGCGTGAAACGGGAGAACCTCGATCTCGGCGGCGAGGTCTTCCTGACCCGCAACTGGGGCCTGTCGGCCTATGGCAACCGGGACATGGTCCAGGACGCCTGGGTGGTCCGCGACCTCGGGATCGTCTATCGGGACGAATGCACGCGGATCGAGGTGATCTACCGCCGCGAGGACACCGTCATCGGCCGTCTGGGCCCCAGCGAGTCCGTCAGCCTGCGCCTAACCCTCGCCACATTGGGCGAACCTATCTATGCCAACTAGGATAAGCGGCGCTCGCCGCCGCCACGAAGGAATGACCCAAGCGATGTTGACTGTGCGTTCAGTCCGCGGCCGGGCGGCCTGCGGCGTCGCTCTTGCGGCCGTTCTGGCCACTATGACCTCGGCCCCGGCCCTGGCCCAGGACGCCGAAGCCCAGACCCCGGCTCCCGCGCAGGCCCCGCCCCAGGGCCTGACGGAGTACGCCGCGGCGATCGTCAACGACGAGATCATCTCGACCTACGACCTCGCCCAGCGCATGCGCCTGCTGATCGCCACCACAGGGGTCCAGCCGAGCGAGCAGAACCTGCCGCAGATCCAGCAGCAGGCGCTGGTCTCCCTCGTCGACGAGCGGCTGCAGTTCCAGGAACTGCGCCGGGTCGAGCAGGAGCAGGACTTCTCCATCATCGCCACCGACGAGGAGGTGGACGAGGAGCTGGCCGAGATGGCCGCGGGCAACAACATGACGCCCGAGCAGTTCACCTCCATGCTGCGCGGCCAGGGCGTGCTCGGCTCCCTGCGCGAACAGCTGCGGGCCCAGAGCAGCTGGCAGCGCTGGATTCAGGGCCGCTACGGCTCGCGCCTGCGCATCGGCGACGACCAGATCAACGCCGTCCTGGCCCAGCAGCAGGCCCAGGCCAGCAAGCCGCAGTATCAGATCAGCGAGGTCTTCCTCGACGCCAACCGCGTGGGTGGCATGGAGGTGGCGATCCAGGGGGCGTCCCAGCTCGTCACCCAGATGCAGCAGGGCGCGCCGTTCCAGGCCGTCGCCCGGCAGTTCTCTGCCTCGGCCACGGCGGCGTCCGGCGGCGACGCCGGCTGGGTCGCGCCCGGCGAGATGCCGGCCGAGGTCGATCAGGCCCTGGAGCAGATGCGCCCCGGCCAGCTCTCGCGCCCGATCCCGGTCAGCGACGGGGTCTACATCATCTATCTGCGCGACAAGCGGGCGGGCGAAGGCTCGACCATCGTCAACCTCAAGCAGGTGGCCGTGGGCCTGCCCGCCGATGCGCCGCAAAGTGCGGTCGAGGCCGCCCAGGCGCGGCTGCTGGCGGTGCGCGGGCGCATCACCGGCTGCGGCGACCTGGAAGCCGTGGCCGGTCAGGAAGCGGGCCTTGTCGCCGGCGACCTGGGCGAGGCCGAGATCGCCGACCTGGCGCCGGCCTTCCGCCAGGCCGCCGAGCAGCTCGACGAGGGGCAGATCTCCGATCCCATCCGCACCGAGGCGGGCCTGCACATCGTCGCGGTCTGCGGCAAGCGGGCGACCGGAGCCGGGGTCCTGACCCGCGAGCAGATCGAACGCCGGCTGTTCTTCCAGCAACTGGGCCTGATCGCGCGACGTTACATGCGTGACCTGAGGAACGCCGCCACCATCGAGACCCGTTGAAGCACCCACCGCTCGCCATCAGCCTGGGCGATCCCGCCGGGATCGGCCCGGAGATCATCTTCAAGGCCTGGAGCGCCCTGCGCGAGACCGGCCCCTGCTTCGTGGTCGTCGGCGACATGCGCCTGGTGGCCGCCGCCTCGGGCGGCACGGCGGGGCTTGTCCGCCAGGTCAGCGCGGCGGAGGACGCCGCGCGGGTCTTTCCCGACGCCATTCCGGTCATCGACATCCCCCTGCTGGCGCCGGTCGTCTCCGGCCAGCCGTCGGCCCAGTCGGCCAAGGCCGTCATCGCCTGGATCGAGACGGCGGTGGGCCTGGCCCTTTCCGGCTCGGTGGGCGGGGTGGTCACGGCCCCGATCGCCAAGGAGACGCTCTACGGCGCCGGGTTCGCCTTTCCCGGCCACACCGAATTCCTGGGCGAGCTGACGGCGGCCTTCGAACGCTACGACGGCGCGCGCGGCCCGATCATGATGCTGGCCGCGGGGGACCTGCGCGTCGCCCTCGTCACGGTTCACATGCCGCTCGCCCAGGTGCCGCAGGCCCTCAGCGTCGAGAAGATCGTCAACGCCGGCCTGATCACCGCCCAGGCGCTGCGACGCGACATCGAAGTCGCAGCGCCGCGGCAAGACGTGGCCGGGCACAAACCCCAAGCAGGGGAAGGCGGGACCAAAGG
>CAYQPL010000209.1:0-4359 GCA_964419395.1 uncultured Phenylobacterium sp. | reverse complement strand
CGATCGGCTCGCCCAGCGGGTTGACGACGCGGCCCAGCAGGCCCTTGCCGACCGGAACGTCCACGATCTCGCCCAGGCGGCGGACCTCGTCGCCCTCGGCGATGGCGCGGTCGTCGCCGAAGATCACGACGCCGACATTGTCGCGCTCGAGGTTCAGGGCCATGCCCTTCACGCCGGCCTTGGGAAACTCGACCATTTCGCCCGCCTGGACGTTGTCGAGCCCGAAGACGCGGGCGATGCCGTCACCGACGGACAGAACCTGGCCGACGTCGGAGACGTCGGCTTCTTCGCCGAAATTGGCGATCTGCGACTTGAGAATGGCCGAAATCTCGGCGGCGCGGATATCCATGTCTTTTACGCTCTCTTGAGGGCGAATTTCAGCGAGTCGAGCTTCGTACCCAGCGAAGCGTCGAACAGACGGGAGCCGACCCGAACCTTGATGCCGCCGAGAATCGACGGATCGACGTGGGTCTCGATTTCAGGATCCTTGCCCAGGGCCTGGCGCAGCGCCGCGGCGACGCCGCTCGCCTGGGCCGGGGTGAGCGGCAGGGCGGTGGTCACCTGGGCGGAGACGACGCCGCGGTGCTCGGCGACGAGGGCGGCGAAGGCGGTGATCACGGCCGGCAGGGTCGAAGCCCGGCCGTTGGCCGAGATCAGGCCGAGGAACTTGCGCGTCAGCGGATCGAATCCGGCCTGGGCGGCCACCGCGGCCAGGCCCTTGCCCTTGTCGCCCGCGCCGAAGGCCGGGGAGGCCAGCAGGATGCGCAGGTCGCGGCTGTCGGCCAGCATGGCCTTCAGCGACTTCAGGTCGGCCTCGACCTGCGCGATCTTGTTCTCGTCTTTCGCGAGATCGAACAGGGCCTGGGCATATCTGCCGCCCACATTCGATGCCTTGGAATCGTCCGCCACTCTGTGTCCGCCCGGTGCGTGTCAAAGGCCGCGGCGAGGAGATACTCGCCTCGGCTAAAGGCTTGAATGCGCTTGGGAAAGCACGTCGCCGAATTGGGCTGTGCGCCCCCCGGCCCTAAGCCGCGCGCCTGATAGCACGCGTTTTTGGGCGCCGCAACCGAACCGGCGCCCGGGAAAGTCGCCAATTCGCCTAGGCGGGGCCCCCTGCGGCCACCCGCCGGAACACGGCCGAGCCGCTGGCGGCCAGGGCGCCGTCGGCCTTCATCACCCGGCCGTGGGCGAAGACCAGCGTCCGGGTGGCGCGGTCGATCCAGGCCTCCACCGTCACCGCCTCGCCGGCCGCGACCGGCGCGCCGTAGTCGAGGGTGAGCGACACGGCGACGACGTCTTCGCCGCTGGCGCGGGCGAGCGCGGGTTCGAGGAGGGCCGCGCAGGCGGCCGGCTGGTCCGGCGCCCGGGCCGGGCTGGAGATCGGGGAGGAGGAGCTCGTCATGGCCGCGCTCCTTTAAGGGTGTGAGCGAAAAAGAAAAGGGCGCCGGAAGTCCGGCGCCCCAAGTCGGCAGGCTCGACAATAGGCGGCTGGGAGGCCTGTCCTAGCGGTTGGCGACCTGCGTCTTGGGCAGGGCCGAGGCGTTGCAGGCGCTCAGCTGCTCTGCGTCGAAGGTCTTCACGCCGCGCTCGAAGGCGGTGACGGCGCCGAACTTCTTCGCCACGTCCTTGCAGGTGGAGGCTGCGAAGGTGCGCGAGGTCGGCGCATTGGCGACGCACTCGCCGTCCTGGCAGACGAAGACGGCGCCGCCGGCCACCAGCTGGGCCCGCTCGGCCACCGGGGTTTCGAGCTTGACGGTGACGATCGGCTGGGCCGCGGCGGCGGCGCCGGCCAGGGCGAGCGACACGAAGGCGGCCGCAGCGGCCGCAGTGGTACGGAACATCATTTCAGCACTCCAGCGTTGGGGAGGTCGGCGCCGGGGCGCCGGCTCGAGCCCGGACCCGGCGATATCCCCATCGCCGCGGGCCCCGAACTAAGCATTGCTAAGATAACGGCGTTAAGATCGAGGGCAACCGCGAATTGCGCAGGACCGCCATGCAAGTTAGCAGAGGCTCCGCCGCAGGACGCCCGCGCGCCGTCGCGGAATCGCCGCGTTCATCCCCCATCAATCATGTCGCGCGTCTTGTTCGCCTTGCGCTAAGGACGCGCGGATGCGCCTCATCGGTGGCGCGGACGAGACGACCTAGGACGACGAATGGCCAACTCCCAATCGCCGGGCCCGCAGCGGCCCGGCCGCGGCGGCAAGCCCAAGCGCACCCCCCTGCAGGCCTTTCTCTACTGGGGCGCGGTGCTCTCGGTCTGGGGCCTCATCTTCGTGGCCGCCTTCTTCGCCGTCTTCGCCGTCGACCTGCCCGACACCTCCAAGCTCTACGACGTGGAGCGGCAGCCCTCGATCTCCTATCTCGACCGGTCCGGCGCGCTGATCGCCGTGCGCGGCTCGCAATATGCCCCGCCCGCCGACCTGGACGAGCTGCCGGACTATGTGCCCAAGGCCTTCATCGCCATCGAGGACCGCTGGTTCTACTGGCACTTCGGCTTCAACCCCTGGGGCATCGTCCGCTCCCAGATCTACAACATGACCAATGACGGCGGGCCCCTGCGCGGCGGTTCGACCATCACCCAGCAGCTGGCCCGCAACCTCTTCCTGACCGCCGACCAGACCTATCGCCGCAAGGCCCAGGAGCTGATCCTGGCCGTCTGGCTGGAGCTGAAGTTCTCCAAGAAGGAGATCATGGAGCTCTATCTGAACCGGGTCTATTTCGGCGCCGGCGCCTATGGCATCGAGGCCGCCTCGCAGCGCTATTTCAACAAGCCCGCCTCGCAGCTGACCATCGGCGAGTCCGCCCTGCTGGCCGGCATGATGAAGGGTCCCTCGCGCTACAGCCCCGTCTCGGCCACCGACCGGGCGGCGCGGCGCGCCACCATCGTGCTGGACGAGATGGTCCGCCTGGGCGCCATCACGCCCGAGCAGCGCACCGAGGCCTTCAACAATCCCGTGCGCGTCAATCCGACGCTGGCCAACCAGCGCGCCCAGTACTTCGTCGACTGGGTGGACGACCAGGTCCGCTCCCTGGTGGGCGAGCCGATGGACGACCTGGTGGTCGAGACGACGCTCGACCTGCCGATCCAGACGGCGGCCGAGAACGCCCTGCGCCGCGGGGTGGCCGCCGGCGGCGACCAGGGCGTCGGCCAGGGCGCGCTGGTCGCCCTCGACGGCGAGGGCCGGGTGCGCGCCTATGTCGGCGGCACCGACTATGCCGAGACGCAGTTCGACCGCGCCACCATGGCGCGCCGTCAGGCCGGCTCGGCCTTCAAGCCCTTCGTCTATCTGACGGCCATGGAGCAGGGCCGCACCCCCAACGTCCGGGTGGTCGACCAGCCGATCAAGATCGGCGACTGGCAGCCCAGCAACTACACCAACGACTATCGCGGCGAGATGAGCCTGCAGCAGGCGCTCGCCCTGTCGATCAACACCGTCGCCGCCCAGCTGGCCAACGAGGTCGGCACGGGCAATGTGGCGGCGACCGCGCGGCGGTTGGGCATCACGTCGAAGATCCAGCTCGATCCGTCCATGGCCCTGGGCGCCGTGGAGGTCAGCCCACTGCAGATGGCCCAGGCCTACGCCCCCTTCGCCAATGGCGGCTTCAAGGCGACGGGCTACGGCATCGAGCGCATCCGCACCTCGGACGGCCGGGTGCTCTACGACCACAATGTCGACAAGCCGCAGCGCCAGTCGGTGATCGGTTCGCCGGCCCTGCAGTACATGAACCAGATGCTGCGCCAGGTGGTGGCCGGCGGCACCGGCACGGCCGCCCGCGTTCCCGACTACGATCTGGCCGGCAAGACGGGCACCACCAACGATTACCGCGACGCCTGGTTCGTCGGCTATACGGGCGGCTTCGTCGCCGCCGTCTGGGTCGGCAAGGACGACAACACCCCGATGCGCCGGGTTTCCGGCGGCGGCGTTCCGGCGCGGATCTGGAAGGACTTCATGAGCTCGGCCCTGCCGCGGCTGAACGCCCAGGCCATCCCCGGCGGCACGGTGGAGGCGCCGCCGGCGACGCCGCAGGCCGATCCCATCGGCGACCTGCTGGACGGCGTCGGCTCGATGATCGGCCGCGGCGACGAGCCCACGCCCGCCCCGGCGCCGGCGCCCGCGGACCCCGAACCGATCCCTTTCTAAGAGGGGCCCCCTCAGTCGCTTCGCGACAGCTCCCCCAGAGGGGGAGCATCTCCGCACTGAGTCAGAAAAAGCCCACGGCGCAGATCCTCCCCCTCTTCAGGGGGAGGTGGCCCGGAGGGCCGGAGGGGGTTCGCCCCCAGACCGCCCCCAAAGCCGACAATCCAGGCCATGTGCCTGGAATCCCTCACGAAGCTCGCGCCCGCCCAGCCCAGGGATG
>CAYQPL010000208.1:2306-4379 GCA_964419395.1 uncultured Phenylobacterium sp. | reverse complement strand
GTGGAGCGTCTCGTGGTCACCGCCGATATGGACGCTGACCCCGCCATCCGAGGTGAACTTCAGGGCGTTGGCCACCAGGTTGCTGACCACCTGGCGCACACGGACCTCGTCGCCGAAGCGCCGTTCGCCCTCGACGGCGTCCAGGACCAGCTCGAAGCTCAGGCCCTTCTCCGCCGCGATCTGGCCATACAGCCGGCGCAGCGTCTCGGCGAACCGGCGGGTCTCGAACGGCGCGGGGGTGACCGTCATCTGGCCGGCTTCGATCTTGGAGATGTCCAGCACGGCGTTGAGGATGTCGAGCAGGTCCGTCGCCGACTGCTCGGCGACGCCCAGCCGCTCGCGCTGGACCTCCGACAGCCGGTCGCGCTGCATGATCTGGATCATGCCCAGAACGCCGTTCAGCGGCGTCCGGATCTCGTGGCTCATCGTGGCCAGGAACTCGCCCTTGGCGCGGTCGGCGGCATGGGCGGCGATGGCCAGTTCCTGGGCCTCGCGGGTCAAGGCCTTGTTGCGGTCGAGCTCCCGCCGCAGCGCCTCGTTCAGCTCCTCGGAGGCGAGGCGGGCGCGGATCTCGCGCTGGACGGCCCCGCGCATCAGGGTCGACCTGCCGATCGCGGCAAACATGCCGGCCAGACCCACATAGGCGAACTCGCTGATCAGGTTCCCCGGCGCGCCCCGCGCCATCACCACCAGGCCGACGATCGCGGCGGCGGAACTGACATAGGCGACCCGGCGCGTGGGGGCGGAGGTTGCGAAGACCAACGCCATCAGCACGAAGTAGATGAGCTTCAGCGCCTCGAAATGCAGGGTCTGATAGGTGACGACATTGGCCATGAAGAGGGCGTTCATCGCCAGGGCGCCCAGCTCCAGCTGCGGGAGCCGGACGGGCGTCGCGAACCGCCACCAGAAGCCGAGCGCACAGCCGGCCGCGAGCAGCGACAGGCCCGACAGGACGGCCAAGGCCGGACCGGTCTCGAAGAACGGATGCGACAGGGAGACGATCACATAATAGACGCCGGCGGCGAGCAGATAGCCGCGCAGGATGGGCGTCTGCGTGCGGGCGATCGCCTCCGGCGCCACCCGGACCTTCTCCGCCGGAGCATGTTTCAGAAACCGCAAGCCGCCTCGCCGCTGGAGCCACAACATGCGAACATTGGTATGCTGAAGGCTGAGAAACCGTTTCCGGGCCCGGGTGAAATCTGCGTCGAAGTGTCGCGCGGCGCCATGGCTCGCTGACCAGGCCCGCCTGGCTCTCCGGCTCGACGCGCCGCAGGCCCTCGTCAGGGGGACCGCCTCTGGGGCAAGCTTCGGCCGAGCCCACCGGAGGACGCCATGACCGCCGCCCCGCGCGAGGAGATCCTCGCCCCCGACCTGCCCATCATCGATCCGCACCATCACCTGTGGGACCTGCGCCGACGCTATCCCGCCGCCAGCCCGCCGCCGGACCACCCGTTCGAGACCGTGCTGTGGCGCTCCCCCCACTACATGGCCGACGCGCTGGCGGCCGACCTCGACGCCGGCCACAACGTCATCGGCACGGTGTTCGTCGAGTGCAGCGCCATGCACCGCGCCGAGGGGCCTCCGGAGATGGCGCCGGTCGGCGAGACCGAGTTCGTCAACGGCGTCGCGGCCATGTTCGCCAGCGGCCTCTATGGCGACAGGCGGGCCTGCGCCGGCATCGTCGGACGGGCGGATCTGAGCCTGGGCGCGGCCGTGGCGCCGGTCCTGGACGCGCATCTGGCGGCCGGCGGCGGCCGATTCCGGGGCGTCCGCAACAGCGCCTCCTACGACGCCGATCCCACCATCCTGGGCTATCTGGCGCGCGCTCCGGAAGGCCTCTACCGCGCCGAGGCCTTCCGGGCGGGCTTCGCCGAACTCGCGCCCCGTCGCCTGTCCTTCGACGCCTGGCTGCTGGAGCCGCAGCTGCCGGACCTGATCGACCTGGCGCGCGCCTTCCCGGAGACCACCATCGTCCTGGATCATGTGGGCACGCCGCTTGGCGTCGGCGCCTATCACGGCCGACGGGAGGAGCGGTTCGGCGGCCCCCAGCGACAGGTCTACGGGGGTAACGAC
>CAYQPL010000208.1:0-2296 GCA_964419395.1 uncultured Phenylobacterium sp. | reverse complement strand
GTCGGCGTCTGGCGCGAGCACATCTTCGAGCTGGCGCGATCGCCGGCGGTGTTCTGCAAGGTCGGGGGCCTGGCCATGCCGTTCGCCGGCTTCCCGTCCTTCATGGCCCGGGCGCCGGCCACATCGGCGCAGCTGGCCGAGGAATGGCGGCCCTATGTGGAGACCTGCATCGAGGCCTTCGGCGCCGAGCGGTGCATGTTCGAGAGCAACTTCCCGGTGGATGCGGGAACCTGCGATTACGTCACCCTGTGGAACGCCTTCAAGCGGCTGGCGGCCGGCGCCTCGGAAGACGAGACCGCCGCCCTGTTCGCCGGCACGGCGCGGCGGGCCTACCGGCTCGACATCTGAACGCTCCGGGGACGGCCGCTCGCTTCTCCGGCCGTCCCCGGATGGCGGTCACGCCGCCCGGGCGGCGACCGCCGGGGCGAGTTCGGCGATGCGGGCGCGCGCCTGGGCGATGGCCGCCTCGCGCGCCTCCGGCCCGAAGCCGATCTTCTCGGCGTGGATGAAGCTCACATCGTTCAGGCCGATGAAGCCGAGCAGCTGGCGCAGATAGGGCTCCTGGAAGTCGATCGCCTGGGCCGGACCCTCGCTGTAGAGGCCGCCGCGGCTCTCGATGACGATCACCTTCTTGCCCTCCAGCAGGCCCTTCGGCCCGGCCTCGGAATAGGAGAAGGTCTCCCCGGCCCGCAGCACGTGGTCGAACCAGGCGCGCAGGGTGGTGGGCAGGCCGAAATTGTACATCGGGGCGCCGATGACGATGGTGTCGGCGGCGCGCAGTTCGGCGATCAGCGTGTCGGACAGGGCGCGCGCGGTGTGGTGGGCGTCGGTCTGCGGCGCGCCGCGGACGCCGGCCAGGGTGGCGGTGGTCAGGTGCGGGACCGGATCGGCGCCCAGGTCGCGGCGCACCACCTGGGCGGCTGGCGCCCGGCGCAGGAGGGCCGTGACGACCTCCTCGACCAGGAGGCGAGACACGGACTCCGCGCCGCCCGAGGAACTGTTGATCACGAGAAGGTTGGACATGACGCTCTCCTGCCGTCGGTGTTGTCTGACAGAACGGAGGTGGTGTTGCGCTTCTGGCGACAGTAGAGCCGCCGTGCGAGACTGACCGTTCCGCAACGGGGAACGCCGATGTTCGATCTCGACGATGTGCAGACCTTTGCCGAGGTGGCCGAGAGCGGCGGGCTGACGGCCGCGGCCGAGCGGCTGGGCCTGTCGAAGTCGATCGTCAGCCGCCGGCTGTCGCGCCTGGAAGCCGCCCTCGGCGCCCGGCTGCTGGCGCGCACCACCCGCGGCGTCTCGCTGACCGAGGCCGGCGCGGCCTTCCTGCGCCACGCCGAGGCGATGACGGCGGAGATGGAAGCCGCCCGGGAAGCGGTCAGCCAGGGCGACGAGCTGCAGGGTCGGCTGCGCCTGTCGGCGCCGCTGAGTTTCGGCGCCACGCACCTGGGTCCCGTGCTGGCGGAATTCGCCCTGCGCCATCCCCGGCTGACGGTCCAGGCGGCCTACAGCGACCGCTATGTGGACTTGATCGGCGAGCGGTTCGACGCGGCCATCCGGATCGGTCGCCTGCCCGATTCCAGCCTGATCGCTCGACGCATCGCGCCCATCGGCATCGCGGTGGTGGCGAGCCCGGACTACATCGCCCGCCATGGTGAGCCGCTGACGCCTCAGGATCTGCAGGGCCGTGACGCCATCGGCCAGCCGGACGAAATCTGGCGCTTCGGGGAAGGCGCGCGGGCGGTCGCCATCCGCCCGCGCCTGCGGCTGCAGGCCGACAGCGGCCAGGCGCTCATCGCCGCCGCCGTGGCCGGGGTGGGCGTGGCCATGCTGCCCACCTTCCTGTGCGGCCCGGCCATCGCCTCGGGCGAGCTGGTCCCGCTGCTGCGCGACCAGCCGCTCCCCGAGGCCGGCCTCTATGTCGTGCGCCCGCCGCCCGCCGAGCCGGCGCCGCGAAAGGTCCGCCGGCTGGTCGATCTCCTGATCGAGCGTTTCGGCGGCGAACCCGTGTGGGACACCTGCTACGAGGCGCGGAAGGCTGCGGCGCCCTAGCGGAAGACCAGCCCCTCGAACTTGCCGGAACTGCGCCAGCCGTCGATGTATCGGAAGAAGGCGCTGGCCCCGTGGGGATAGCCCACGTTCAGCCGCGCCGCCGGGCCCGGATCCTGGCCTTCGTTGTTGTAGTAGCCCGGCGTGCAGTCGGGGGCGCCCATCATCCGGCCCATGCCGGTGAGCAGCAGGTCGCCCCAGGCGCCCTGGGCGGCCTCCGTCACCTCGACCGCTATCGCCCCTTGCT
>CAYQPL010000207.1:0-4389 GCA_964419395.1 uncultured Phenylobacterium sp. | reverse complement strand
CAGGTCAGGAAGCGCAGCAGGCGCTTGTGCTCGTGGGCCTTGAGATAGGCCGCGATGTCCTCGGCGATGAGGGCGGACTGGTGGGCCATCAGAAGTAACCCTCTTGCTTCTTCTTCTCCATCGAGGCGGCCTGGTCGTGGTCGATGACCCGGCCCTGGCGCTCCGAGGTGGTGGTGAGCAGCATTTCCTGGATGATCTCGGGCAGGGTCGAGGCGGTGCTCTCGACGGCCCCGGTCAGCGGGTAGCAACCCAGCGTGCGGAAGCGGACCGAGCGCATCTGCGGGGTCTCGCCGTCCCGCAGCGGGAAGCGGTCGTCGTCGATCATGATCAGCGCGCCGTCGCGTTCCACCACCGGCCGTTCGGCCGAGAAGTAGAGCGGCACGATGGGGATGTTCTCCAGGTGGATGTATTGCCAGATGTCCAGCTCGGTCCAGTTGGAGATCGGGAAGACGCGGATGCTCTCGCCCTTGTTCTTGCGGGCGTTATAGAGGTTCCAGAGCTCCGGCCGCTGGTTCTTCGGGTCCCAGCGGTGCTGGGCGGAGCGGAAGGAGAAGACGCGCTCCTTGGCGCGGGACTTCTCCTCGTCGCGGCGGGCGCCGCCGAAGGCCGCGTCGAAGCCGTACTTGTCGAGCGCCTGCTTCAGGCCTTCGGTCTTCCACATGTCGGTGTGCAGGGCCGAGCCATGGTCGAAGGGATTGATGCCGCGCTCCAGCGCCTCGGGATTGCGGTGGACGAGCAGCTCGAAGCCGAGCTCCTGGGCCATGCGCTCGCGCATCTCGTACATGGCCCGGAACTTCCAGGTCGTGTCCACGTGCAGCAGCGGGAAGGGCGGCTTGGACGGGTAGAAGGCCTTGGCCGCGAGGTGAAGCATCACCGCGGAGTCCTTGCCGATCGAGTACAGCATCACCGGGCGCTCGGCCTCGGCGACGACCTCTCTCATGATGTGGATGCTCTCCGCCTCCAGACGCTGGAGGTGGGTGAGGGTCTCTTGAGGCAGTCCGTGCGCACGCGCGGACGTGGCGGCCTCGGCTTGGCGGGCGTCCATGACAGTCGAACCTTGCATGAGAGACATGTGGGCCAGATTAGAACTTCGCTCTTACAATAAATCCGCGCGCAACATGCTTGCAGCGTGCGTACTGGCCCTTTGGCGGTCAAATAAGGGACAGCGGCGCCCAAGGCAAGCGCAGGCGCAACGCCCGGTTCAAGTTCCAGGCCAAGCCGGGCGCGGCCAGGACCGGCTTAGACGACGGCGCTCACAGGCGCATGACGCCCGGCGCCCGGACTGGGCGCCCATCGCCGCGTCCGGAATCCGCGATCCGCCGGAGGTGCGTGTCCGAAAACCGCGAGACAGCGGCGGGCCAGCAGGCGATCCTGCGGCTCATGGACCTGGATGACGACGCCTGCTACCGCGCCTTCTCGATGCGCGACGCCCGACTGGACGGGAAGATCTTCGTGGGCGTGCGCTCCACGGGGATCTATTGCCGGCCGATCTGCCCGGCGCGCACCCCCCTGCGCAAGAACGTAACCTTCTATCCGTCGGCCGCCGCGGCCCAGGAGGCGGGCTTCCGTCCGTGCCTGCGCTGCCGGCCCGAGACCTCGCCCGACCTCGGCTCGTGGCGCGGCAGCTCCAACACCGTGGCCCGGGCCCTCGCCCTGATCGAGGACGGCGCGCTGGACGGCGGCGACGTGGAGGCCCTGGCCGACCGGCTGGGCGTGGGCGGGCGCCAGCTGCGCCGGCTGTTCAAGCTGCACCTGGGCGCCTCGCCCGTGGCGGTGGCCCAGACGCGCCGCGTCCTCCTGGCCAAGCAGCTGCTGCAGGACACCCGCCTGCCCATGGCGGAGGTGGCGCTGGCGGCCGGGTTCGGCAGCGTCCGGCGCTTCAACGAGACGTTCCAGCAACTGTTCGACCGCCCGCCGGCGGCGCTGCGCCGCGCCGGGGCGACCGCGACGGAGGCGGGCGAGGGCCGCGGCGTCACCCTGCGCCTGGCCTATCGGGCGCCCTATGACTGGGACGCCATCCTCGACTTTCTGGCTCTTCGGGCGATCCCCGGCGTGGAGGCGGTGCGGGACGGCCGCTATCGCCGTAGCCTTCGTCTCGGCGGGGAGGTGGGCGTGGTCAGCGTCGCGCGCGGCCCGGGCGAGGTCCTGGAGGTGGAGGCCCGCTTTCCGCGCCTCACCGTCCTGCCGCAGCTGATCGCCCGCGTGCGGCGGGTGTTCGACCTGGGCGCCGACCCCGCGGCCATCGGCGAGCACCTGGCGAAGGATCCCGCGCTAGCGCCCCTCGTCGCCGCGCGGCCCGGGCTGCGAGCCCCGGGCGCCTGGGACGGGTTCGAGCTCGCCGTGCGCGCCATCCTCGGCCAGCAGATCACCGTCGCCGGCGCACGCAACCTGGCCGGCCGGCTGACGGCGCGTTTCGGCGAGGCCCTGCCGGCCGAACTGGCGGAGGACGGGCTGACCCACGTCTTCCCGACGGCCGAGGCGCTGAGCCGGGCCGATCCGGCGGACCTCTCCATGCCCCTCGCGCGCGGTCGCGCCCTGACCGGCATGGCCGAGGCGGCGGCGAGGGCGCCCGATCTCTTCGCCCCGCGGGGTTCGCTGGAAGAGGCGGTCGCGCGGCTGAAGGCCCTGCCCGGCGTCGGCGAATGGACCGCCCAGTACATCGCCCTGCGCCAGATGCGCGAGCCGGACGCCTTTCCGCACGGCGACATCGGGCTGATGCGCGCCCTGGCCGACGCCCAGGGCGTGCGCCCCACCGCGGCCCAGCTGGCCGAACGGGCCGAGGCCTGGCGTCCCTGGCGCGCCTACGCCGCCCTTCACCTGTGGGCCTCCGAAGGCCCCGCCGACAAGACCCCCGCCCGCCGCGCCCACGCGGCCCCACCGGAGATGTCCCATGACCAGGACGCCGCCTGAACCCACCCTGAGCCTCCGTCTCGCCGCCCTGCCGACGCCGCTGGGCGAGGCGCTCGTCGTCTTCGACGACGGGGAGGCGCTGCGGGCCTTCGACTGGCGCAGCCACGAGACGCGCATGCGCCGGCTGCTGCATCGCCACTATGGCCCCGTGGAGCCGCGCCAGGCCGCGGCCCCGCCGGCGATCGTCGAGGCCCTGGGGGCCTATTTCTCCGGCCGCAGGGACGCCCTTAGCGGCCTGCGCTGGCGCACCAACGGGACGGTCTTCCAGCAGAAGGTCTGGGCCGCCCTGTGCGAGATCCCGGCCGGCCGCACGGAGAGCTACGGCCAGCTCGCGGCCCGCATCGGGGCCCCGAGCGCCGTCCGCGCGGTGGGCCTGGCCAACGGCGCCAATCCGGTCGGCCTCGTCGTCCCCTGCCACCGCGTCATCGGCGCCGACGGCGGGCTGACGGGATACGGCGGGGGGCGCGAACGCAAGCGCTGGCTGCTGACCCACGAGGGCGCGGCCCTGGCGCGGGCGGCCTGAGCGCGCCGTCTGCGGGTTTCGTCGCCAGCTTGGCCGCGCTAGTTTGCCTCTGAGGGACGTCCGGAACGGAAGAACCTGGGGGAGTGAAATGAAGACGATCATCCTGGCCGCCGCGGCGGCGGCGACCGCCTGCGTGGCCACCGTGGCCGTGGCGCAGAACTATGGCGGCCGCCAGCCGTCGGCCATCCTCTATGACGGCCCGAACTTCCAGGGCCGGCAGACGACCATCTACGGCATGGCCACCAACCTGCCGCGCGAGTTCAACGACAAGGCCATGAGCGGCCGCTTCCAGGGCCGTTGGCGGATCTGCGAGAATTCCGACTTCGGCGGCCGCTGCCAGGACGTGAGCGGCGACGTGCCGAACATGAACACCCTGGGCATGGGCGAGCGCATCAGCTCGCTGCAGGCCTACATGTCCGGCGGCTGGGGCAACAGCGGCGGCGGCAATTCCTGGCGGCCGGGCGGGTCGTGGAACGGTCCGAACAACCAGCGGCCCTATGAAGGGACGCGCAGCGTCTTCTTCCCGTATCCCACCATGCAGGGCTACGACATCGCCGCGGGGTCGAGCTCGGCCAACGCCTTCTGCCGTTCGCAGGGCCTGGGCTCGTCGGCCTATTACGACTCCAGCCAGCGGGCCCAGCAGGCGATCGACGGCGAGGGGCGCTATGTCGGCCCCTCCAGCGTCCTGCGCGACGTGGTCTGCCGCCGGTACTGATCGGTCCCCGGGCGGCGGCCGGCGTTACATGACGGAAGTTTCATGTAACGCCGTGTTGCCGCGCGGCGGAGCTTCGCCGATAAGGTGAGCGCCTGACTCGTATCGGACACGGGAGAGATCCGATGCAGACCCTTACCGAGATCGTCGCCGCCGTGGTGGTCCACTCCTCGGCGGTGGCCTACTCGCATTTCGGGGTGACCATCGAACCGCACCAGCCGGAGCGCCCGGCGGCGACGGCGCA
>CAYQPL010000206.1:0-4429 GCA_964419395.1 uncultured Phenylobacterium sp. | reverse complement strand
GGCGAGGGGGTACATGTAGACTTTGGTGTAGCGCGACCGCGACGGATGCGGTACACTCTTTCCCCGTCGACTCACCGCTGCCGGTGAGCGGTCGGCGGGTTGCGAAGGATCTCAACGCAGTCGCCGAAGCCTATCTCCACCGCGAAGCGCAGCGGCCGCGCCGCGCGCAGCTGCCTGCTGCTGGGCCCCACCATCGGGAACTCGCACCACTCCCCTGGAGATGCAGATGACACGGCTCGATCAGATCAGCTGTCAAAGGGTTGCGGTGAGGCGTCGGGCTGGGGGCGCACCGTTGAGGGATACTGCGAGCGTGCCGTCGTCCACGTCCAGCCGCAGGTTCAGTCCCCGCAGGATCGGCGGGCCGCCATAGCCGCCGCTGACCTCCTCCCGCCGCACCAGCGGCGGGGCCAGCGGCCGTTCGGGGGAGGGCAGGGTGAAGGGGGCGACGTGCTCGCTCTCCACCGCGTCGATCACCGGCAGTTTGGCGAGAGCCTTCAGGCGGGACTGGGCCTGGGTCGCCTTGCTGGCCTTGGCGCGGAAGCGGTCGACGAAGGACTGCATGTGGGCGCGCTTGGCCTCGACCTTGGCCCGCATCGCCTCCTGCAGGCGGGCCTTCTCGGCCCGCTGGGTTTCGAAGGCGTCGTAGCCGCCGGGATAGAGGGCGAGCTTGCCGTCGGCCAGGTGCAGGATGTGATCGACCGAATTGTTCAGGAGTTCGCGGTCGTGGCTGATGATCAGGGCGCTGTAGGGATAGCTCCGCAGCCGCGCCTCCAGCCACAGGGCCCCTTCCAGGTCGAGATAGTTGGTCGGTTCGTCCAGCAGCAGCAGGTCCGGTTCGGCGAAGAGGGCGGCGGCGAGCGCCACCCGCATGCGCCAACCGCCGGAGAACTCGGCCATCGGCCGGGCGAGGTCGGCGTTGGAGAAGCCGAGGCCCGACAGGATTTCGGCCGCACGCGAGGGCGCCCGGTCGGCGTCGATCTCGATCAGCCGCGCATAGATCTCGCCCAGCTCTTCGGGAGGCGCCGTCTCCAGTTCCGCCATCAGGCGGGCGCGCTCCTCGTCGGCGGCCAGCACCGTATCCATCAGCGAGACCGGGGTGGCCGGATGCTCCTGATCGACCGAGCCGATCCGCGCCCCCTTGGGCAGGCTGATCTCGCCGGAGCCCAGGACGAGCTCGCCCTTGATCAGCTTGAAGAGGGTGGACTTGCCTACGCCGTTGCGGCCGACGAGGCCGACCTTGGCGTTCTTGGGCAGGGCGACGGTGGCGCCGTCGAAGAAGCGGCGGCCCCAGGCGTCGAAGACGAGTTCTTGGATATGAAGCATGACGGTCAGGCGTACAGAGGGGCGAGCGCGCGCAGGCGCGGCTTCGCCAGGGATGGCGGTGGGGTGGCCGGGAAATTTCGAGATCCGCGCCGCCGCCGTCCCGACCGATGCCGGCGCTCATAGCAGACGTCGCGGCCGGCGTCAGGGGGGATCGGCCCTGCGTGGCTTGGCGCAGGCGAGCCGTACGGTTATACACGCGCGCCTCTGGGCGGCCTCCGTCGCCTCAAGACCCCCATTCCTGAAGAAAGTCCCATGACCGAACGCACCTTCTCGATCATCAAGCCGGACGCCACCGCGCGGAACCTGACCGGCAAGATCAATGCGGTGATCGAAGACGCCGGCCTGCGCATCGTGGCCCAACGGCGGATCCGCATGACCGAGGACCAGGCCAAGACGTTCTACGAGGTGCACAAGGAGCGGCCGTTCTATGGCGAACTGGTCGCCCAGATGACCTCGGCTCCGGTGGTCGTCCAGGTTCTCGAAGGCGACACCGCCGTGGCCAAGTACCGCGAGATCATGGGCGCGACGAACCCCGAGCAGGCCGCCGACGGCACCATCCGCAAGCAGTTCGCTCTCAATGTCGGCGAGAACTCGGTCCACGGCTCCGACAGCACGGAGAACGCCAAGATCGATTTCGCCCTGTTCTTCTCCTACGACCTGTTCTTCGGCTTATCGGGCGTCCCGGCTTAATTTTTATGGGCCGCTGTGGCTTCGCTGCGGCCCTTTTCGTCCTTGGCCGGCGCCGGTCTCAGGCCGCGGCCAGCTCGCCGCAGATGAAGGCGTCCTCGCCCGCCGAAAGCAGGGCCTCCAGAACCTCGGGCGCCTCGTCGGCGGCGACGATCAGCACCATGCCGACGCCGCAGTTGAAGGTGCGCCGCATCTCCTGGGTCTCCACCCCGCCAACCTCCTGCAGCCAGGCGAAGACGGGCGGCGGCGACCAGGCGTTCCAGGCGAAGTTCGCCGCGAGACCCTCGGCGATCGCGCGCGGCGGGTGCTCGATCAGGCCGCCGCCGGTGATGTGGGCGAGGCCCTTGATCTTGCCGGCCTTGATCAGCGGCACCAGGCTGCGGACATAGATGCGCGTCGGCGCCATCAGGGCCTCGGCCAGCGTCCGGCCCGGCGCGAAGGGACACGGGGCGTCCCACGCCAGACCCGAGACCTCGACGATCTTGCGCACCAGCGAGTAGCCGTTGGAATGGGGGCCCGAGGAGGCCAGGCCGATCAGCAGGTCGCCGGCGATCTGGTCGTCCATCCGCGGCAGTACGCGGTGGCGAGCCACCGCGCCGACGGAGAAGCCGGCGAGGTCGTAGTCCCCCTGCCCGTACATGCCCGGCATCTCGGCGGTCTCGCCTCCGACCAGGGCCGCGCCGGCCTGCCGGCAGCCCTCGGCGATGCCGGCGACCACGCGGGTGGCGACCGGCACGTCGAGCCTGCTGGTCGCCAGATAGTCCAGGAACATCAGCGGCTCGGCGCCCTGGGCCAGCAGGTCGTTGACGCACATGGCCACCAGGTCGATGCCGACCGTGTCGTGCAGGCCGGTCTCGATGGCGATCTTCAGCTTGGTGCCCACCCCGTCGGTGGTGGTGACCAGCAGCGGGTCGTCATAGCCGGCGGCCTTCAGATCGAAGAGGGCGCCGAAGCCCCCGAGGGAGGCCTCCGCGCCGGGCCGTCGCGTGGCCTAGGCCAGCGGCTTGAAGGCGTCGACGAGGGCGTTCCCGGCGTCGATATCGACACCGGCCTGGGCGTAGGTCAGGCCGTTGGGCCGTTCAGTCATCTGGAAGCCTTGGGCCTTGCTCGGCCGGAAAGTTTTTGACGTGCGCGTGCAACGGGCGCTTGCAGACTCGCCTGCGCGCGAGGCTATAGCTACCGGATGACGCCGATTACAACCACCGCCGAACTCGCGGCGTTCTGCGACAAGCTCAAAGGTCAGCCCTTCGTCGCCGTGGACACCGAGTTCATGCGCGAGACCACCTACTGGCCCAAGCTCTGCCTGATCCAGGCCGCCACGCCCCAGGACGAGGCGGTCATCGATCCGCTGGCCGAGGGGCTGGACCTGGAGCCGTTCCTCGACATCCTCCGCGACGAGAAGATCCTGAAGGTCTTCCACGCCGCGCGGCAGGACGTGGAGATCTTCAACAACCTGAAGGCCATGCCCCGGCCGCTCTTCGACACCCAGGTCGCCGGCATGGCCGCCGGGTTCGGCGAGCAGATCGCCTATGACGCGCTCGTCCGGCAGATGCTGAAGATCGAACTCGACAAGTCGAGCCGCTTCACCGACTGGGCGCGCCGCCCGCTGTCGGACTCTCAGCTCACCTATGCCCTGGCCGACGTGACGCACCTGGCCCGCCTCTATCCCCTGCTGCGCGCGCGGCTGGAGAAGGAGGGGCGGCTCGTCTGGGTGACCGACGAGATGGAAGGCCTGACCGATCCGGCCAACTACGACGTCGATCCGGAGAACGCCTGGAAGCGACTAAAGCCGCGGCGGCACACGGCCAGGTACCTGGCCGCCTACAAGGCCGTCGCCGCCTGGCGCGAGCGGACCGCCCAGCCTCGCGACCAGCCGCGGGGCCGGATCCTGAAGGACGAGGCGATCGACGAGGTCGCCACCCAGCTGCCCACCGACGCGGCCGCCCTGGACCGGCTGCGCGCGGTGCCCAAGGGCTTTTCGGGCTCCAAGTTCGGGCCGGATCTGCTGGAGGCCGTGCGCCAGGCCCTGAAGGACCCGGAGGCCTATGCGCCGGTGGTCGAGAAGGCCAGGCCGCAGAGCTCGCCGGCCGCCGGCGCGG
Source organism: uncultured Phenylobacterium sp. (assembly GCA_964419395.1). GTDB lineage: Bacteria > Pseudomonadota > Alphaproteobacteria > Caulobacterales > Caulobacteraceae > Phenylobacterium. Next base: position 320 of record CAYQPL010000206.1, on the reverse strand, counting down.
TGGTGGAGCTGCTGAAGGTGCTGCTGAAGGCGCGGGCGGAGGACGCCGGGGTGGCCTCGAAGCTGATCGCCACCGTCTCGGACCTGGAAATGATCGCCAATGACGACGAGGCGGCGACCCCGGCGCTGAAGGGCTGGCGGCGGGAGGCCTTCGGGGCCGACGCCCTGCGCATCAAGCGCGGCGAACTGGCCCTGGTGCTGGATGGCGCCAAGGTCCGGGTGGTCGAGGTCCGCCGCGCCCCGCGCAAGGCGGCGGCCGAGTAGGGGCTAGGTTCTGAACCCATAAAGCTTGCTGGCTGAGGGCGACGCTGATTCAAGGCT
>CAYQPL010000205.1:0-4487 GCA_964419395.1 uncultured Phenylobacterium sp. | reverse complement strand
CCCCCTCTGGGGGAGGGGGACCGCGAAGCGGTGGAGGGGGCGCCGCTACTCCGGCTTGGCCATCCTGCTCAGCAGGGTCCCCAGCTCCACCGGCATCGGGAAGACGATGGTGGAGTTCTTGTCCGCGCCGATGTCGTAGAGGGTCGAGAGGTAGCGCAGCTGCATGGCCTCGGGCTGCCCGGCGAGCGTCTGGGCGGCCTCCAGCATGGCCTGGGCGGCCTGCTTCTCGCCGTCGGCGTTGATGATGCGGGCGCGGCGGTTGCGCTCGGCCTCGGCCTGGCGGGCGATGGCGCGGACCATGCTCTCGTCGATGTCGACGTGCTTGATCTCCACATTGGCGACCTTGATGCCCCAGGCCTCGGTCTGGGCGTCGAGGATCTCCTCGATGTCGCGGTTCAGCTTGTCCCGCTCACCCAGCATCTCGTCGAGGTCATGCTTGCCGAGAACCGAGCGCAGGGTGGTCTGGGCGAGCTGGCTGGTGGCGCCCATATAGTCCTCGACCTGGATCACGGCCCGGTCGGGATCGATGACCCGGAAGTAGAGCACCGCGGAGACCTTCACCGAGACGTTGTCGCGGCTGATGACGTCCTGGCTCGGCACGTCGAGCACGATGGTCCGCAGGTCGACCTTCACCATCTGCTGGACGATGGGGATCAGCAGGATCAGGCCCGGACCCTTCACGCCGGAATAGCGTCCGAGGGTGAAGACCACCGCCCGCTCGTATTCGCGCAGGATCTTCACGGCCTGCATCAGGATGATGATCGCGATGACCGCTAAGGCGGCGTAACTGGCGAGGTCGATCATGGGCGTCTCCAGGCTGTCAGGCAGGTGGATCGGGTTCGACGAGAAGGGTCAGGCCATCGCGGCCGGTGACGCGCACTGCCTGGCCGGGGATCAGGGCGGCCTCGGAGCGGGCCTGCCAGCTCTCGCCCTGGGCGTGGACGAAGCCGTGGCCGGCACCCCAGCTCTTCACTTGGCCGGCCGCTCCGATCAGGGAGGCCGCGCCGGTCACCACCTTGCGCCGCGCCGCGCGCACGGCGGCGCGCAGGGCGATGAGGAAGAAGCCGACACTGAGCGCGATCGTCAGGAAGATGACCCAGGGCGACAGCCGGAAACCGGGGGCATCGCGGAACAGCAGGACCGAGCCGAGGGCGAGCGCGACGACGCCGCCGAGGCCGAAGACGCCGACGCCGGGCACGAGCGCCTCGGCGGTCAGCAGCCCGATCCCCAGCAGCAGCAGGGCCGCGCCGGCATAGCTGCCCGGCAGCAGGTTCAGCGCGAAAAGGCCGACGACAAGACAGACCGCGCCCACCACGCCTGGTCCCACGCCGCCCGGCGACATGAACTCGAAGATGAGCCCATACACGCCGACCATCAGCAGCAGGTAGGCGATGTTCGGATTGGTGATGATGGCGAGCAGGCGGGCGCGCCAGTCCGGCGCGATCTCGACCACCTCCGCGCCCGCAGTCCGCAGGACGAAGGGCTCGCCGCCCAGGCTCACGGTGCGCCCGTCGGCCTGGGCCAGCAGGTCGTCCATGTCGCGGGCGAGCAGTTCGATGACCTTCCGGTCCAGCGCCTCGCGCGCCGTCAGCGTCTCGGCCCGGCGGACGGCGGCCTCGGCCCATTCGGCGTTGCGGCCCTGCAGGCCGGCGAGCGAACGGATATAGGCCGCCGCATCGTTGGTGACCTTGGCGGTCATGGCGTCCTGCGGCGGGGCCTTCTCTTCCTCGCCTTCGCCCACTTCCGGATCGGGCGCGAGTGGGTTGGAGCCGCCCATCTGGACGGGCGTCGCCGCGCCCAGGTGCGCGCCCGGCGTCATGGCCGCCAGGTGGCTGGCATAGAGGATGTAGGTCCCGGCGCTCGCCGCCCGCGCGCCGGCCGGCGTCACGAAGACCGCGACCGGGACGGGCGAATCCAGAATGTCGGAGATGATCTCGCGGGTGGAGGAGTCGAGGCCGCCCGGCGTGTCCATACGGATGACCACCAGGGCCGCGTCGCGCCCGGCGGCTTCGTCCAGGCCCTGGGCGATGTATTCGCGCGTCGCGGGGCCGACCGCGCCGTCGAGGTCGAGGGCGATGACCGGGCCGCTCGCCGCCCGTGTCTGCGCCGTCGCCGGAGCGGCCAGCAACGTCCATACGGCCAGGACGGCGGCCAGCAGGCTCAGGACGGCCGGGGCAGCGCGGCCTCTCATCGGTCGGACCTCCCTCTTCGCGGCGCCCACCATGGCACAGGCGGGGCGGCCGCGTCTTGCCCTGCTGGACTCTTGATCCCGCCGCGCGGAGGCGCCACCCAGGACGCTCAGTCCCAAGGAGCCTCCCATGAAGACCCGCGCCGCCGTCGCCTTCGAAGCCAAGAAGCCGCTCGAGATCGTGGAGGTGGACCTGGAAGGCCCCAAGGCCGGCGAGGTCCTGGTGGAGATCAAGGCCACCGGCGTCTGCCACACCGACGCCTACACCCTGGACGGCCTGGATTCCGAAGGGCTCTTCCCCTCGATCCTGGGCCATGAGGGCGCGGGCGTCGTCGTCGAGGTGGGGCCGGGCGTGACCAGCGTCGCGGTGGGCGATCACGTGATCCCGCTCTACACGCCCGAATGCCGCCAGTGCAAAAGCTGCCTGTCGCGCAAGACCAACCTCTGCACCGCCATCCGCGGCACGCAGGGTAAGGGCGTCATGCCCGACGGGACGAGCCGGTTCTCCTACAAGGGCCAGGCGATCCATCACTACATGGGCTGCTCGACCTTCTCGAACTACACGGTCCTGCCCGAGATCGCGGTGGCCAAGATCCGGCCCGACGCGCCCTTCGACAAGGCCTGCTACATCGGCTGCGGCGTCACCACCGGCGTCGGCGCGGTGCCCAACACGGCCAAGGTGGAGCCGGGCGCCAACGCCATCGTCTTCGGCCTGGGCGGCATCGGGCTGAACGTCATCCAGGGGCTGAAGATGGTCGGGGCGGCCATGATCGTCGGCGTCGACATCAATCCCGACCGCGAGGAGTGGGGCCGCCGCTTCGGCATGACCCATTTCGTGAACCCGAAGACGATCGGCGGCGACGTGGTGCCCCATCTGGTGGAGCTGACCGGCGGCGGGGCCGACTACACCTTCGACTGCACCGGCAATGTGGAGGTGATGCGCCAGGCGCTGGAGGCCTGCCATCGCGGCTGGGGCGAGAGCGTCATCATCGGCGTGGCCGCGGCCGGCCGCGAGATCGCCACGCGACCGTTCCAGCTGGTCACCGGCCGGGTGTGGCGGGGCACGGCCTTCGGCGGCGCCCGCGGGCGCACCGACGTGCCGACCATCGTCGACTGGTACATGAACGGGAAGATCGAGATCGACCCGATGATCACCCACACCATGCCGCTCGAAGACATCAACAAGGCCTTCGACCTGATGCACGCGGGCGAGTCCATCCGCTCGGTCATCGTCTACTGAGGCGGCCCCGATGAGCGTCGAGATCCTCCAGCAGCACCGGGTCCACGGCGGGACGCTGCGCTACGTCCGGCACAACAGCGCGGCCACCGGCACGCCCATGCGCTTCTCCCTCTTCCTGCCGGACGGGGAGGGGCCGTTCCCGCTGCTGGTCTGGCTCTCTGGGCTCACCTGCACGGAAGACAACTTCACCACCAAGGCCGGCGCCTATGGTCCGGCCGCAGCCCACGGCGTGGCGATCCTCGCGCCCGACACCAGCCCGCGCGGCGAGGGCGTGGCCGATGACGAGGCCTATGACCTCGGCCAGGGCGCAGGCTTCTATGTGGACGCCACGCAAGCCCCCTGGGCGCCGCATTTCCGCATGGAGACCTATGTCACCGGCGACCTGCTGGAGACGGTCTTCGCGGAGTTTCCCGTCGACCGCGCCCGCACCGGCGTCTTCGGCCACTCCATGGGCGGCCACGGGGCCCTGACGCTCGCCCTGCGCCATCCGGACGTCTTCCGCAGCGTCTCGGCCTTCGCCCCCATCTGCTCGCCCACCCGCTGCCCCTGGGGCGAGAAGGCCTTCTCCGCCTACCTCGGCGAGGATCGCGCGGCCTGGGCGCAGCACGACGCCGCGCGGCTTATCGAGGCGGGCGCGGCCAAGGGGCGCTTCGACGACATCCTGGTGGACCAGGGGTTGGCCGACAACTTCCTGGACGGCCAGCTGAAGCCCGAACTCCTGGAAGCCGCCTGCGCCGCCGCCGGCCAGAAGCTGACGCTGCGCCTGCAGGAGGGCTACGATCACTCCTACTTCTTCATGGCCAGCTTCATCGCCGACCATGTGGCGTTTCATGCGGAGAGGCTGAAGGGGTGAGTCTCTTCCCCCCGTCATGCTCGCCCTTGTGGCGGGCATCCCTGTCGAGGGCGGGCGTGAGCTTCGCGAGGGATTCTCGGCACAAGGCCGAGAATGACGGGGAGGGGTGGGGCGGCGCCGTCGTTCGCGACCCAATCCCCAGCTCGCCGCCCTAGGTTCTGAACCCATAAAGCTTGCTGGCTGAGGGCGACGCTGATTCAAGGCTT
>CAYQPL010000204.1:0-4489 GCA_964419395.1 uncultured Phenylobacterium sp. | reverse complement strand
CCGCCCTCGTCGCCGCCACCGGCATCGGCTTCACCGCCGCCAAACTCACCAGCCCAAAACCACCAACCGCCGCCGAAGCGCCCGAAGAGGGAGAGGCGGGTCACGGCGAGGGCGCGGCCCACGCTGAAGGCGAAGGCCACGCTGAAGAAGGTGCGGAAGCCGAAGTCGTCGCGATGGACGACGCCCGGATCAAGACTGCGGGCATCCAACTCCAGCCCGTCGCGGTCGGCGGGTTGGGGGCGGAGATCCGAGCCCAGGCCACCGTCGAGGCCGAACCGTCGGGGCAGGCGGCGCTGACCGCGCGGGCGGCCGGCTCGATCGCGCGGATCAACAAGCGTCTGGGCGACCCCGTCCGCGCCGGCGAGACCCTGGCCCTCGTGGAAAGCCGCGAAGCCGCGCAGATCGCCGCCGATCGCGCCACCGCGACGGCTCGCGCCGAGCTCGCGCGCAAAATGGCGGCCCGGGAGCGGCGCCTCTATGAGCAGAAAGTCGGGGCGAGGCAGGACCTGGAAGCCGCACAGGCGTCTCTGGCGGCCGCCGAAGCCGAGGCTAGGCGCGCGGCGGCGGCGGCGGGCGCGGCCGACGTATCGGCAGACGGCCGATATGTGCGTGTGGTCAGCCCTATCAGTGGACGCGTCACAGCCATGTCGGCCAGCCTTGGCGCCTTCGTGCAGCCTGAGACGGAACTCTTCCGGATCGCCGACCCAAGCCGAATCCAAGTCGAGGCCGCCGTGTCCGCGCTGGATATGCAGCGGATCCAGCCGGGCGACCGCGCCAGCATCGGGACCGCCGCCGGGACGGCTATTCCTGCGATCGTGCGGTCGATCACGCCGGCCGTCGATGAGCAGACCCGCGCCGCCACCGTGGTGCTCACCCCGACGGGCCCCCTCGGGGACCTCCGGCCCGGCCAGCTCGTGGAAGCCCGCATGACCTCGGCCCGTTCCGCCACCCGCGCGATCGTCGTGCCGGACGAGGCCATCCAGACCGTCGAAGGACGCTCCGTCGTCTTTGTCCGGACGCCCAAGGGCTTCCGCGCGCAGCCGGTCACGGCCGGGCGGCGGACCGGCGGACGCGCCGAGATCCTGGAGGGCCTACGGCCCGGCGATGTGATCGCTGCCGCCAACGCCTTCGTGCTGAAGGCGGAACTCGGCAAGGGCGAGGCGGAACATGGCCACTAGGTCGAACCCTTCGAACACGGAGCTGGTGGCGTCATGATCGGCCGCATCCTGGATTTTTCGGTCCGCTTCCGCTGGACCATCGTCTTCCTCGTCGCCCTGGTGGCGGCGTTGGGCCTCTACAATCTGGTCCGGCTGCCGATCGACGCGGTGCCGGACATCACCAACAAGCAGGTGCAGATCAATACGGTCGCCCCGGCGCTCGCGCCGGCGGAGGTCGAAAAGCTGGTGACTTACCCGGTCGAAACCGCGATGGCGGGGATCCCGGGCCTGCAGAGCACGCGCTCGATCTCGCGCAACGGCTTCAGCCAGGTCACCGTGGTCTTCGCCGAACGCACCGACGTCTACTTCGCCCGCCAGCAGGTCGCCGAACGGCTCATCCAGGCGCGCGAAAGCCTTCCTGAAGGCGCCCAGCCGATGATGGGCCCGATCTCGACCGGCCTCGGCGAGGTCCTGATGTGGACCGTCGAATACGAGCATCCGGGCGGCCGGGGCGCGCCGCGCCGGGACGGCCAGCCAGGGTGGCAATCCGATGGCGCGTACCTGACCGTCACCGGCGAGCGCCTGACCGATCCGGTCGCGCAGGCCGCCTACCTGCGCGAAGTCCAGGACTGGATCGTCCGACCGCAGATGCGGAGTGTGGCCGGCGTCGCCGGCGTGGACTCCATTGGCGGCTACGACAAGCAATTCGTGGTCACGCCAAACCCAACTCGACTGGCCGCCTACGGGGTCTCCTTCTCTGAGCTTTCCCGAGCGCTGGAGGCCGCCAACCTGACAGTGGGCGCGAACTTCGTCGAACGCGCCGGCGAGGCCTTCCTCGTGCGCACCGACGCGCGGGTGCGGACAGCCGACGAGATCGCGCGAGCGGTCGTCGCGACGCGCGGCGGCGTGGCCATTGCAGTGCGCGACGTGGCCGAGGTCAAGATCGGCGGCGCCCTGCGCACCGGCGCGGCCTCGGAGAACGGCGAGGAAGTCGTCGTCGGCACTGTTCTGATGCTCACGGGGGAGAACAGCCGGACGGTGGCGCGGGCCTCCGCCGAGCGGCTGGAGGAGATCGCCAAGACCATGCCGCCCGGCGTGCGCCTGCAGGTGGTCTACGACCGCTCGAAGCTGGTGAACGCGACCATCAAGACGGTGGAGAAAAATCTCGCCGAAGGCGCCTTACTGGTCATCGTCGTGCTCTTCCTGCTGCTTGGCAACATCCGGGCCGCGATCATCACCGCCCTCGTGATCCCATTGTCGATGCTGATGACCGCCATCGGCATGAACCGGCTGGGCGTCTCGGGCAACCTGATGAGCCTGGGCGCGCTCGATTTCGGGCTCATCGTCGATGGCGCGGTGATCATCGTGGAGAACAGCCTTCGGCGACTGGCCGAACGGCAGCACCACGAGGGCCGGCTGCTGACCCTCCAGGAGCGCCTCGAGGAAACGCGCGAGGCCGCCCGGGAGATGATCCAGCCGACGGTCTATGGCCAGGCGATCATTCTTCTCGTCTATGCGCCGCTCCTCACCTTCACCGGCGTGGAAGGCAAGACCTTCTCGCCGATGGCGATCACAGTGATGCTCGCCCTGGCCGCGGCCTTCATCCTGTCGCTCACCTTCGTGCCGGCGATGATCGCCCTCCTGATCCGCGGCAAGGTGGCTGAGAAGGAGGTCCGCCCGATCCGCTGGGCGAAGACGCGGTACGAGCCTTTGCTCCGAAAGACAATCGGTCGTCCCTGGCCCGTGATCTTGGCGGCGGCCGCCGTGTTCGTCGCCGCTGGCGTGGTCTTCGGCTTCCTCGGGCGGGAATTCGCGCCGCAGCTGGATGAGAAGGACATGGCGGTCCAGGCGCTGCGCATCCCCTCCACCTCGCTGGAGCAGTCTTTGCGGATGCAGCGACAAGTGGAGCGCACGATCGCCAGCTTCCCGGAGGTCGCCTACGTCTACTCCAAGACCGGGACGGCGGAGGTCGCCAGCGACCCGATGCCCCCGAACGCCTCGGACAGCTTCATCATCCTGAAGCCGCAGGAGGAATGGCCCAACAAAGGCGAATCGAAAGCCGAACTCGTCACGCGGATGGAAGAGCGGCTGGAAGGCCTCACCGGCAACGTCTTCGAGTTCACCCAGCCGATCCAGATGCGCTTCAACGAGCTCATCGCCGGCGTGCGTGGCGACGTCGCGATCAAGATCTATGGCGACGACCTCGATGCGCTGGCCCAGGCGGCGGGGCAGGTGGCGAGCGTGCTCCAGACCGTCCCCGGGGCGGCCGACGTCAAGGCCGAACAGACGACGGGCTTCCCGACCCTCGATATCACAGTCGACCGCGACGCGATCGGCCGCCTCGGCCTCACCGTCGAGGAGGTCGCCGACACCATCGCGGTGGCCATGGGCGGCCGGGAATCCGGCCTCGTCTTCCAGGGCGACCGCCGGTTCGACATCGTCGTGCGTCTGCCGAACGCCATCCGCAACGACCTTGAGGCCGTGGCCGCGTTGCCCGTGCTCCTGCCGGAAGATGGCAGCGGCGCCCGGCGGTCCGTGCCGCTCCGCGACGTTGCGCGGTTCGCCTATTCTGAAGGGCTGAACCAAGTGAGCCGGGAGAACGGCAAGCGCCGCGTGGTGGTGCAGGCGAACGTCCGCGGCAACGACCTCGGCTCCTTCGTGGCCGAGGCGCAGCGGAAGGTCGAAAGCGAGGTCAAGCTCCCGCCCGGCGCCTGGGTCGAGTGGGGCGGGCAATATGAGAACCTCAAGGCCGCGCAGGCGCGACTGGCGCTTGTCGTGCCGCTCTGCTTCCTCTTGATCTTCGCGCTGCTCTACATGGCCCTGGGCGGGGTGAAGCCGGCGCTCGGGGTCTTCTCAGCTATTCCGCTCGCCCTGGCCGGCGGGGTGTTCGCCTTGGCCGCGCGCGGCATGCCATTCTCGGTTTCCGCCGCGGTCGGGTTCATCGCCCTGTCCGGGGTGGCGGTGCTGAACGGCCTGGTGATGATGACGGCCATTCGGCAGCGGCTCGAGAGGGGGGCCTCACTCGATAACGCCATCGTCGACAGGGCGAAGGAGCGGCTGCGCCCCGTGCTGATGCACGGGCTCGTGGCGTCGCTCGGTTTCGTGCCGATGGCGCTCGCGACGGAAACGGGCGCGGAGGTCCAGCGGCCGCTCGCCACCGTGGTCATCGGTGGACTGGTGACGGCGACGGCCCTGACCCTGTTCGTGCTGCCGGCCATCTGTCGCCTGATCTTGCGACCGACTCCGCGCTGAGGCCCGCGCGGCCCGTGTGAAGGGGGAAAGAGGGGGAGCGAGGCGGGGGGGGGGGGGGGGGGAAAAAAGGGGACAACGGC
>CAYQPL010000203.1:0-4512 GCA_964419395.1 uncultured Phenylobacterium sp. | reverse complement strand
CGCCGTGTTGCTCAAGGGAGAGCCAGACATGTCCAATCGTTCCACCATTGCGAAGGGCTCGCTCGCCGCGGTCGCGGGTCTGGCCACCTTGGCCGCCGGCGCGGCGATCCCCACCTTCGCCGCAGCCCAGTCGGCCGGCTACTACGGCTCGTCGGGCGCCTATTACGATCCCTGCCGCCGCGCCCAGACCAACCGCGGCACGGCCGGGGCCCTGATCGGCGGCGCACTCGGCGCGGCCATCGGCTCCAACGCCGCGGCCGGCGGCGTGCGCACCGAAGGCGCCCTGCTGGGCGGCGCGCTCGGCGCGGCCATCGGCGCGGGCGTCGGCAATTCCAGCGCCGCCTGCGCGCCGGGCTCGCGCTCGGCCTACGACAACACCTACAACGGCGCCTACAACAACGGCTACTACAGCTCGAACGGCTACGGCTCGGGCTATGGGTCCGGGTATGGCTCGGGCTACGGCTCCGGCTACGGGTCGAGCGGCTACTACGGTTCGTCCTACGACTATGACCGCTACGGCTATGGCAGCGGCTACGACCGCAGCGCCTATTACGGAAACGCCTACGACCGCTACGGCCGCTCCTATCCCATCGCCCAGCGCCCCGGCGCCGACGGCTGCAGCGTGGCCGAGAGCCCGATCTACATGCCCGACGGTGCGGTCCAGAAGCGCTTCGTCCGCGTCTGCCGTGACTCCTCGGGCCGCTATCAGGTCGTCGACTAGGCTGACGTCCTGAGGGACATCGAAGAGCCGTCCGCCTCAGGCGGGCGGCTTTTTCGTGGCCCAGACCAGATATTCCAGATTGCCGTCGCCGCCGGAGATGGGGCTCTCCGTGGTCGCCCGCACCGCCCAGCCTTCGCCTTCCAGAAAGGCGCAGGCGGCCTGAAGCGCCTGCTCCCGCAGCGCCGCATCCTTGACCACACCGCCCTTGCCCACGCCCTCGCGGCCGACCTCGAACTGGGGTTTGACCAGGGCGATCAGGTCCGCCCCCGGCCCCGCAAGCTCGAGCGGGCGCGGCAGAACCTTCGCCAGCGAGATGAAGCTCGCATCGCAAACGATCACGTCCGGCGGCGCGCCGATGAGCTCCGGCGTCAGGGCGCGGGCGTCCTGGGCCTCAAGGTTCGTCACCCTCGGATCCGGCAACAGTCTCGGGTGCAGCTGCCCCCGCCCGACATCCACGGCGACCACGTGAGCAGCGCCACGCGCCAGGCAGACCTCGGTGAAGCCGCCGGTCGAGGCGCCGATATCCAGAACGCGCCGGCCGGCCATCGCGACGGGCCACAGGTCGAGAGCGTGGACGAGCTTGAGCGCCGCGCGTCCCACCCAGGGAAAGGCCGCCTGCGCGACGATCTCGCCGTCCGCCTCGATCAGGTCGGAGGCTTTACGCACCGCCTCGCCGCCGGCCAGGACCCGGCCCGCCTCGATGGCGGCCCGGGCCTTGGCGCGGCTTTCGAACAGGCCGCGCTCGACCAGGACGAGGTCGGCGCGCTTCCGCCCCATGGATCAGGCGTCGGCCTTGTCCTCGAACAGCTTCTTGAGCTCGTTCTTCAGGATCTTGCCGTTGGGATTGCGCGGCAGGGTCTCGTGCCAGAACTTGACCGCGATCGGCACCTTGAAGGCGGCCAGGTGCTCGGCCACGTGGGCGCGCAGCTCCTGCTCGGTCGCCTCGGCGCCCGGCTTCAGCGTGACCACCGCGGCGGGCTCCTCGCCGAGCGTCTTGTGCGGCACGCCGACGATGGCGGCGTCCATCACCGCCGGATGGTCGTAGAGGACGTTCTCCACCTCGACGCAGTAGATGTTCTCACCGCCCCGGATCAGCATGTCCTTGGCCCGGTCGATGATGTAGCAGAAGCCTTCCTCGTCCAGGCGCGCCAGGTCGCCGGTCCGCACCCAGCCGTCGACGAAGGTCTGGGCCGTCGCCTCGGGTTTGTTCCAGTAGGCCTTCACCACCATCGGCCCCTTGGCCCACAGTTCGCCCACATGGCCGACCGGCAGCTCGGTCTCGCCGTCGGCCGGGTCCATGATCTTCAGCTCCGCGACGGGTGCGGCCGGGCCGCAGCTGTCGGGCCGGTTCACATAGTCCTCGGCGCCGTTGCTGGTCACCGTGGCGCAGGTCTCGGTCATCCCCCAGCCCTGGCCGGGCTGCGACTTCGGGAAGGCCTCGCTGATGCGGCGCACCAGTTCGGGCGCCGAGGGCGCGCCGCCATAGGCCACCGACTCCAGCGAGGACAGGTCGTAGTCCTTGCGGGCCGGATGCTCGATCAGCTGCCAGGCGATGGTCGGCACGCCGCCGGCCGACTGGATCTTCTCACGCTCGATCAGCTCGAAGGCGCGGATCACGTCCCACTTGTACATCATCACCAGCTTGGCGCCGGCGAACAGGCTGGTGTTCAGCACGGCCATGCAGCCGGTGACGTGGAAGAACGGGATCGAGATCAGCGACGAGCGCTGCGGCGCGTTCGGGTCCGGCGCGGGCGGCATCTCGCCGCGGCGCAGGAAGCGGCGGGCGCCGGCGCAGGCGGCCGTCAGGATGTTGGAGTTGACGCCGCGGTTGGTGGCCAGCGCCCCCTTCGGCCGGCCCGTGGTGCCGGAGGTGTAGAAGATGGTGGCGTCGTCGTCGGGGCCGATCTCCACCGGCGGCAGCGGCTGGTCCGGCAGCTTGGCCCAGTCGTTGGGGGCGCCGATGATGTTCTCCAGGCAGCTCACCTCGGGGTGGGCGATCTCGTCGCTCTCGCGCGAGACATAGACATGGACCAGGTCCGGGCAGTTCGGGATGTGCTCGGTCAGACGCTCGTAGCGCTCGGCGTCGACGATCAGCACCTTGGTGCCGGAATCGGTCAGGCCGTATTCCAGTTCCGGCCCGGTCCACCAGGCGTTCAGGGGCGTGACGATGGCGCCCAGGGCGGCGCCGGCATAGAAGGCCGCCACCCACTCGGGCAGGTTGCGCATGACGATCGCGACGCGGTCGCCCTTCTTCACGCCCTTGGCGGCGAACTCACGCGAAAGCGCCGAGACGGCGCGATAGAAGGCCTCGAAGCTGACGCGCTCGTCCTCGTAGACCAGGAAGATCTTCTCGCCGTGGGCGCGGGCCGCCTCGACCACGTCGCGCAGCGAGGCGGGGGAATTCTTCCAGACCTTCAGCTTGACGCCACGGACCTCCACCTCCTCGGTTTCGAAGGGCGTGCCCGGCGCCGTCAGCAGGGCGTGGGCGTCGGCGATGGACATGGCGGGCCAGCCGGGAGGCAGAGCGGCCTCGGTCATGAGCGTTCTCCTAATGCTGCGCGGGGATCGGACCGTCCCGGCGTCGTCCTGGGTGAACAAGCATAACCTGCCGCCTGAGGCAAACCTGCGTGTCCGCGATACAGCCTAGAGCTGCGGCGGCGCGTCGCAGGTCGTGCGCAAGGTGTCCTTAAGCACGCCGGGCGAAGCATCCACCCATGGTTGGGAAGAACTCCACGCGCTCGCAGCGCGACGCTTACGCCTCGCGCGCGCGCCGGCTGGGCGCCCTCGATTCGGGGCCGGCGGAGACGTTCGACTCGCTCACCCGGCTGGCGACGCAGATCTTCGGCGCGCCGATGGGCATGGTGAGCCTGCTGACGGCGACCAGCAGTGGTTCCGCAGCCACATCGGGCTTCAGGAGAGCGTCGTTCCGCGGGACGGCTCCTTCTGCCACTACGCCGCCCTGGGCGATGCGCCGGTGTTCGAGGTCTGCGACACCCATGAGGACCCGCGCTTCGCCGCCTATGCCTACGTGGTCGGGGCGCCGTTCATCCGCTACTACGCCGGCGCGCTGCTTCATGCGCCGGATGGCGAGCCGATCGGCACGTTATGCGTGGCCGACACCGCGCCGCGCCCGCCGATGGACGGCACCGCCCAGGCGCAGCTGCGCACCCTGGCGACGGCGGTGGAGGACGCCCTGCGCCTCGGCCACGAACTCCGCGTCCGGCGTGAAGCCGACGCGCGCGTCGTCGAGCAGGCGCGCACCCTGGAAATGGCCGAGCAGGCGGCCGGCATCGGCCACTGGCGGATCGACCGGGACCTCGGCGTCACCCACTGGTCGGACGGCGTGTTCGACATCCACGGCCTCTCGCGGGAGAACGGCCCGCCCGACCTCGAGGCGGCCCTTCGGCTGTACCATCCCGACGACCAGCGCCGGGTCCACGAGCTGATCGCGCAGGCCTGGCGGTCCGGCGACGGCTTCGACTGCGCCCTGCGCCTCCAGCGGGCCGGCGACGGAGCGGAACGATGGGTGCGCACGCGGGCCCGGGTCGACCACGACGCCGACGGCGAACCGTGCGGCCTGCTCGGCGTCATCCAGGACGTCACCGAGGAACGGCGCGCCCTGACGGAGCTGCGCGCCAGCGAGACGCGCTACCGTCTCCTGGCGGACCACTGCCACGACATCCTCCTGCGCGTGGACCGCGCGGGGGTCGTTCGCTACGCCTCGCCGTCTTCCTCGCAGCTCGGCTATGCGCCCGACGAGGTGGTGGGCCGCAGCCTCGTCGACTTCCTGC
>CAYQPL010000202.1:310-4560 GCA_964419395.1 uncultured Phenylobacterium sp. | reverse complement strand
TGCGCTGGCTTTCGGGCTGGGGGGGGACGGGGGGGGTCATCGACCGGCTCCATGGGCGCGCGCGCGCCTTGACCGCCCCCTATCGCGTGACCATTGTCCGGACGCAACGGCGGGCCGCCCGGAGGGGCCCGCCCAAACTGGAGTTCCCTCGTCTTGGACGCCGCCCCCGCCGCCACCCAGGCCAAGCCGGTCAGTCTCGATCACCTCCTCAAGCTCGCCGGCCCGGACATGGCCGGCGTGGACGCGCTGATCCGCGACCGGATGCAGAGCCCGGTGGCCGTCATCCCGGCGCTCGCCGAACACCTGATCGGCGGTTCGGCCAAGCGCCTGCGCCCTCTGCTGACGGTGGCCGCTGCGCGCCTCGCCGGCGCGACCGACGATTCCTGCCGCAAGCTGGCCGCGGCGGTGGAGTTCATCCACACCGCGACCCTGTTGCACGACGACGTGGTCGATTCCTCCGAGCTGCGCCGCGGCAAGGTGGCCGCCCACCTGATCTGGGGGGCGCCCTCCAGCGTGCTGGTCGGCGACTTCCTCTTCGCCCGCGCCTTCGAGCTGATGGTGGAGACCAACTCCATGCCGGCCCTGGAGATTCTGGCCCGGGCCAGCCGCGTGATCGCCGAGGGCGAGGTGCTGCAGCTGACCCGCGCGCACGATCTCGATCTCGATCAGGACGTCTATCTGGAGATCATCAAGTCCAAGACGGCCGAGCTGTTCGCCGCCGCCGCCGAGGCGGGCGCGGTGGGCGCCCACGCCAGCGCCGAGCAGCGCCGGGCCCTGCGGCAGTACGGCCAGGACCTCGGTCTCGCCTTCCAGCTGGTCGACGACGCCCTGGACTATTCCGGCGCCAGCGAAACCCTGGGCAAGAACCCCGGCGACGACTTCCGCGAAGGCAAGGCGACCCTGCCGCTGATCCTCGCCATCGCCCGCACCGGCGCGCAGGAGCGGGACTTCTGGGTTCGCACCGTCGATGCGCGCGAGCAGACGGACGCCGACTTCGACCGCGCCCGCCAGCTGGTCGGCGACAGCGGGGCGCTCGACGCCACCATGGACGCCGCCCTAGGCTACGCCCGCAGCGCCAAGGCCGCGCTCTCCGTCTTCCCCGATGGGGCGTGGCGCGCCGCCCTGGGCGACCTCGCCGACTTCGCGGTGGCGCGGCGGACCTGAGGCCCGCGGGCCGGCGTCGCCGCCGGCCGCGCCGAACCCTTCAGCCTCAACCGGGGGAGATCATCTTCTCCGGGCGGACGACCTCGTCGAACTCCTCGTTGGTGACGTAGCCGCCGCCCACGGCCTCGTCGCGCAGGGTCGTGCCGTTCTTGTGCGCCGTCTTGGCGATCTTGGCGGCGTTGTCGTAGCCGATCTTCGGCGCGAGCGCGGTGACCAGCATCAGGGAGCGCTCGAGCGCCGCCTTGATGTTGTCCTCCCGGGCCTCGATGCCGACCACGCAGTTGTCGGTGAAGGAGACGGCGGCGTCGGCCAGCAGGCGGCACGACTGCAGGAAGTTGTAGGCCATCACCGGATTGAAGACGTTGAGCTCGAAATGGCCCGAGGCGCCGGCGAAGGTCATGGTCGCCTGGTTGCCGAACACCTGGGCGCAGACCATGGTCAGCGCCTCGCACTGGGTCGGGTTCACCTTGCCGGGCATGATGGACGAGCCCGGCTCGTTCTCGGGCAGGGACAGCTCGCCCAGGCCCGAACGCGGGCCCGAGCCCAGGAAGCGGATGTCGTTGGCGATCTTGAACAGCGAGCCGGCCACGGTGTTGATCGCGCCGTGGCTGAAGACCATGGCGTCGTGGGCGGCCAGCGCCTCGAACTTGTTGGGCGCGGTGACGAAGGGCAGGCCGGTGATGGCGGCGATCTTCTCGGCCACCTTCTCGGCGAAGCCGACCGGCGCATTGAGGCCGGTGCCCACGGCGGTGCCGCCCTGGGCCAGCTCGTAGAGGCCGTAGAGGCTTTCCTTCAGCCGCCGGACGCCGTTGGCCACCTGCTGCGAATAGCCGGAGAACTCCTGGCCGAGCGTCAGCGGCGTGGCGTCCTGCGTGTGGGTGCGGCCGATCTTGATGATGTGGTCGAAGGCGGTGGTCTTGGCCTTCAGGGCGGCGTGCAGGTGCTCCAGCGCCGGCATCAGCTCGCGGGCCACCTGCTCGGCGCAGGCGATGTGCATGGCCGTCGGATAGGTGTCGTTGGACGACTGGCTCATATTGACGTGGTCGTTCGGATGGACCGGCGACTTGGAGCCCATTTCCCCGCCCAGGATCTCGATGGCGCGGTTCGAGATCACCTCGTTGGCGTTCATGTTCGACTGGGTGCCGGAGCCGGTCTGCCAGACGACGAGGGGGAAGTGGTCGTCGAGTTTGCCGTCGATCACCTCCTGGGCCGCCTGCACGATCGCCGCGCCGATCTTCGGGTCGAGCCGGCCGAGCTCCATATTGGCCTCGGCTGCGGCGCGCTTGACGACGCCGAGGGCGCGGACCACCGGCTGGGGCTGCTTCTCCCAGCCGATCTTGAAGTTGCCGATGCTGCGCTGGGACTGCGCGCCCCAGTAGCGGTCGGACGGTACCTCGATGGGGCCGAAGGTGTCGGTTTCGGTGCGGGTCGCGCTCATCGCATGTCTCCAGCCGGAAATTGTCGCGCCGGGTTTAGCGAGGCGGGGCGAGACTGCAAAGCGTCCGCGCGCTAGGAAGGGCCATGAACGACGGCTGGACCCACCATGGCAAGGTGCGCGCCCGCGAGAGCGAGGCCGGGCTGGAGGTGGTGGTCGACGGCCTGACGACCCAGGCCAAGTACTACAAGCCCCTGATCTACGAATTCTTCCGCAAGGCCTGGCGCGGCTCCCGGCCGGCCTGGGGCGAGTACGCCGTCGAGATCGGCATGGAGTATGTGGGCGATCCGCCCTGGCTCGACCTCGACAATCTCGCCAAGGCCATCCTCGACGCCGTCAAGGGCTACGTCTTCCACGACGACGCCCAGGTCGCCCGCCTGCTGGTCGAGCGGCGGCCGGGCGAGCGCGAGCGGATCGTCGTGGTGGTGCGCAAGATTTCCGAGGCCGGCTTCGACGCCGCCACCGCCGGGGCCTCACGCCGTCTTCGCCGGCCGCTCTAGGCAGAGCGCCAGCAGGGCGCCGTAGGCGACGACGACGAAGGCGCCGTAGCGGCCGAGGCTTTCCGGCGGCAGGCCCGGCATCAGGACCTGGAAGTTCATGATCACCACGGCCGCGCCGAAGACGCCGGGGGCGGAGAAGGTCAGGGCGGCCAGCGGACGCCGCCGCGCCGGTAGATGCCGTAGGCGGGCGGTGACGTGGAAGAAGAAGGTCAGGGCCGCGGTCGCCAGGGCGGCGTTGAGCGCATAGAACCAGAAGGCCTGCTCGATCAGACCGCCGGCGAAGGCCGCATAGAAGAGCGTCGCCGCGCTCCACACCAGCGCCCCGGCCAGGATGAAATAGAAACTGTCCTCTTTCGACACGTCGCAGCCCCCCACGCCCATTTTGGGCGGACAATTGCGACGGTCGTGCCATCGCCGGCCCGATTGCGGACAAGAGGCGTCAGGGCAAAGAAGAACGGCCGCGCTCTAGGAGCGCGGCCGCGTGTCGCGAACCAACCTGGGGGAGTGAGGTTCAGCGATACTGCTGCAGGCGCGTGGTCCGCAGGCCGGCCATGCCGTGCCGGTCGATGGACTTCTGCCACGCCAGGAATTCCTCGGACGTGAGGTCGTACCGACGCAGAGCATCCTCGAGGCTGAGGAGGCCGCCGCGCACCGCCGCGACCACCTCCGCCTTGCGACGGAGCACCCAACGACCGGTGTCCGGCGGCGGCAGATCGGCCAACGTCAGGGGCGCGCCGGTCGGGCCGATCACGTAGGGCTCCCCTCGACTGTTCGTCCGGGTCTGCTGTTGTTGCAACATGGCTTTACGCCTTTCCCACCATCATCGTTGGGACAGACCATAGGCCTGCTGACATAACAGCTGGTGAATCCCGATAGTGAAAATCGGAATAACCATTCGCTCCCCCGTGTACTGAAATGATACAGTCTAAGTAGTCAGAGGCGATTAACCTCTGCTAATTCTCAGTTACTCTCCAAGTTATCGGCGCATATTGATAAGTTCCTCCAGCATCTGGTCGGCTGTTGTGATGATGCGCGAGGATGCCGAGTAGGCCTTCTGCGTGGTGATCAGGCCGGTGAACTCGGCCGACAGGTCGACGGTGGAGTTTTCGAGCGTCGAGGTCGAATTCGAACCGGCTCCGCCGAGACCCGCC
>CAYQPL010000202.1:0-300 GCA_964419395.1 uncultured Phenylobacterium sp. | reverse complement strand
CACGAACTCGCCGCTCTCGATCGTCGCGCGGTAGGAGTTGCCGCTGACCGCGCGCAGACCGTCGGGGTTGGCGAAGGTGGCCACCCCAATCTGGGCGATCTTGCGCACCTGGCTGTTGTCGAAGATGGCGGAAACGACGCCCAGTTCGTCGACCTCCACGCCCACCACGGTGCCGACCGTGGCGCCGTCGGGGTTGACCACCTTCACGGTCGAGGCGCTGGCGTACTGGTTCAGCTTGTCGAGGTCGAAGGCGATGTCCTGGGAACCCACGCCCAGCGTGTCGGCCCAGCGCGGCGTCGC
>CAYQPL010000201.1:4098-4573 GCA_964419395.1 uncultured Phenylobacterium sp. | reverse complement strand
GCGCTGACCCGCCTGCGCGCCTTGCCCGTGCCGCACGTGGGCCGCTAACTGCCGCGGGCGCCTGCGGCGCGCGCCGCCCGGGTCGCCCGGGCCGACGGCGACGGCCGCTATCTGCTGACGCTGGCCGAGACCCTCTTCAACATCGGCGCGGCCAAGCCGCTCTCGACCAGGGAGCTGGGTCAGGTTCTGCAGAAGCGCAGTCCGGCCTACGACAAGGACCGCGAGGAGCACTACAACCTCATCTCGGCCTTGCATAAGTCGATCCGCGGTTCCGATCCCGACGCGGCCCTTTACTGGCTGGCGCGCATGCTTGGGGGCGGGGAGGACCCGCTCTACATCGCCCGGCGGCTGATCCGCACGGCCGCCGAGGATATCGGGGCGGCCGATCCCATGGCGCTGGTTCTCGCCAACGCCGCCAAGGACACCTACGACTTCCTGGGCAGTCCCGCGGGCGAGATCGCGCTCGCGCTCGACG
>CAYQPL010000201.1:799-4088 GCA_964419395.1 uncultured Phenylobacterium sp. | reverse complement strand
GAGAGCGCGCGCGCCCAGCTCGCGGTTCATCTCGCCACCGCGCCCAAGTCCAACGCCGTCTATGTCGCCTTCAAGGCCGCCCAGCGCGCGGCGCGCGAGACCGGCTCGCTCATGCCGCCGGCCCACATCCGCAATGCGCCGACCAAGCTCATGAAGGAGCTGGGCTACGGCAAGGGCTACGCCTACGACCACGACGTCGAGGGCGGCTTCTCCGGCCAGAACTACTTCCCCGACGAGATGGAGCGGCGGACCTTCTATGCGCCGAAGGGCGAGGGCGCCGAGGCGGAGATCAAGGCGCGCCTCGATCGTTGGCGCGCGGCCCGTGAAGGTCGCGGCTGACGCCGAAGAACATTGTTATCGGTTCCCCGTGGGCGTAGCCTCCCTGGGTCCTTTTGGGGGAGAACGACCATGTCCACTCAGGCGGCGCCCGGGGGGCGCGGCGCGCCCTGGCATCTCTGGCTGGTGGGCGGCCTCGCCCTCCTGTGGAACGGCTACGGCGCCTACGACTATGTGATGAGCCAGCTCAAGGGGGCGGCCTATTACCGCCAGGTGGGGATGACGGAGGCGCAGATCGCCTTCATGGACGCCTATCCGGTGTGGATGAACGCCGTCTGGGCGCTCGGCGTCTGGACCGCCGTGGGCGGCAGCGTGCTGCTGCTTCTGCGTTCGCGCTGGGCGCTCCCGCTCTTCGTCCTGTCGCTGATCGGCTTTCTGGGCAGCGTGGCCTACGCCCGCGCCATGCCGGACGGCGCGGCGATGATGAACCTGCCGATGTCCCTGATGATCGCCGCCGGCGGCCTCTTCTTCATCTGGTACGCCTGGGCCATGTCCCGCGCGGGGGTTCTGCGCTAGACGCTTCGCCGTGATGCCGCTGCGCACGATCCAGCTTTCGCCCGAGGAGGGCGCCTTCGTCCGCAGCCTCGTCCTGTTCGTGGACCCGCATATCCTGGCGCTCAACAAGCCCGCGGGCCTGTCGAGCCAGGGCGGGCGCGGCCAGGTGCATACGCTGGACGAGCTGCTCTACGCCTTCGCCAAGCCGGGAAAGGCGCGGCCCCGGCTGATCCACCGCCTGGATCGCGATACGTCCGGCGTCATCCTGACGGCCAAGACGCAGCCGGCCGCCAGCGCGCTCGGCAAGGCGATGATGGCGCGCAAGTTCGCCAAGACCTATCTCGCCCTCGTCGCGCCCGGCGCCCCCGAGCCCCGCGAGGGCAAGGTTGAGGCCCCCTTGCGCCGCGAGGAGGCGGGGCGCGAGGCCTACATGCGGGTCTGCGACGCCGATCATCCGGACGCCGAGACTGCGCTCAGCCGCTACCGCACCCTGGCGGCGAGCGAGACGGCGGCGCTGGTCGAACTCCGCCCCGAGACCGGCCGCATGCACCAGCTACGGGTGCATATGGCGAACCTCGCCCGGCCGATCGCCGGCGACGTGCGCTATGGCGGGGCGCTGATGCTGGGCGGCCAGGGCGTTCCACGGCTGATGCTGCACGCTGCCGCGCTCACCTTTCCCCATCCGGGCGGCGGGCGGATGACGCTGCGCGCCCCGCCGCCGGAGGACTTCCAGGCGCTGGCCGGCGCCCTGGGCCTCGTCCCCGCCACCGGCTGGGGGGAACAGGGGGCGCAAGCCGGCGTTTGAAGCCCATGAGCCGGCTTCTCGCTCCCATCGCCCTCGTTTTGGCCCTGTCGGCCTGCGCCACCGCGCCCAGCGCCTATGGCCCCGCCTATGGCCCCCGCAGCGCCGGCTATTCGGAATACCGCATCGAGCCCGGCCGCTACCGCGTGATCTATCAGGGCGGCCCCGGCGCCCCGCCGCAGCAGGTGGCCGACTACGCCCTGCTGCGGGCCGCCGACCTGACGCTGGAGCAGGGCTACGACTGGTTCCGCATCACCGACCGGGCCACCGACGGCCGGCCCGATCGCGGGCCGCGCCTGTCGCTCGGCACCGGCGGCGGCTCCTATGGCGGGCGGACCGCCGTGGGCATCGGCGTCGGCACCACCTTCTCCCTGGGCGGCGGCCCGGCGGTGGTCCAGAGCATCGAGGTCCTGATGGGCCGGGGCGAACGGCCCAGCGACCCCAACGCCTACGACGCCCGTTCCGTCCACGACTCCCTGCGACCGCGCGCCTGACCTGCGTCCCCTAGGCGTGCGGCGCGGGCGGCGGCATAAGGGGCCATGGAAAAGCTTCTCCTCGTCGGCCTGGGCGGCGGCCTGGGCGCCGCGGCGCGTTACGGCCTGGGCGTGGTCGCCCTGCGGCAGTTCGGCTCGGCCTGGCCCTACGGCACCTTCGCCGCCAACCTCCTCGGCGGTCTGCTGATGGGGCTGCTGGCCGGCTGGCTCGCCCTGCGCGGCGGGCTGGAGCAGGAACGCCTGCGCCTGCTGCTGGGGGTCGGCCTGCTGGGCGGCTTCACCACCTTTTCGGCCTTCTCGCTGGAGACGGCGCTGATGATCGAACGCCGGGAGCTGGCGGGCGCCGGCCTCTACGCGGTCCTCTCGGTGATCCTGTCGGTCGCCGCCCTGTTCGCCGGCCTCTATCTCGCCCGGAGGTTCGCCTGATGCGCGAGGTCCGCAACATCGTCGTCGACTACGGCGAGGGCGGGGTGCGCCTGGCCCGCTGGTTTCGCCGGCGCTGGCCGCACCTGCCCCAGGGCCAGCTGCACAAGCTGATCCGCTCCGGCCAGGTGCGCGTCGACGGCGCCCGCGCCATGCCCGATACGCGCCTGGACGGCGGCGAGACGGTGCGCGTGCCGCCCATTCCGGACGCGCCGGAGAAGGGGGAGGGGGGCAAGCCTGGCCTGCATCCCCGCGACATCGCTTTCGTTCGCGGTCTCGTCATCTATGAGGACGAGGAGGTGCTGGCGCTGAACAAGCCCTCCGGCCTCGCCGTCCAGGGCGGCACCAAGACCAAGAACCACATCGACCGTCTGCTCGGCGCCTGGGGCGAAGGCCTGGAGCGCCCGCGTCTGGTCCACCGGCTCGACCGCGACACCTCCGGCGTCCTGGTGCTCGGCAAGACGCCCCAGGCGGCGGCGCGCCTGTCAGGCGCCTTTGCGCGGCGCAAGGCGCAGAAGACCTACTGGGCCCTGGTCGCGGGCAACCCGCGGCCCACCGAGGGCGTGCTGGAGTTGCCGCTGGTCAAGAAGGGCGTCGGCGACCGCGAGATGGTCGTGCCGGCCGAGAAGGGCGATCCCAAGGCCGATCCGGCCGAGACGGAGTTCGTCACCGTCTCCCGCGCCGGCCCCCGCGCGGCCTGGATGGCCCTGCGGCCCCACTCCTGCCGCACCCACCTGCT
>CAYQPL010000201.1:371-789 GCA_964419395.1 uncultured Phenylobacterium sp. | reverse complement strand
TGGGTCGCGCTTGAACCCGTGACGGGTCGCACCCACCAGCTGCGCGCCCACATGCTGGCCATGGGCCATCCGATCCTCGGCGATCCGAAGTACCGGACCGACGCCTCGGCCGAGCTGTCGGGCGACCTGAAGCTGCAGCTGCACGCCCGGCGGCTGACCCTGCCGCATCCGTCCAGCGGCATGTTGATCCTGGAGGCGCCGCTGAGCCCGGAAATGAAGGCGGGCTTCGCCCGCTTCGGCTTCGACGAGCACGAGGCCGACCCGGAGCCGTTCGGTCGAAAGCGTCGCTAGACGAGATTGGCGAGCGGCCGAGCGGCCGCGCTGTCGGGAAAGACGGTGGTGTCGAGCGCGCGGCGGTCGACGCCCATATGGTCGCCCAGCACGCCCTTGAACAGGCTGCGCATGTCCAGCGTGGGCG
>CAYQPL010000201.1:0-361 GCA_964419395.1 uncultured Phenylobacterium sp. | reverse complement strand
AGGTCCCGGTTCTCGTAGAGCTTCGCCTCGTTCAGCGTCGGCCAGTCGCCGATGATCCCGCCGCGTTTCAGTCCGCCGCCCAGCAGCAGAGCGGTCGACGCCGTGCCGTGGTCGGTGCCGCCCGTCCCGTTCACCCGCACCGTCCGGCCGAACTCGGTGACCACAAGGACGACCGTTTGGGCCCAGTCGGGTCCGAGCCCCGCCTGCAGGCCGTCGATCAGCGCGTCGAGATAGGCCAGCCGCACGGCCAGTTGCCCCGGCTGGCGGGCATGGGTGTCGAAGCCGTCCAGCGAGATGGCGACCATGTCCGCGCCGGCGCCGTCCCGCATCAGGCCCGCGCTGGTGCGGCCGAGCGCGCGGG
>CAYQPL010000200.1:2950-4605 GCA_964419395.1 uncultured Phenylobacterium sp. | reverse complement strand
CAGGTCCACCCGCGCCTGCCATTCCTCGGCGCTCACCTTGCCCTTCAGGGACGTCGACATACCGCTTGAATCGTCAGGCATTTCGAACCTCGTATTGCAGTGGAAGACCGGCGGGCGATCACGACGGAATGAAGATCGCGCCGGTGACCATGGCCGCCAGGGTGGCGAACACCGACAGCAGCACGGCCCAGGGCAGGCCGAACCGCTGAAGCTGGCCCACATCGGCGCGGATCAGGCTGGCCACCAGATAGATGGGCGCGATGAACGGGCTGAGCGCGTGCAGCGGCAGGCCCATCAGGGCGGCGCGGCCGATCACTTCCGGCGGCACGCCATAGGCTGCGCCGGTCGCCCCCATCACCGGCACGATGCCGAAGTAGAAGGCGTCGCTCGACATGAACATCAGCAGCGGCATGCTGATCAGGGCGGTGATCGGGCCCATGAACGGCCCGAGCGGGTCGGGAATGGTCGAAACCAGGCTCTGGGCCATGGCGTCGATCATGCCCGTCCCGCCGAGGATGCCGGTGAAGGCGCCGGCGCCGAAGATCAGGGAGACGATCATCAGGATGGTCTCGCCGTGCGCGGCCAGCGCCGCCTTCTGCTCCGAGAGCCGGGGGAAGTTGACGGTGGCGGCGATGGCGAAACCGCCCATCACCACCGCCGGCAGCGGCGCGATCCCGCTCAGCATGCCGCCGATCAGGCCCAGGGTCAGCAGCAGGTTGAGCCACAGGTTGCGCGTGCGCTTCGGCTCGAAGGCGATCATCTCCTCGTCGGCCGGCGGCGCGACGGGCTCGCCCGCCGCGGCCAGGCGCCGGCGCTCCATCCGGCCCAGCATGTAGGCGAGGCCGAGCACCGCCAGCAGGGACAGGCCGAGCGCCGGCAGCAGCGGACCGACGATGTCCATGACCTCGATGCGCAGGGCCAGCGCCGCCCGCGCCGCCGGTCCGCCCCAGGGCAGCCAGTTCATCAGGGTGTTGCTCAGGCCCAGCAGCACGGCGAGGATCAAGGGATTGAGGCCGAGCCGCCGATAGACCGGATACATGGCCGAGATGGTGACGATGGCGCTCGTCGCCCCGTCCCCGTCCAGCGACACCACCATCGCCAGGACGGCGCTGCCGACCACGACGCGGACCGGATCGTCGCCGGTCACCTGCAGGATCTTGCGCACCAGCGGCTCGAAGAGGCCCGCCTCGATCATCACCGCGAAGTAGAGCAGCGCGAAGATCAGCATCAGCGCGGTGGGGGCCACCTCCACCACGCCTTCGAGCATCATGTCGCCGAGCCCCGCGCCGAAGCCGGCGATCAGCCCGAAGACGATGGGGACCAGGATCAGCGCCGCCACCGCCGACAGCCGGCGCGTCATGACCAGGGCCATGAAGACGGCGAGGGCGGTGAAGCCGAGCAGGGATAGGTTCATGAGGCGCTCCCGAGCGCAGCCGTGGCGGGGGGGGGGCTCGGGCTGGGGTCGCGGGCGCGCCTCGAATCTGCCGGGGGCGCCCGCGCCGAGCGAGTGGCCGAGCTCGAATGCGGGCCCCCACAGCTCGTTGTGCGTGGAGCCTCCCGTGGCGTACGAACGCTTGCTCACGACCAAATCGACGAAGCGCTGCGTGAGGGCGGTGAAGTGCGCCTCGCCAGTCACCTCAAACCGCCGCTGAGCG
>CAYQPL010000200.1:0-2940 GCA_964419395.1 uncultured Phenylobacterium sp. | reverse complement strand
GGATCAGTAGGTCCAGTTGAGGCTGAGGCCGTAGGTGCGCGGCGGGTTGTAGGCCCCGAAGTTGGCGCCCAGGAACACCGACTGGAAGGTGCGCGTGACCTCGTCCGTCAGGTTCTTGCCCCACAGCGAGACCGTCCAGCGGCGCGAGGGGTCGGTGAAGATCACCCGGGCGTCGACGAAGTGCGTCGGATCGCGCACCTCCGGCCCCTCGTTCGAGTTGTCGTCGAAGATGCGGCTCTCATAGGCGTAGTCGACGGCGAAGCGCAGGTCCGCGCCGCTGGCCAGGCCCAGCGTATAGGCCGGCGAGACCACCAGCTTGTGCTCCGGCGTGCGCGAGATGCGGTTGCCGGCGTAGTCGACGCCCGGCTCGGGTTCGAACTCGTCGAAGGTGGCGTCGGTATAGGCGTAGCTGGCCACCAGACTGGCGCCGGCGAAGGGCCGCCATTGCAGGTAGGTCTCGTAGCCCTTGATCGTCGCCTCGCCGGCGTTGTCGGTGACGACCGACAGGTTGGGCAGGGTCCGGCGCGTCTGCAGGTCCTCGTAGGTCATCAGGTAGAGCGTGTTGTTCCACACCACACGCCCGTCCATGAAGACGCTCTTCTGGCCCAGCTCGTACTGGGTGGCGAATTCCGGCTCGTAGCCGTCGGCGGCGTCGGCCCCGCTGGCGGGCGTGTCCTGGAACCCCCCGCTCTTGAAGCCGCGCGAGACCATGCCGTAGAGCATGTGGTCCTCCACCGGCTTCCAGGTCAGGCCGGCGCGCCAGGTCACCGCCTCGTAGGTGTCGGAGACGGCCACGTCGAACCGCTCGCCGGCGCGGAAGAGCGCCGAGCCCGCCAGGTTGTCGATCCGGTAGTCCTTGTCGTCGCGAGTGTAGCGGACCCCCGCGATGGCGGAGAGCTGGTCGCTCACCGGCGCCGTGACGTCGGCGAAGACGGCGTAGCTCTTGAGCTCGGCGGCCTGGGTGTAGCCCTCCCGCCCGGCGGCGCCGGCGATGTCCAGGTCCAGGATGTCCCGCCGGTCGGTCTCGCTCTGGAAGAGATAGGCCCCGGCGACCCACTGCACCGCGCTTTCCGGCAGGGCGCCCAGGCGCAGCTCATGGCTGGAGAAGGACGTCTGCTCGTCGTTGCCGCCGGAGATGTCGATCAGGTTGAAGCTCGGATTGCCGCCGTCGAAGTCGTAGGCCGCGGCATAGTCGAGGTCGCGATAGGAGCCGATATAGCTGAGCGTCGCGAACGGCAGGTCCCGCTCGATCTGCAGGCGCATCCCCCAGGTGTCGCGGTTCTGGTAGCCGGCATAGGAGCCGGCGGTCTCGTCGCGGTCGCGGTCGACGGTCCAGAAGGCCGACATCGGATCGCCGGCGTCGAGATCGAGCACGTGCTGGGCCGGTCCCGTCTCGCGGCTGCGCGTGCCGTCGATGGTCGCCAGGATGCGCAGGTCCGGCTCGGGCTCAGCGCGCAGGGAGATGCGGCCGCTGCGCGTGTCCCGGTCCTCCACCCGGTCGCCCGTGAAGGTGTTGCGGACATAGCCTTCGTGGGTGCGCCAGGCGCCGCTGAACCGCAGCGCGGCGTTGCCGTCCGCGAACGGCGCGTTGAACATCGCCGCGCCTTCCAACCGTTCATAGTTGCCGACGGTGGCCTCGGCCGCCGCATCGAACGTCCCGAGCCGCGGCCGCGCCGTGACGATGTTGATCGCCCCGCCGACCACGTTGCGGCCGAAGAGCGTGCCCTGCGGACCCTTGAGCACCTCGATCCGCTCCACGTCGAAGGCGTCGAAGGCCACGGCCGCCGGGCGGCCGATATAGATCTCGTCCAGGAAGACCGCGGCGCTGGGATCGCCGGCCGCGCCCCGGTCCGAGGAGCCGATGCCGCGGATGGCCACGCGCGGCTGCGAGGAGGGGAAGGCGTCGAACTGCAGGCCCGGCGTCAGCCCGGCCACGTCCTCGACCTGGCGGATGCGCGCCTCCTCGACCCGCTCGGCGCCGAAGGCGGTGACGGTCACCGGCACGTCCTGCAGGCTCTCGCTGCGCCGCTGGGCGGTGACGACCACCTCTTCCAGCATGCCCACCGCGCTCTCCTGGCCCGACGCCTGCGCATGGGCGTTCTGGCCGCTCAACAGGGCCGCCGCGGCCACGCCGCACGCCCACATGGTCCGATGTTCCCGCACGTTCCAATCCCCTCTTCTTCTGTCTGGCCTGCGGCCTTGAGAGGGTGCTTACTGGCGTTGGACGCAGCACGTCAACATTTTGGATCCATTTTGTTGACGGATTGAATTCGAAACCGATAAGGCTCGCCGCGCTTGGAAACGGAAGGAACGGGATTAGGGATGGAAGACGGTCCAATCAGGATACTGGTCCCCGTCGGCTCGCTGGGGGCCGGCGTGAGGGAAGAGGAACTCGCCTACGGCCTGGCCAGGGGGGCGCAAGCCATCGCCACCGACGCCGGCTCCACCGACAGCGGCGCGGCCTATCTGGCGCTCGGCAAGTCGAAGAACGACCGGGGTTCGGTGAAGCGCGACCTCGCCCTGCTGATGAAGGCCGGCGCCGAGGCGGGCATCCCCGTCATCGTCGGCACCTGCGGCCAGGCGGGCGGCGACCTCAATGTCGACTGGACCCGCGACATCGCCCTGGAGATCGCCCGCGAACTGGGCCTGAAGCCCAAGATCGCCCTGCTCTATTCGGAGCAGGACAAGGCGGTCCTGAAGGCCAGGAACGCGGCCGGCAAGATCCGCCCCCTGCCCCCGCTCGGCCCTCTGGACGATGCGACCATCGAGGCCTGCGACCACATCGTCGCGGCCATGGGCGCCGAGCCCTACATCGCCGCGCTGAAGGCCGGCGCGGACCTGATCCTGGGCGGGCGGACGACCGACACCGCCGTCATCGGCGCCTTCGCCCTGATGCGCGGCGGCCATGTGGGCGCGGCCTGGCACGCCGCCAAGGTGGCC
>CAYQPL010000199.1:0-4663 GCA_964419395.1 uncultured Phenylobacterium sp. | reverse complement strand
GAGCATGGCGATCGGCGCCACCACCCAGACGACCGGGGTCCGGAACGGCCGGTGGCGGTTCGGCTGGGTGCGCCGCAGGATCAGGACGGCGGCGGCCACCATGAAGAAGGCGAACAGGGTGCCGGAGTTGGAGATGTCCGCCAGCCGCCCGACCGGCAGGAAGGCGGCGAAGAAGGCGACCACCACGCCGGTGATGATCGTCACGATATGGGGGGTCTTCCACTTGGGGTGGATCGCCGACAGGAAGCCCGGCAGCAGGCCGTCGCGGCTCATGACGAAGAAGATGCGCGTCTGGCCGAACAGCATGATCAGGATGACCGAGGGCAGGGCCAGGAAGGCCGCGACGCCGATCAGGTCGCCGACCCGCTCCCAGCCGATCGAGCGCAGCACATGGGCCAGGGCCTCGCGCGAGCAGACCAGCGGCTCCGTCCCGGCGGCCGTCATCGCCTGGCACTGGGCGGCCAGTTCGGGCGTGCCGGGCTCCAGCACCATGCCGCCCGCGCCGACCAGGGGCTGGGCGCCCAGGGAGCCGATCGCGCCGGCGGCCACCAGCAGGTAGAAGATGGTGCAGACCGCCAGCGAGCCGATGAGGCCGATGGGCACGTTGCGCTGCGGGTTCTTGGTCTCCTCGGCCGCCGTCGACACGGCGTCGAAGCCGACATAGGCGAAGAAGATGGAGGCGGCCGCCCCGACCGCGCCGAGACCCGAGCCATGCCCGGCGCCGAACCAGCCGTTGGGCAGGAAGGGCTCGAAGTTCTCTCCCCGCAGGACGGGCAGGGTGAGGGCGACGAAGACGGTGAGCGCCGTCACCTTCACGGCCACGAGAACGGCGTTGACCCGCGCGCTCTCGGTGGTGCCGATCATCAGCAGCAGGGTGACGAGCAGGGCGATCATCAGGGCCGGCAGATTGACCAGCCCGCCGGCATAGGGGCCGACCGTGAGCGCGTGCGGCAGCTCGACGCCCCAACTCCCAAGCAGGCCGACGAAGTAGCCCGCCCAGCCCACCGAAACGGCGCTGGCGGCGACGGCGTATTCCAGGATCAGCGCCCAGCCGACCATCCAGGCGACGAACTCGCCCATGACGGCGTAGGAGTAGGTGTAGGCCGAGCCCGCCACCGGCACCATCGAGGCGACCTCGGAATAGCAGAGCGCGGCCACGGCGCAGACCACGCCGGCGATGATGAACGAGATCATCATGCCGGGGCCGGCCTTCTGCGCCGCCTCGGCGGTCAGGACGAAGATGCCGGTGCCGATGATGGCGCCGATCCCCAGAAGGGTCAGCTGCACCGCCCCCAGGCTTCGATGCAGAGCTTTCTTCTCCGCGGTCGCCAGGATCGCGTCGAGCGGCTTAACGCGCCACATGTTTCCTCCAGACGTCCGGCGGATCCCCTGCCGCCGACAAGATTCGCGCCGACGGTGGCGCGCTTTCTTGAATCCGGTCAAGCCGTATGCCGACGCCCGCGCGCTCGCCGGCGGTCCGGCGCGAAGCGAAGGCGGGGCGCTCTTTCCTGCGGCGCCGGCTGCGGCTAGACCGCGCCGATGCTTCCCGTCGAGCAGATCGTACCTGAGCTTCAGGCGGCCCTGGCCTTGGGTCCCAACGCGGTGCTGGTCGCCCCGCCCGGGGCGGGGAAGACGACGGTTGTCCCCTTACGCCTGCTGGAGGCGTCCTGGCGCGGCGACGGCAAGATCGTCGTCCTGGAGCCGCGCCGCCTGGCCGCGCGGGCCGCGGCCGAGCGCATGGCCAGAACCCTGGGCGAGCCGGTGGGGGAGCGGGTCGGCTATCGGGTGCGCATGCAGTCCAGGGTCTCGGCCCGCACGCGGATCGAGGTGGTCACCGAGGGCGTGTTCACGCGCATGATCCTCGCCGATCCCGGCCTGTCCGACGTGGCCTGCGTGATCTTCGACGAATTCCACGAGCGCAGCCTGGACGCCGACCTCGGCCTGGCGCTCGCCCGCGACGCCCAAGGGGTGCTGCGCGACGACCTGCGGCTGCTGGTCATGTCGGCCACGCTGGACGGGGCGGCGGTGGCCCGGGTCCTGGGCGATGCGCCGGTGATCGAGAGCCAGGGCCGCACCTTTCCCGTCGAGACGCGCTACCTCGGTCGCGACGAGCGGCTGCGCATCGAGGACGCCACGGTGCGCGCCATCGAAAAGGCCCTGGCGGAGGAGTCCGGCGGCGTCCTCGTCTTCCTGCCGGGCCAGGGCGAGATCCTGCGGACGGCCGAACGGCTCGCCGAACGCCTGCGCCGCAGCGATGTCCTGATCGCGCCGCTCTATGGCGCCCTCGACGTGAAGGATCAGGACCGCGCCATCGCGCCCCCGCCAGATGGGGTCCGCAAGGTGGTGCTCGCCACTTCCATCGCCGAGACCAGCCTGACGCTGGAGGGTGTGCGCGTGGTGATCGACTGCGGCCTGGCCCGCGTGCCGCGGTTCGATCCGGCCAGCGGGCTCACACGCCTGGCCACCGTGCGTGTCAGCCGGGCCGCCGCCGACCAGCGACGCGGCCGCGCGGGGCGCACCGAACCCGGCGTCTGCTACCGCCTGTGGGACGAGGCCGAGACCCGCGCCCTGCCGGCCTATGCCGACCCGGAGATCCTGGCCGCCGACCTCTCCGGCCTGGCGCTCGATCTCGCCCGCTGGGGGGCGAAGGAGGTCGGCGATCTGGCCTTCCTCGACCCGCCGCCGTCGGCCGCGATGAGCGAGGCGCAGGCCCTGCTGCGCCGCCTCGAGGCTGTGAGCGGGGCGGGGGTGCTGACGCGGCACGGCGAGATGCTGGCCGACATGCCTCTGCCGCCGCGCCTGGCGCACATGGTGCTGCGGGCCGCCGAACACGGCCAGGGCCAGCGGGCGGCGCGGATCGCGGCCCTGATCACCGAACGCGGCCTGGGCGGGCGCGAGGCGCATCTGACCTGGCGGCTGGAGCGCTTCGAGCGGGACGGCTCGCCCCGCGCCCGGGACGCCCGCGCCCTGGCCGACCGCTGGGCGCGCAGCGCGCCGCCCGGCGACGGACCGCCGCTCAGCGACGGTCAGATCCTGGCGCTCGCCTACCCGGAGCGGGTGGCGCGGGCGCGCGGGCCCCAGGGCGAGTTCCAGCTGGCCAGCGGGCGGGGCGCCTTCGTGGAGCCCGCCGACGCCCTGGCGCGCGAGCCCTGGCTGGCGGTGGCCGAACTGGGCGGCGGCGCCCGCCGCGACCGCATCCTGCTGGCCGCCCCGCTCACCGAGGCCGAGATCCTGGAGGCCTTCGCAGCCATCCTGGAGACCCAGGACCGCGTCGAGGAGAGCCCCGGCGGCCGGGTCCGCCTGAAGCGACTGACGCGGCTGGGCCGGCTGGTGCTGAAGGAGAGCGTGGACGAGACCCCGCCGCCCGAGGTGGTCGCCGCCGCCTTCGTCGAGCGCTTGCGGCGGGAGGGCCTGGGCGTGCTGAAGTGGGGCCCGGCCGCCTCGGCCCTGCTCCGACGGGTCGCCTATCTGCGCGAGGCCGACCCGGACACCTGGCCGGACCTGTCCGACCGCGCGCTGGTCGAGCGGCTGGACGACTGGCTGACGCCCCTGCTGCACGATGTCCGGCGGCTCTCGGACCTGACGCCGGACTTGCTGGATGGCGCGCTGCGGAGCCTCGTTCCCTGGGACCTGCAGCGCCGGATCGAGGCCGAACTGCCCACCCACTGGACGGCGCCGACCGGCACCCGCGCCCAGATCGACTACGAAGCCGAGGGGGGGCCGCGCGTAGAGGTCCGCGTGCAGGAGGTCTTCGGCCTGAACGCGCATCCGACCGTGGCCGGCCGCCCGCTGACGCTCGCCCTGCTGTCGCCGGCCCGGCGACCCATTCAGCTGACGAAGGATCTGCCGGGCTTCTGGAAGGGCTCCTGGAAGGACGTTCGGGCCGAGATGCGCGGGCGCTACCCCAAGCATCCCTGGCCCGAAGACCCTTCGGTCGCCGACCCGACGACGCGGGCCAAGCCGAGATCCTAGAGCGTGACGCGATCTGATGGAATCAGATCGCCGCTCCAGGATTCTTAGTCGACGCGCGTTTCGCCCGATAACCGGTCCCCACTTATCGGAACGCGCTCTTAGGTCGCGGCCTTGCCCCAGCTGCGCGGATGCTGTGTGCGCAGACCGACGGCCAGCCGGTTCCAGGCGTTGATGGTCATGATCAGCGCGGTGAGATCGACGATCTCCTTGTCGCTGAAGTGCGCCTTCAGCGGCTCGTAGGCTTCGTCCGGCGCCTTGGTCTCGGCCACGCGGGTCAGAGCTTCGGTCCAGGCCAGCGCGGCGCGTTCGCGGGCGGTGTAGAGGCTCGACTCCCACCAGGCGGCCAGCAGGTGCAGCCGCTCCTCGCGCTCGCCGGCGGCCCGGGCGTCGGAGGTGTGCATGTGCAGGCAGAAGGCGCAGCCGTTGATCTGGGAGGCGCGGGTCTTCACCAGCTCGATCAGGGTGTGGCCGAGATCGGACTTCGCCAGATGCTCTTCCATCGCGATCAGCGGCTGGAGGGCTTCGGGGTGAACGGCGAAGGCGTTGATGCGGGGGCTCATGGTCATCTCCTTGAGGCGGGTTTCGCGACAAGGACGGCCGAGCGGTCCGCTCCGTGACGTCAGGTGGTGGCGTAGATCATGATGCCGGTGGCCACCGACAGGTTGAGGCTGTCGGCCCGCCCGCGCATGGG
>CAYQPL010000198.1:0-4697 GCA_964419395.1 uncultured Phenylobacterium sp. | reverse complement strand
CCCCTGAAAGGGGGAGCATCTTTCGCATGGCGCTTGCCGTCACCGCTGAGCAGATCCTCCCCCTCCTCGAGGGGGAGGTGGCCCGCAGGGCCGGAGGGGGCCTTTCGGGCCCTGCTCCGTTGCGACGGCCGGAGACGTAATGCGCTGAATTACCAGGGAAACATCACCCCGTGCGCGACAACCGTCGGCAGAGGTCGTCGAGCTGCTCCAGCGTCGCGTACCTGATCTTCAGCTCGCCGGCGCCGCCGCGGTCGGCGATCTCGACCGACAGGCCCAGCACCTCGGCGAGGTCGTTCTCCAGCGCCAGGGTGTCAGTGTCCTTGGCGCCCCCGCCGCCACTCGACCGGCCGCCCCCGGACGACCGGCCGGCTTCCGGCGCCGCACCCTTGCGGACCAGGGCCTCGGTGTCGCGGACCGAGAGGTTCCGGGCGATCACCTGTTCGGCCAGGGCTTCGGGGTCGTCGGCGGTGATCAGGGCCCGGGCGTGGCCGGCGGTGAGCTTGCCCTCCACCACCATGTTCTGCACCGAACTGGGCAGGTTCAGCAGGCGCAGCATGTTGGCCACATGACTGCGGCTCTTGCCCACCACCTGGGCCACCACCTCCTGGGTGCGGCCGAAGCGGTCCATCAGCACGGCGTAGCCGCGAGCCTCTTCGATGGCCGAGAGGTCCAGGCGCTGGACGTTCTCGACGATGGCGATCTCCATCACCTGCAGGTCGTCAAGTTCGCGCACGATGACCGGCACGGTGTGCAGGCCGGCCCTTTGGCTCGCCCGCCAGCGGCGCTCGCCGGCGACGATCTCGTACTGGCCGTCATGGCGCGTGCGCACCAGGATCGGCTGCAGCACGCCGCGCTGGCGGATGGAGTCCGCCAGCTCGGCCATCTCCTCCTCGCGGAAGATGTGGCGCGGCTGGGACGGGTTGGGATGCAGGTGCTCGATCGGGGCGTCGCGGTAGCCGGTGGCCGAGACGCGCGCCGCCGGCGCCGCCGCCTCCGCGCCTTCGCCGGCCTCGACCGGGACCTCGTCCTCGACATCGCCCAGAAGGGCCGACAGGCCTCGCCCCAGGCCCCTGCGGTTCTCCGCCATGCTCACGGCTCTCCTTAAGCGGCGGCCTTGGCGCGCCGCCGGCGCTCGCGCGCCACAACCTCGCGGGCCAGCTTCAGATAGGCCTGGCTGCCCGCGCATTTCAGATCATAGACCAGCACCGGCTTGCCGAAGGACGGCGCCTCGGAGACCCGCACATTGCGCGGGATCATGGTCTCGTAGACCGTCTCGCCGAAGTGGTCGCGCACGTCGCGGGCGACCTGTTCGGACAGGCTGTTGCGCCGGTCGTACATGGTCAGCACCACGCCCTGGATCTCCAGGGCCGGATTGAGGCTGCCGCGGACCAGCTCGACCGTGCGCATCAGCTGGGTCAGGCCTTCAAGCGCGAAGAACTCGCACTGCAGGGGCACCAGCACCGCGTCGGCCGCCGTCATGGCGTTGACGGTCAGCAGGTTCAGCGACGGCGGGCAGTCGATCAGCACATAGGTGAAGTCGCCCTCGCGGCGGATCTTGTCCAGCGCATCGCGCAGCTTGAAGGAGCGCCGGCTCTGATTGCCCAGCTCCAGCTCCACGCCCGACAGGTCGGGGTCGGCGGGGATCAGGTGGAGGCCCGGCAGGTCGGTGGCCACCACCGCGTCGGTCGCCGGCTTCTCCCCCATCAGCACGTCATAGAGGGTGGTCTTGCGCTTGGCCCGGCCGACGCCCAGGCCCGTCGAGGCGTTGCCCTGCGGGTCGGAATCGATCAGCAGCACCTTCTCGCCGACGGCGGCCAGCGCCGTGCCCAGATTGATGGCCGTGGTGGTCTTGCCCACCCCGCCCTTCTGGTTGGCGATCACCAGGACGCGGGCCCTGGCCGTGGCGGCCGGAGGGGCCGGCGCGGTCTGCGCCTCAGCTTCGGCGGGCATGGAGCTTGCTCCTTACGCGTAGGATGCGGCCGCGGGGATCGCTGGCGCTGGGGATCTGTTCGGACTCGAAGCGCCAGGCGGCCTTCGCCTCGTCGACCTCGGCGGCCACGTCCTGGCCTTTCAGGAAGAGGCCCTCGGCGCCGCGGTCGAGGAAGGGCTTGGCGTAGCCGAGCAGCCGGGTCAGCGGCGCGCAAGCCCGGGCGGTGACGATATCCACATCGAGGCGCAGGTTTTCCGCACGGTCGTTATGGACGGTCGCCGGCAGGGCCAGGGCGCCGACGACTTCCGTCAGGAAGCGGCAGCGCTTGGCCATGCTCTCCACGAGGTGGACATGGAAGCCGTCGCGGCCCTTCCCGAGGATGGCGAGGACGACGCCGGGCAGGCCGGCCCCGGCGCCCAGATCCGCCCAGGTCCTCGCCTCCGGCGCCACCGAAATGAGCTGGGCGGAGTCCCAGGCGTGCCTTCCCCAGAAGTCGGGCAAGGTCGCCGGACCGACCAGATTCATTCTTTGATTCCAGTCGGTTAGGAGCGCTCGAAAGGTCTCCAGAGCCGAAATCTGCGCCTCCGAGGCCCCGCTCAGCCGCACAAATTCGTCGCGGTCGATGGGGGATAGGGCGCTGTGCGCCACAGAGGCGATTTTTTCGGGTCCGTTTTCGACCGATTTCGCCCCCGAAGAGGCCGCCGCGCCGCTCACGCCGCCACCTTGCGCCGGACGTGGGCGAGAAGGGCCGTCAGGGCGCCGGGCGTCACGCCCTCGATCCGGGCCGCCTGGCCGAGCGTCAGCGGCCGGACCGCGGCGAGCTTCTCGCGCACCTCGTTGGAGAGGCCGCCGACGGTCCCGTAGTCGAGCTCGGCCGGCAGGCGCAGATCCTCGTCCCGGCGGAAGGCTTCAACGTCGGCGGCCTGACGGTCGAGATAGCCGGCGTAGGAGGCGTCGATCTCCACCTGCTCACGCACGGCCGGCGACCAGGCGCCGATCTCCGGCCACAGGGCCGCGAGATCGTCGAAGCCGATGGTCGGATAGGCGAGCAGCTGGACGAGGTTGCGCACCACACCGTCGGCCTTGACCGGCAGGCCGGCCTTGGCCGCCTGGGCCGGCGTCAGGGTCAGCGCAGCCGCCCGCGCCCGGGCGCTGGCCAGGGCGTCGGCCTTCTCGCCGAAGGCGGCGGCGCGGGTCTGGCCGACCACGCCCAGGGCGATCCCCCTGGCCGTCAGCCGCTGGTCGGCGTTGTCGGCGCGCAAGGTCAGGCGGAACTCCGCCCGGCTGGTGAACATGCGGTAGGGCTCGGTCACACCGCGTGTGACCAGGTCGTCGATCAGCACCCCGATATAGGCCTCGTCCCGGGCGAAGACGTGCCCCTCCCCGCCGCCAGCGGCGCGGGCGGCGTTGAGGCCGGCGACCAGGCCCTGCGCGCCGGCCTCCTCATAGCCCGTGGTGCCATTGATCTGGCCGGCGAGATAGAGGCCGGGCAGGCGCTTGACCTCCAAGGTCGGATAGAGCTCGCGCGGATCGACGTAGTCATACTCGATCGCGTAGCCATACCGCTTCACCCGCACGGCCTCGAGGCCCGGAATGGTGCGCAGGAAGAGGTCCTGGGTCTCCTCGGAGACCGAGGTGGAGATGCCGTTGGGATAGACGGTGTCGTCGTCCAGGCCTTCCGGCTCCAGGAAGATCTGGTGGCTCGTCTTGTCGGCGAAGCGGACCACCTTGTCCTCGATGGAGGGGCAGTAGCGCGGGCCGCGGCCGTTGATCCGGCCGCCATAGACGGCCGATTCCGACAGCCGCTCGGCGATGATCCGGTGCGTCTCTTCGGTCGTATAGGTGATGCCGCAGGCGATCTGGGGCGTGGTGATGGCGCCCGTCAGGAAGGAGAAGGGCGTCGGCGGATCGTCCGCCTGCTGCATCTCCAGCCGGTCCCAGGCGATGGAGCCGCGCTCCAGCCGCGCCGGCGTGCCGGTCTTCAGCCGGCCCATGGAAAGGCCAAGGTCATAGAGCCGGTCGGCCAGGCCGATGGCCGGCGCCTCGCCCGACCGGCCCGCCGGGATGCGGCGGTCGCCCAGATGGATCAGACCTTTCAGGAAGGTGCCGGTGGTCAGGACCCCGCGCCCGGCGGCATAGGTCTCGCCGCTGGCGCCCACCACACCTTCGACCCGTCCGTCGCTGACGAGCAGATCCTCGACGGCTTCGGCCCGGATGGTCAGGTTCGGCGTGGCGGCGAGCTCGGCCTGCATGGCCTCGCGATAGAGCTTGCGGTCGATCTGGGAGCGGGGCCCGCGCACCGCCGCGCCCTTGGAACGGTTCAGCAGGCGGAACTGGATGCCGGCCGCATCGGCCATGCGCCCCATGACCCCGTCCAGGGCGGCGATCTCGCGGACCAGATGCCCCTTGCCCAGGCCGCCGATGGCCGGGTTGCAGGACATCTCGCCGATCGTCTCGACCTTGTGGGTGAGCAGCAGGGTCCGCGCGCCCACGCGCGCCGCCGCGGCCGCGGCCTCGCAGCCGGCATGGCCGCCGCCGATCACGATCACATCCCAGGTGGAGTTGGCGGACATCAGCTCGTTCGTCTTCAAGGCGTCGACGCCCCCGCACAGGCGGGGGCGAGCCCTCGCTATATAGGCGAAGTGCGGCGCAACGTCGACGTTCCGGCGCATCGCAGAGGGGGTTTGAGGCGCAGGGCGTTACCGGCGCCGTCGCGCCGGGGGGGGGGGGGGGGGGGGGGGGGGGGGGGGGGGGGGGGGGGGGGGGG
>CAYQPL010000197.1:0-4705 GCA_964419395.1 uncultured Phenylobacterium sp. | reverse complement strand
GCCGGCCCGCGAGGCCGCCCGCGAGGCGACCCCGCCGCCGCCGCCGCGCGTCGCCGACCGCAGCGCGCCGACCATCGCCTCCAATCCGGTCTTCCTGGACGAACGCGACCGGCTGGGCGGCGGGCTGAACGCCGAGGAGCGCAGCTACGAGGCGCGCATGCGGGCCTCCTACGACTCCGCCCAGGGCCTTCAGGGCCCGCTGGACGGCAGCTGGGCCCTCGTCACCTCCGCGGGCGTGGAGCTCTACGCCCTGCGCTTCGTCGATCGCGGCTCGGGCCCGCTGGAAGGCGCCTGGCGCGACACGCGCCGGCCCGGCGCCCTGGACGGTTCGGGCTTCCTGGACGCGGTCGACCGGCAGGGGACGCAGGTGACGCTGCGCTTCTCGCCGCGGCGGGGCGCGCCGCCCAGCGTGATCACCCTCTCGGCGGGCGGCGACGGCGCCTGGAGCGGCCAGCTGATCGAGGACAGCGTTCCGCGGGGCGTGGTTCTGCGCCGGCGATAGGCGCGCTGCAACCATTTGTCGCATAGGTCGCAGCCGCCGGCCCGGAAGCGCCGCGGCGGCTTGATGGGCAACGGTTCGCCGCCGGTCTCCGGGCGCCCGGCCGTCCTCCGCGTCCGCGCCGCGTCCGGGGACTTTCTGCAACCTTAAGTGTTGGGAAACCCTGCCCGCGACGAGGCTGGCCGCATACGCATGCGAGCACGTCCCGATGACCATCTCCCAACGCATACACCTCATCCTGCTGATCCCGGTTCTCGCCCTGTTGCTGACGGCGGGGATCATCGTCGAACAGAGCTGGGCGAGCCTGCACGCGAGCATCAGCGTCCTGGAGGAGATCAACGGCGCGACGGCGGCCGGTCGCCTGATCCAGGAGCTGCAGACCGAGCGTGACCTCTCCCACCTGGGCCTTGAGGCGGGCCTCCTGTCGCCGGCCCTGGCCGATCAGCGCCGGAAGGTCGACGCCGCCGCGGTCGTCTATGACGAGGCCGAGCGCCGGTTCGGCGGCGCGGCGGCGACGCCCCTGGGGCGCGGCCTGGAGGCCCTGCCGGACCTGCGCCGGCGGGTGGACGGACCGGTCGCCCAGCCCGCCGCAGTCATGGCCGGCTACAGCGCCATCATCGACGCCGGCCTGGACGCCCTCGACGCCGTCGGCGGCGACGCGGCCCGCGAGAACGACGCGCTTGGCCGGACCTTCCGGGCCTATTCGGCGCTGCTGCTGGCCAAGGAGATGGCCAGTCTGGAACGCGCCCTGGGCGCCGGCGCCCTGGCGCGCGGCGAGGCCGCGGCCACGAAGGCCAGGCTGTCCTTCCTGCAGGGCGAAGAGGCCGGCGCCGCGCGCGCCGTCGAGGTGAACGCCGACGAGGCCCTGAAGGCCGGGTGGGCCGGCTTCCTGGCCTCGCCCGCCAACCGCGACTTCGCCGACATGCGCGCAGCCTATCTGGAGGACGGCGCGGGGCTGACGGGGGAGGCCTGGTTCGCCGCCGCGTCGGCGCGGATCGACGCCCTTCATGCGCTTGAGCAGGCCGGCGCCCGGATCGCCCATGACAGCGCCGCCGCCGCCGTCGCCCATCACCGCCTGATGCTCGCCGCGATCGCGGCGGGGGTGGCGGCCATCCTCGGCGGCGCGATCTTCATGGGCCTGCGGGTGAGCCGCTCCATCATCGGTCCCCTCGACGGCCTGACCCGCGACACCGGCCGCCTCACCGAGGGCGACACCGAGCTGTCCCTGGCCGACGCCGGCCGGCGCGACGAGATCGGGGCCATGACCCGGGCCCTCTCCCACTTCCGCGACGTGATCGTCGCCAAGCGCCAGGCCGACGCGGAGCTCGCCGAGGCCGAGGCGAGCGCCGAACGCCTCCGCAAGGCGGCCGAGGCCCGCGCCCTGGCCGCCGAACGGGCCCTGGTGGTCGACAGTATCGGCGAGGCCATGCGCCGCCTGGCCGACGGCGACCTGACCTTCCGCCTGTCCGGCGACCTGCCCGAGGCCTACGCCCAGCTCGCCGCCGACTTCAACGGCGCCATGGACCAGGTCGGCGCCATGATGACCACGATCAGCGAACTGGCCCACACCCTGCGCGCCAGCTCCGACGAACTCAGCCGCGCCTCCGACGACCTGTCCCGCCGCACCGAGCAGCAGGCCGCCAGCCTGGAGGAGTCGGCCGCCGCCCTGGAGGAAACCTCCCAGTCGGTGCGCCGCACGGCCCAGGGCGTCCACTCCGCCCGCGAGGTGATCGGCCAGGCCTCGGGCGCCTCCCATGCGACGCGCGAGGTGGTGGCCGAGGCGGTGGAGGCGATGTCCCGGATCGAGGGCTCGGCCGGGCGCATCTCGACCATCATCGGCGTCATCGACGAGATCGCCTTCCAGACCAACCTGCTGGCGCTCAACGCCGGGGTCGAGGCCGCGCGGGCGGGCGAGGCCGGCCGCGGCTTCGCCGTCGTCGCCTCGGAAGTGCGGGCGCTCGCCCAGCGCTCGGCCGACGCGGCCAAGGAGATAAAGGCCCTGATCGGCGAATCCTCGCGCAATGTCGGCGAGGGGGTCGAGCTGGTCCAGCGGACCGGCGGCGCCATCGGCGACATCGCCGGCCAGGTGGGCGACATCGACCGCCTGGTGGCCGAGATCGCCGCCTCGGCCGAGGAACAGGCCCGGGCGCTCGCCCTGGTCAGCGAGAGCGTCAGCCAGATGGACGGCGTCACCCAGCGCAACGCCGCCATGTCCGAGGAGAGCGCCGCGGCCAGCCAGTCGGTCAGCGCCGAGGCCGACCGCCTGACCCAGATGGTCGGCCGCTTCAGGCTGGCGTCATCGCCCGTCGCCGCCGGCCGCGGCCGCCGCGCGGCCTGACGCTAGAGTCCGAGCGCCGCGCGCGCGGCCGACAGGGCCCGCGCCAGGGCTTCGGCCTCGTGGGCCGCCGCCGGCCCCCGTCCCCAGACGGGATCGGGCCAGGCGGGGTCGTCGGCCCGGCGGCCGACCACATGGACGTGCAGCTGCGGCGTGACATTGCCCAGCGCGCCGACGTTCAGCTTTTCCACCGGCCGGCCCAGGGCCTCGCCCACGGCGCGGACCGCCCGGCCGGCCCGCAGGATCTCGTCCATCAGCCGCGCCGCGTCTCCCGGCGGCAGATCCTCGATCTCGCGCCAGGGGCCGCCGCGGGGGATCAGCACGATCCAGGGATAGCGGGCGTCCGCCTGCAGCCGCGCGTGGCACAGGGGAAGCTCGCCCAGGGCGTGGGAGGTGGCGACGAAGGCGGGGTCGAGACCGGTCATGGCCCTGAGCTAGACCGCCGCGGCCTCGGCCGGCAAGCGGTGGCGCCTTGCCGCAGGGGCGCGCCATGGGCTACGGACCGCCCACATCGTCTCGCCATCTCTCTCTTGAGGAGCGCCCTCCCATGACCACGAAGCCCCCCGTCCGCGTGGCGGTCACCGGCGCCGCCGGCAACATCGGCTACGCCCTGCTCTTCCGCATCGCCTCGGGCGAGATGCTGGGCAAGGACCAGCCGGTCATCCTGCAACTCCTCGAAATCCCCACCGAGGGCGCCCAGAAGGCGCTGAAGGGCGTGGCCATGGAGCTGGACGACTGCGCCTTCCCGCTGCTGGCCGACATGGTGCTGACCGACGACGCCAACGTCGCCTTCAAGGACGCCAACTGGTGCCTGCTGGTCGGCTCCAAGCCGCGCGGTCCGGGCATGGAGCGCGCCGACCTCTTGAAGGACAACGGCAAGATCTTCATCGCCCAGGGCCAGGCGATCGACGCCGTGGCCGCCGACGACGCCCGCGTCGCCGTGGTCGGCAACCCCTGCAACACCAACGTCATGATCGCCGCCAGCCAGGCCAAGCGCCTGTCGCCGGACCGCTTCACCGCCATGGTGCGCCTGGACGAGAACCGCGGCCGGGCCCAGCTCGCCAAGAAGGCCGGCGTGTCGATCAACGAGGTCAGCGACCTCTACATCTACGGCAACCACAGCCCGACCATGTTCGCCGACTTCACCCACGCCAAGATCGGCGGCAAGCCGGCCGCCGAGGTGATCGGCGACGAGGCCTGGCTGAAGAACGACTATCTGCCCACCGTCGGCAAGCGCGGCGCGGCCATCATCGAGGCCCGCGGCCAGAGCTCGGCGGCCTCGGCGGCCAATGCGCTCATCGACCACGTCCGCGACCTGGCCACGCCCGGCAAGGTCCACTCGGTCGCCGTCAACAGCGAGGGCCGCTACGGCTTCGCCGAGGGCGTCTGGGCCGGCATGCCGGTGAAGTCGACGCCGGGCGGCTACGAGGTGATCACCTCCTACGAGATGGACGACTTCGCCAAGTCGAAGATCGCCGCCACCAACGAGGAGCTGGTCGGCGAGCGCGAGACCGTCAAGGACATGCTGGGCTAAGCCCGGCCGTCATTGCGAGACGCTTCGAGGGCGGTCCCGGCGACGGGGCCGCCCTTTCGCGTGGCGGCGCAGGGCCAGAGCGGCCAGGGGGCGCCCGGCGCCTCGGGCGGCCGCGGCGCGGACGGCGGTTCGGGCGGGCTGCCGGCCACGAAGTGCGTGACGACGTCGGCCAGGGCCTGCAGCTCGGCGATGCGGGCCTCGTAGACGCCGGCCACGGCCTGGGGCGCCTCGTAGGCGGCGTCCTCCCGGGCGCGCAGCCAGCGGCGCTGCTGGCGTTCCAGCCGCCAGGCCGGGACGCCGACGTCCAGCGCGTGGCGATAGGCGGCGTCCAGGCGGC
>CAYQPL010000196.1:0-4759 GCA_964419395.1 uncultured Phenylobacterium sp. | reverse complement strand
GTTCGGTGGCCTACAACGTCCGCCTGTCGGAACGCCGCGCCAAGGCCGTGGCCGCCCAGCTGGTCAGCCTCGGCGTCGGCCAAGGCGCGCTGCAAGTCGACTGGAAGGGTGAGAGCCAATTGGCTGTCCCGACCGGCGACGGCGTGAAGGAACCGCTGAACCGTCGTTCGACCATCGACATCAACTTCTGATCTCGAGGTTCGGACGGCTGATCAGCCGACCGATGGGAGCCCGGCCGCAAGGCCGGGCTCTTTTCGTTTGCGCCTCAGCCGGCGATCAGGATCCACAGGCCGATGGCCGCGAAGCTGGCGGCGGCGACCAGACGGATGAGCTTCAGCGGCAGCCTGGTGGCGGCGGCCTCGCCGATCAGCACCGCCGGCGCATTGGCCAGCATCATGCCGAGCGTCGTGCCCGCCGCCACCAGGGCGACGTCCTGGAAGCTGGCGCCCAGCGCCGCCGTGGCGACCTGGGTCTTGTCCCCCATCTCGACGAAGAAGAAGGCGATGGCGGTGGTCCAGAAGACCGAGGCGCCGTCCCGCCGGGGCGGCTCGTCATCGTCTTCGAACTTGTCGGGGATCAGCGCCCAGGCGGCGAAGGCGAGGAAGAGCGCGCCCAGCAACCAGCGGGCCGCCTGATCGCTCACCAGATGGCCGGCAAAGGCGCCCACGGCCGCGGCCAGGGCGTGGTTGGCGATGGTGGCGACGAGGATGCCCGCCAGAATCGGCCAGGGCGCGCGAAACCGCGCGGCGAGGACCAGGGCCAGAAGCTGGGTCTTGTCGCCGATCTCGGCGATCGCCACCAGGCCCGTGGAGATGAGGAAGGGTTCCAAGGTCACGTCCAGGCGGGGTCGGTCGGCGCATACCCATGGCGGTCCGCGCCGCCGACCCCGCTTGATCGGCACGCGAACGCCAAAGGTCTCGCCAAGCGCTAGGCCGGATACGCCATGCGTCCGGGCCGGGGCCCTTCGGCAAGTCTGTTGACGGATCCCCCGCTGGGTGCGGGCGGCTACTCCCCAGTGACAGTGTCCGGCTTAGCCGCAGCCCGCCGGCAGATCAAGCCGGCGCCCGCCGCTTGGGCGTTGTTCGCGCGCCGGGCGAGGACTGATTGTCACAGTCTCGTGAACGGAGAGCGGCCGCGGGGTCCGAAACGCCTGATCCGTCAGCCCCCGGCCGATCCGTGTTAACCTCTCGTTTACGAAAAACCCTGGGGGCGAACCGTCGCACCCCGTTGACGAGTCATTAGCCGTTGTGCCCCCATATTGTGGTGCCTCAGGGTGGGGCGACTACTACATATAGCGGCTGGGGCGCTTCTCGGGCGAAAGCTCGAAGCCCCTGAAATGTATGGGTTTTGGCCATGAGCGGCAGTGAAGCGGCGATGTTGAAGGTTTCCGAGGCGGTTCCGGCGGCGCAGCCCCAGGCCGAACGACCCCAGCTGCAGCTGGTGCGCAAGGTCGAGGTGGACCGTTCGCGCGACGCCCTGCTGACCGAGTTCGGCAAGACCTCGCTGGAGGACCGCTACCTGCTGGCCGGCGAGTCCTATCAGGACATGTTCGCCCGCGTCGCCACGGCCTTCGCCGACGACGCCGACCACGCCCAGCGCATCTACGACTACATCTCCAACCTGTGGTTCATGCCGGCCACCCCGGTGCTGTCCAACGGCGGCGCCGACCGCGGCCTGCCGATCTCCTGCTTCCTCAACGCCGTCAGCGACAGCCTGGAAGGCATCCAGGGGGTCTGGAACGAGAACGTGGCCCTGGCCTCCAACGGCGGCGGAATCGGCACCTACTGGGGCGGGGTCCGTTCCATCGGCGAGAAGGTCAAGGGCGCCGGCCAGACCAGCGGCATCATTCCCTTCATCCGCGTCATGGACTCCCTGACGCTGGCCATCAGCCAGGGCTCGCTGCGCCGCGGGTCGGCGGCGGTCTATCTCGACATCCACCACCCGGAGATCGAGGAGTTCCTGGAGATCCGCAAGCCGTCGGGCGATTTCAACCGCAAGTCGCTCAACCTGCACCACGGCATCAACATCACCGACGAGTTCATGGAGGCGGTGCGCGACGGCGCCCTGTTCGGCCTCCGCTCGCCCAAGACCCACGAGGTGATCCGCGAGGTCGACGCCCGCTCCCTCTGGCAGAAGATCCTGGAGATCCGCCTGCAGACGGGCGAGCCCTACCTGATCTTCTCCGACACCGTGAACCGCGCCATGCCGCAGCATCAGCGCGAGCTCGGCCTGTCGGTGCGCCAGTCCAACCTGTGCTCGGAGATCATGCTCCACACGGGCAAGGACCATCTGGGCCAGGACCGCACGGCGGTCTGCTGCCTCTCCTCGGTCAACGCCGAGAAGTTCATGGAGTGGCGCGACCATCCGACCTTCATCGAGGATGTCATGCGCTTCCTCGACAACGTGCTGGAGGACTTCATCGGCCGGGCCCCGGCCGAGATGAAGAACGCGGTCTACGCCGCCCGGCGCGAGCGCTCGGTGGGGCTGGGCCTGATGGGCTTCCACACCTTCCTGCAGGCCCAGAACGTGCCCTTCGAGAGCGCCCTGGCCAAGTCGTGGAACATGCGCCTGTTCAAGCACCTGCGCCGCCATTGCGACGCCGCCAGCCGCAAGCTGGCCGAGGAGCGCGGTCCCTGCCCGGACGCCGCCGAGCGGGGCGTGATGGCGCGCTTCTCCCACAAGCTGGCCATCGCGCCCACGGCCGCGATCTCGATCATCTGCGGCGGCGCCAGCGCCGGCATCGAGCCGATCCCGGCCAACATCTACAGCCACAAGACGCTGTCGGGCACCTTCGCGGTCCGCAATCCCTATCTGGAGCGCCTGCTCGAGGCGAAGGGGATGAACACGCCGGCCATCTGGGACTCGATCCTGGAGAACGAGGGCTCGGTGCAGCACCTCGACGGCCTGACCCAGGACGAGAAGGACGTCTTCAAGACCGCCTTCGAGATCGATCAGCGCTGGATCGTCGAACTCGCCGCCGACCGCACGCCGGATATCTGCCAGTCGCAGTCGGTGAACCTCTTCCTGCCCGGGGACGTGGATAAGTGGGATCTGCACATGCTGCACTGGACGGCGTGGGAGCGCGGCTGCAAGTCGCTCTACTACCTGCGCTCCAAGTCGGTGCAGCGCGCCTCGCACGCCGGCGCGGCGGTGGGCGGACCGGTGGGCGTGGTGCCGGCCATGGCCCCCTCGGAAGAGGGTCGGACCGACTATGAGGAATGCCTGGCCTGCCAGTAAGGTTGCCGGCAAGTTACTGAAGAAGCTGGAAAACGGGCGTCGGACTGATCACAAGTCCGGCGCCTGCGCCTTTTTCGGCGGCGACA
The DNA here is from genome assembly GCA_964419395.1 of uncultured Phenylobacterium sp. GTDB lineage: Bacteria > Pseudomonadota > Alphaproteobacteria > Caulobacterales > Caulobacteraceae > Phenylobacterium. Next base: position 1,436 of record CAYQPL010000196.1, on the reverse strand, counting down.
CGCCGTCGCGGGAACTCCTGTCCGCTTCCTGCCATTGAGACTTCATGGAAGGATGGCATCTGAACCCTGCCGGGCAGATGCGGGGACTGGGAGCAGGCAAGATGAGGCTGTCGGCTGTAGCGGCCATGGCCCTGGGCGTCGGCGCCACGGGCGCGGCCGCCGAACCGTTCGAAACCGCGGCGCTGAACGCGCAGGCGACGCAATCGGCGTTCGCCCTCATGGACGCGCCGTTCGCGCCCCAGACGCCGGCCGCGGAGCTCGATCCCACTCAACGCATCGTCGCCCGGGAAACCTACGCGCCGGGCCAGGGCCCGGTGCGCTGGCGCTCCGGCGAGACGCCCCTGGGCGTCAGCGCCGACGGAAGCGCGGTCGACACCCTGCGGGTCAGCGTCGGCGGGCCCCTGCGTACGCCGGGCGGCCTGCCGCTCAATCCCGAACGCGCCCAGTTCGACGCCCAGGCCTATGAGGTCACGGTCACCCGGGACTGGCCCGCCGCCATGCGGTTCGAGGCCGGCGCCTATGATGTCGACGTCACGCCCCACGCCGGCGTCGGTTTCGGCACCGGCGGCGGTCAGGCCGAGGCCGGGGCCATGGTGCGCCTGGGCCAGGGCCTCGACTCCGAGGTCGAGGCGCGGCTCAACGCCATGGGCGTGCGCGATGGCGAGGCCTTCGGCGAGAAGGGCCGCTGGTACCTCTTCGCCGCCGCCAGCGGCCGTGCGGGGGGCCTGAACATGCTGCGCGATCAGAACGGCTGGGATCAGGCTGGATGGTCGACCGATTCCTCCAGCGCGCTGGTCGGCGACGCCCATGTCGGCGTCGGCTGGCGCCAGGGGCCGGTGCAGGCCTCGCTCGGCTACGTCCACCGCGAGGTGAAGGGCCAACACATGATCTGGGGCCAGGAGACGAAGGACGATCAGATCGTCGCCCTGTCCTTCTCCATCAAGCCGCAGAACTGAGGCGTCGACTAAGCCTCGAAATCCGGCTGGGCTTCGGGCCGGGCCGCGCGAAACGCCGGCAGGTCGCGACAGGCCGCCTCAACGGCCAGGAGGCGGGCGTAGGGCGTCACGTCGACGTCGAAGCGCCGTGCATTCCTCAGCGCGGGAATGAGGTGGATGTCCGCCCACCCGGGAGCGTCGCCATAGCAGTAGGCCGCGGCGACGGTGCGTTGCGCCCGCCTCGCCTCCAGCCGGACCAGGCCCTCGGTGGTCCAATGGTCCAGCCACTTGGCCTCTCCTTCCGGGCCGGCCCTCAGCTCGTCGGCCACGAACCTCCGGACCCGGCCCACCGTCACCGCATGCATCTCCGCGGCGATGAAGAGGGCGAAGCTACGCGCCTGGGCGCGGGTCGCCGGGTCGGCCGGCAGGAGCGGCGGCTCGGGAAAGGTGTCTTCGAGGTAGGCGAGAATGGCGCCGGACTGGGCGACAACCTGACCATCC
>CAYQPL010000195.1:0-4766 GCA_964419395.1 uncultured Phenylobacterium sp. | reverse complement strand
CACCGCCGCGATCATCTCCTTCTCCGGCTTCCTCTCCGAGGGTGCTGAAGCTTGCTCTTCGTGGCGCTCTGCTTTCGCCGGCGCGGCCGGCGTCAGTCGCCCTTGCGCATCCGCATCAGGCCTTCCTGGGCGACCGAGGCCACCAGGGTTCCGTCCTGGGCGTAGATGGCCCCGCGGACGAAGCCCCGGCCGCCGGAGGCCGAGGGGCTGTCCTGGGTGTAGAGGTGCCAGTCGTTGAAGTTGGACGGCTTGTGGAACCACATGGCGTGGTCGAGGCTGGCCGACTGCAGGCCCGGCGTCTGCCAGACCACCCCGTGCGGGCGCATGGCGGTCGACAGCAGGTTCATGTCCGAGGCGTAGGCCAGGATCACCTGGTGCATGCGCGGGTCCTCGCCGATCGGGCCGGTGGCGCGGATCCAGACGTCGGACTTGCCCTCGGTCGGCGTCGTATTGCCGCCGAAGCCGAAGGAGTCGCGGCCGCGCATCTCGATGGGGCGGGGACGCGACATCATCTTGCGCATCTCGGGCGGCATCTTCTCGGCCGCCGTCTTCATCGCCTCGGCCTCGGTGGGAAGCTCCTCGGGGCCGGGGACCTTGGGCATCGGCGCCTGGTGCTCGAAGCCCTCCTCGACCACCTGGAAGGAGGCGGCGAGGTTGAAGATCTGCTTGCCGTTCTGGACCGCGATCACCCGCCGCGTGGTGAAGGTGCCGCCGTCGCGCGAGCGGTCCACCTCGAACAGGATCGGAATGCGCGGATCGCCGGGACGGATGAAGTAGCAGTGCAGCGAATGGCACATGCGATCCTCGACCGTCTCATAGGCCGCCAGCAGGGACTGGGCGATCACCTGGCCGCCGAAGATGCGGGGCGGGCCGCCCTGCGGGCTCACGCCGCGGAAGAGGTTCTGTTCGATGCGCTCCAGCGCCAGGGTGTCGGGCAGGATCTCGGGCGTGTCCATAATGGCTGAAATCTTATGTTGCAGGTGCGAAAGCGCGACGGCTTAACCCCTGCGGCCTTTGGCGGCAAGGCGGAGGCTTTCCTTGCGCCCCCTTTGGGTGCAGATGGCCCGCATGTCGTTCGACGCCACCGTGCTCACCATGTTCCCCGAGGCCTTCCCCGGCCCGTTGGGCGTGTCCCTGATCGGAACCGCCTGGCGCGAGCAGGGACTCTGGACTCTGGAAACAGTGGACATTCGCGCCTTTTCCAAGGATAAGCGCGGCTTCCTCGACGACACCCCCGCGGGTGGCGGTCCGGGGCAGGTGTTGCGAGCGGACGTCATCGCATCGGCGCTGGACAGCCTCGATGTGCGAGGGCGGCCGCTTTTGTACATGAGCGCCCGGGGCCAGCCCCTGACCCAGGCGCGGGTGCGCGAATGGTCCAAGGGTCCGGGCGTCATCGTCCTGGCCGGGCGGTTCGAGGGGGTGGACCAGCGGGTGCTCGACGCCCGCGGGTTCGAAGAGGTCGCCGTGGGCGACGCGGTCCTGGCCGGCGGCGAGGTCGCGGCCATGCTGACCATCGAAGCGTGCGTAAGGCTCGTGCCCGGCGTCCTCGGCCAGGCCGACAGCCTGAGTGAAGAGAGTTTCGAGGACGGGCTTCTCGAGCATCCGCAGTATACGAGACCGCGGACGTTCGAAGGGCTCGAGATCCCCCCGGTGCTGCTTTCCGGGCACCACGCCGAGGTCGCCAGATGGCGGGCGGAGCAGCGGGAGATCACCACGCGGGAGCGGCGGCCGGACCTCTGGGCGCGGCATCTCGCCAATCAACAGGCAAAGGGCGAGTAAAGCCCAGTGATCAAGGATACGAACCGATGAACGTGATCGAACAGCTCCGCAAGGAAGAAGCCAACCGCCTGAAGGCGGGCCGCCCCATCCCGGAATTCCGTCCCGGCGACACCGTCCGCGTCAACGTGCGCATCAAGGAAGGCGACCGCGAGCGCGTCCAGGCCTATGAGGGCGTCTGCATCGCCCGCTCCGGCGAGGGCGTCGACGAGAACTTCACCGTCCGCAAGATTTCCTTCGGCGAAGGCGTGGAACGCGTGTTCCCGATCCTGTCGCCGATGATCGAGTCTATCGAGGTCAAGCGCCGCGGCGTCGTGCGCCGGGCCAAGCTCTACTACCTGCGCGACCGCCGCGGTAAGTCGGCGCGGATCGCCGAGCGCCAGATGACCCAGGCCGAACGCGACGCCGAGCGCGCCGCCCGCGCCGAGGCCGCCGAACTGGCCGCCGCGCGGAACGAAGACGCCTAAAGCAGGGTCATCGACGGCCGATCTTCGAAGGGCGGCTCGCGCGATCGCGGGCCGCCTTTTTCGTGGCCGGGCCGACGCCGCGGCCCTCCTATGTCGGGTGGACGCTTGTCGCCGGCCCCCGACCTGGCGTTGAATCCCGGCCATGACCACGCGCGCCGACGGCCTGCACCGCCTCATCTACGCCAGCCGGCAGGCCCTGCCCTCAAACGCCGATCTCGACGAGACGGTGGGCGACATCATCCGCGCCTCGATCCGCAACAATCGCGAACAGGCGATCACCGGCCTGCTGCTGGTGCACGACGGCTGGTTCGTCCAGGCGCTGGAGGGGCCGCAGGGGGCGGTGGCCGACACCTACGGCCGCATCACGGGCGACCCCCGCCACGCCGAGACGCGCGTCCTGACGGAGGGCGCGGCGCCGGGACGGGCCTTCGCCGACTGGAACATGTGCGCGCGGACCCTGTCCGAGGCCGACGACGTGCTGCTGGAGGAACTGGAGCAGCGCCGGGCCTTCGCGCCCGCGCGGCTCGACGGCCGGGGCGCGCTGCGCCTCCTGAAGGCCGTCCGCGACATCCAGGGCCGCGGCGCCTTCGGCTGACGCGTTTTCTTCTTCAAACCGACCGCCGACGCGGCCCATAAGGCGGGCCATGTCCCCGACCCTCGAACAGGCGCGCGAGGTGCTGCGCCGCACCTTCGGCCATGCCGACTTCCGCGGGCTGCAGGCCGACGTCATCGGCGAGGTCCTGGCGGGCCGCAGCGCGCTGGCCGTCCTGCCCACCGGCGGCGGCAAGAGCCTCTGCTACCAGATCCCCAGCCTGCTGCGGCCCGGCCTCGGCCTCGTGGTTTCGCCGCTGATCGCGCTGATGACCGACCAGGTGGCCGCCCTGCAGCAGTCGGGCGTGGCCGCCGCGCGCCTGGACTCCGCCGTCGATCCGGAGGAGCGGGCCCAGACCTGGCGGCGCATCGAGGCCGGCGACCTCGACCTGCTCTATGTCTCGCCCGAGGGGCTGATGAGCCCGCACATGATGGAGCGCCTGCGGCGCACGCCGCTCGCCCTCATCGCCATCGACGAGGCCCACTGCGTCAGCCAGTGGGGCCACGACTTCCGTCCCGAATACCGCATGCTGGGCCGGCTGGCGGAGATTTTCCCGGACGTGCCCCGCCTGGCGGTCACCGCCACGGCCGACGCCCGGACCCGCGACGACATCCGCGCCGAGCTGCGCCTGGAGGACGCCGCCGAGTTCGTGGCCAGCTTCGCCCGGCCCGAACTCGCCCTGTTCGCCGAGCGCAAGGCCGGTGGGGCGCAGAAGCGGGTTCTGGAGCTGGTCGCCGAGCGTCGCGGCCGCTCGGGCGTCATCTATGCCGGCTCGCGCGAAGGCACCGAGCGCCTGGCCCAGGCCCTGCGCGAGGCGGGCGTCGACGCCCAGGCCTATCATGCCGGTCTCGACAAGGCCGTGCGCGCCGACCGCTTGGAGGCCTTCCTGGAGGCCGAGGACGCGGTGATGGTGGCGACCATTGCGTTCGGCATGGGGGTGGACAAGCCCGACGTCCGCTTCGTCATCCACGCCGATCCGCCCGCCTCCATCGAGGCCTACTGGCAGGAGATCGGCCGCGCCGGCCGCGACGGCGAACCGGCCGAAGGCATCACCCTCTACGGCGCCTCCGATCTCGCCTGGGCCCTGCGGCGCATCGACGGGCGCGAGATGGACGAGGGCGTCAAGCAGGTGCAGGTCCGAAAAGTTCGCCAGCTCTACGCCATGCTGGAGGGGACCGCCTGCCGCGCCGCCGCCGTGCGCCGCTATTTCGGGGAGACGGGGGTGGAGCCCTGCGGCCAGTGCGACGTCTGCCTGTCGCCGCCGGAGACCGAGGATGCGACGGAGGCCGCCCAGAAGGCGCTGTCGGCCGTTCACCGCCTGGGCGGACGCTACGGTCGCGGGCGTCTGGTGGACCACCTGCTGGGCAAGACCAAGGACGTCTCGGACCACGAGGCGGGCATGACCACCTTCGGCATCGGCCAGGACCGCAGCGCCGTCGCCTGGCGCGACCTGATCGACCAGCTCTTGTTCGAAGGCCTGCTGCGCGAGGACCCCAACGACAACCGGCCGCTGATCGGCCTGGGCGATCCCGAGGGCGTGCGGGCGGTCTATCGCGGCGAGCGGCGCGTTTCGGTGCGCAAGGCCTCGCCCCAGGCCGAACGGCGCAGCGCGACCCGCCGGCGGGGCCGCGAACCGGCCGCCGCCCTGCCGGCCCACGACCACGGCCTGTTCGAGGCCCTGCGCGCCTGGCGCCGCGAGGAGGCCGCCCGCCAGCACGTGCCGCCCTATGTCATCTTCCACGACCGGACGCTCGCCGAGATCGCCGCGGCCCGGCCTGGCGGATCGGGCGCCCTGGCGGCGCTCTCCGGCGTGGGGGAGGGCAAGCTCGCCCGCTACGGCGAGGCGGTGCTCGCCGTGGTGCGCGGGTTCGAGGGGTAGGGCGCGAGGGGGGGGGGGGGGGGGGGGGGGGGGGGGGGGGGGGGGGGGGGGG
>CAYQPL010000194.1:0-4809 GCA_964419395.1 uncultured Phenylobacterium sp. | reverse complement strand
TACCCCTACCCCGCCCTAGCCGTGGCGGGCGCCGCCCTGTGCGCCACCCTGGCCCACGACTGGTTCAGCTGGGAGGCGGCCGGGCTGACGCCCACGGTCAGCGCCCAGGGCGCCACCGTCCACGCCATGATGGCCTGGGAAGGCCTCTTCGCCTTCACCGGCGTGCTGATGACGGGCTTCGTCATCGCCCGGGCGGTGACGCAGAACCTGTCGGCCGTCCGGACGAGCACGGTGGACCTGGTCGGCCTGTTCCTCGCCTACGCGGCGCTGCAGGGGCTGGGGACGAGCACCATCGCCCGGCTCTTCCCGGGCGGAGGCTGACACGTTGCTGGCCTGGCCTCTCATGCTCAGCGGCCTGATCGTCTGGGGCGCGCACTTCGCCGGCGTCTATGGGATCGCCAGCATCTTCGCCCTCTTCCAGGCCTCGGAGTCCATGGCGAGCCGCCTCGTCCAGGGCGGCTTCACCCTGCTTTGCCTGGCGGCGGACATCGCTCTGCTGCTGCTGGCGCTTCGACTGGCGAAACGAACGGAGGACGACGTCGCCCGTTGGCGCCACTGGATCGCGGCCATGGGCGCGGGGCTGTCCTTCTTCGGCGTCTTCTGGCAGGGCCTGCCGGCGCTGATCCTGGGCTGAAGCGCGTGCCGACAAGTGGGAACCGGCTATCGGGCGAAACGCGCGTCGGTCCGCAATCCGGCGCGGCGGTCTGATCCCGTCAGTTCGCCCCTCTAGCCGCCGCTGGCCGGCTGGATGAACCAGAGGACCGTCAGGCCTGCGCCATAGGCGGCGAGCGTCGACCATGTGGCTTAGCCCAGCCGCAGAAAGGTGCGTCGCCGACGCTCCAGCAGGCCCAGCATGAAGACGCCGATCACGCCCACCCCCAGCAGGGCGGCGATCCCCTCGAACATCCCCTCCCCCTGCAGGGCCAGGCCGTCGCGATAGGCGATGTCGACGATGAACAGGATGGCGATGTTGAAGATGTTGGTGCCGAAGATGTCGCCGACCGCCAGGTCGAAGCGCTTGATCCGCACCGCCGAGACGATGGAGCTCAGCTCCGGCAGGGAGGTGGCGAAGCCCACGAGCACGAGGCCGATCAGGCCGGCGCTGACCCCGGTCGCCTGGGCGATGGAATCGGCCGTCTGAGACAGGACGAAGCCGGCCACCAGGATGACCGCAGCCGCCGCCGCCGTCTTTCCGATCAGGACCGGCGTCCTGGTGGGGTTCGGCGCCTCCTCCTTCGGCTCGCCGGCCTTGCGGCGGTCCTTGGGCGCCACCGTCCATCCGGGATGGTCCTCGTACTGGCCGGCGCGCCACAGGGCGAGCGCGCAGGCGGCGAAGAGGCCGGCCGTCCCGAAACCGATCGCCGACCCGCCGATCTCGCGGTCGCCCAGCAGGGCGATCACCGCCACGCCGGTCATCAGCACCATGCCCAGCACGCCCTGCAACAGGGTGCTGGCGGACTTCACCACGGAGTCGATGCCCGTCCGGGCGATCATGGCGTCGGCCACCACCAGCAGCACGATATTGGCCGAGGCCGCGCCGATCAGGTTGCTGACCGCCAGGTCCGCAGAGCCGGTGACCGCGGCGCTGCCGGCGGTGGCGATCTCCGGCAGGGAGGTGATCCCGCCCAGGAACAGCATGCCGGCGAAGCCCTGGCTGACGCCGAAGCGCTCGGCCAGGTCGGAGATGTAGACGGCCAGGCGGCTGCCCCCCATCCAGACGGCGACCGCGGCGGCGGCGAAAAGTCCGAGGGCGAGGGCGATGGGCAGGTCGGTCAGGCTGGGCATCGGGACTCCGCAAGAGTGATGTCGAGGCGTTCGGCGCACGCGGCCTTCCCCCGCCCAACGGGCGACTCCCCTCCTCCGCTCCGTCATCGCTTTCGCAATCTGCCGGCCATACCGCCGATCGGGCGGAACCGGACGCGCTCCTGCGGCTTTTTTGGCCCACAGGAGTGATTGACACATGGCCATGATCGAAGGTCTCGCGCTGGACAGCGCGCCCGCGGCAGGGTTCGCCGATCCCGACAGCCTTCACCGAGGGCTCGCACGCTGGAACCGGCAGCGGCTGTCGCCCGGCGTGCCCCGCCAGGACTGGCGGCTGGAGATGAGCCGCGACCACCGTATGCAGCTTCGCGAAAGCGAGGTCGTCGAGGCCTTCCGGGCCCGCGTGGCGCCGATGGTGGAGGATGTCCCGACCGATCCCGAGGGCTTCATCGCCTGGTTCGAGGAACTCAAGAACACCGGCCCCGGCCAGTGGGATCCGCTGTTCGACTGGCTGGCCAACGAGGCCGATCTCGAACAGATCCGCTGGTTCCTGACGCAGGAAGCCGCCGGCGAAGCCGGCTTTGACGATCTGGTCGCCATGACCCAGGTGAAGCTGCCGGCCCGGCCGAAGCTCGAACTGGCTCGCAACTACTGGGACGAGATGGGCCGGGGCAACATGCGCGGCATGCACGGCCCCATGCTCGACATGACGGTGGAAGGGCTGGGCCTCGAACCGACGATCGAAGGCACGCTCTGGCAGTCCCTGGCGCTGGCCAACACGATGACCGCCTTCGCCGCCACGCGGCGTTACGCCTATCATTCGGTGGGCGCGCTCGGCGTGGTCGAGCTGACCGCCCCGACCCGGGTGGCCAGCGTCGCCGCGGGCCTCAAGCGGCTCGGCGTCGAGCCGAAGATGCGCAAGTATTTCGACCTCCACGCCGTGCTCGACGTGGAGCACTCCAAGGCCTGGAACGCCGAGGCCCTGACGCCGCTGGCCGAGGAACATCCGCATACGCTGAAGGCGATCGCCGAAGGCGCCGTCATGCGGCTGCTGTGCGGCCAGCAGTGCTTCGAGGCCTATCGGGCCGTCCTGTGGGCCGGGGCGCAGACGACGAGCTTCGCCGCCCACGCCCTGCGCGAACCCGCCTAATCCTCACTCCTGCGCGTGGGCTCCCGTTCGGGGGCCCCGCGGCCGTGGGGAATGATGCTGATGTCCCCGTTACGCTCGAGATAGGCCGACTGCACGTCGTCGGGCCCGGCATAGCCGGCCGAGCGGATGGCCGCCGACAGGTCGCCCATGCCAAGGCCGTGGCGGCGCAGCGCCTTCTCGTCCACCTCGCCGTCGCGGATCAGGCAGACGTTCACGCCCTTGGCGATGCGGCCGAACACCTCCCAGCGGGTCGCCGCCCGGGCCAGCAGGGCGTGCAGGGCGACGAGCACCAGGGTGGCGCAGAGCGTCGGCACGAAGGGCGCCCCGCCCGTCAGGGTGCGCGACAGGTTCGACCCGATGACCACCGCGAAGATGATGTCGAGGGCGCCCCACTTGCCGAAGGCGCGGGTCGCCGCCAGCCGCACCGCCAGCAGGCCGACGGCGAAGACCAGCGCCGCCCGCAGCGACATCTGCAGGGCGCCGATGTCGCCCGAGCCTTCCCCGATCAGGGTGTGAAACGTATCCAAGGGCCGGCCTCCTCCGCCAAGCTCCTGAAACGCCTCACGGCTCAGCCTGTTTCGAACCTCAGTCGGCTTTGGTCGACTTGCGGTAGTCGAGGGGCGGGGCGCGGTCGCCCACCATCGCCTCGTACTGGAAGTCCGCGCCGCGGCGCTCGTCCAGCTCGGCCTTCGCCGCCGCGATCAGCTCCGGCTCCCGGAACAGGCGCGCTCCGGCCAGGGCCAGGGTCTTGGCCGCGACCTCCGCCCCCTTGGACCCGATGCTCATGCCGCCGGCGGCGACCGCCTGCCAGCTGTGGGCGGGGGTGCCGGGCGTCCAGGTGGCGGCGGTCATGCCGGCGGTGGGCGTCACCCAGCTGACATCGGCCACATCGGTGGAGCCGCCGCCCCCGCCGCCGATGGCGTAGGGCTCGACCTGCGAGACGCTGTCCAGCGGCTTGCCGCCAGCCGGAAGCTGCTTGGCCATGGCCTCGCCGAAGGCGCGCTCCTGCGCCGTCCATTGCGGTCCGCCGACCTCGCGCAGGGCCTCGTCGACCACCTTCCCCAGGGTGTCGTTGACCAGCATGTTGTAGACGCCGCCGGTCTGCTCGAAGCTCACCTGGGTCTCGGTGGCCATCGCCGCGCCCTCGGCCGCCTTCTGCATGCGGGCGAAGACGTCGCGGACGATCTGCGGGTCGGTGTGCCGGACGTAGTAGTAGGCCTCGGCCTCGTCAGGGACCACGTTGGGCGCCTTGCCGCCGTCGGTGACCACATAGTGGATCCGCGTGCCGTCGGGGATGTGCTCGCGCATGTAGTTGACGGCGACGTTCATCACCTCCACCCCGTCCAGGGCCGAGCGGCCGCGCCAGGGCGCCGCCGAGGCGTGGGAAGAGGCGCCGGTGAAGCGGAACTTGCCGGAGATATTGGCCAGGGACACGCTCTGGGCGGCGCTGTTGGCGTCGCTGGGGTGCCAGTGCAGCGTCACGTCGACGTCGGAAAACAGCCCCTCGCGGACCATGTAGACCTTGCCCGAACCGCCCTCTTCGGCCGGCGCGCCATAGACGCGGACCTCGCCGGCCACGTTGTTGGCCTTCATCCAGGCGGCCAGGGCCTGGGCCGCCTCGACCGAGGCTGCGCCGAACAGGTGGTGACCGCAGGCATGGCCGGCGACCTGACCGGCGATGGGCGCGCGCTCGGCCACCGCCTCCTGGGCCAGGCCCGGCAGGGCGTCGAACTCGGCCAGGATCGCCAGGACCGGGCCCTCGCCCGTCTTGAAGCTCGCCACGAAGGCGGTGGGCATGCCGGCCACGCCAGCCTCGACCTTGACGCCGGCCGCCTTCAGCTCCGACTGCAGCAGGGCCGAGCTCTTCGTCTCCAGATAGCCGCCCTCGGCCCAGTCCC
>CAYQPL010000193.1:0-4812 GCA_964419395.1 uncultured Phenylobacterium sp. | reverse complement strand
CTTAAGGGGGAGGTGGCCCGGAGGGCCGGAGGGGGTTCGCCCCCAGCCCGCCGATCAGCTGACCGGGAAGCCCTTGTCGCGCAGGTAGGCGGCCACGTCGGCGTCGCGGCCGCGGAAGGCGCGGTAGGCCTGCGCCTGATCCACCGTGTCGCCGACCGAGAGGATGTGGTCGACCATTCGCCTGGCGACGCCCTCGTCGTACATGCCGCCCGGCGACTCCCTGAAGGCCTCGGCGGCGTCCTGCGACAGCACCTCGGCCCAGAGATAGGAGTAGTAGCCGGCCGAATAGCCGTCGGAGGCGAAGACGTGGGCGAACTGCGGCGTGCGGTGACGCATGGGCAGTTCGGCCGGCATGCCGAGGTTGGCCAGCTCCTCGCGTTCGAAGGCGTCGGGATCGATGTCGGCGTCGCCGGCCAGGTGCAGCTTCATGTCGATCAGCGCCGAGGCGAGGTACTCGGTGACGTCGAAGCCCTGGCGGAAGGTCGAGGCCCGCTCGATCTTCTGGGCCAGTTCCTCGGGCATGGGCTCGCCCGTCTCGTGGTGCAGGGCGAAGCGGCTCAGCACCTGGCGGGTCGGCAGCCACGCCTCGTTCACCTGGCTCGGGAACTCCACATAGTCGCGCGGCACGCTGGTGCCGGCGAGCGAGGGATAGGTGACGTTCGACAACAGGCCGTGGATGGCGTGGCCGAACTCGTGGAACAGGGTGTTGGCGTCGTCCCAGGAGATCAGCACCGGCTCGCCCGGCGCCGGCTTCACGAAGTTGGAATTGTTGGAGACGATCGGCGTGATGGGCCCGTCCAGCTTCTGCTGGCTGCGATAGGCGTTCATCCAGGCGCCGGACCGCTTGCCGGTGCGGGCGTAGGGATCGAAGTAGAAGAGGCCGAGGTGGGCGCCGTCGCGCTTCACCTCCCAGACGCGGACGTCGGGGTGCGGCGCCGGCACGTTGGTCACCGGCGTGAAGCTCATGCCGTAGACCTCGCCGGCGGCCCAGAACATGCCCTCGCGCAGCTTGTCGAGCTGCAGGTAGGCCTTCACCTCGTTCATATCGAGATCGTAGCGGGCGGCCCGCACCTTCTCGGCGTAGTAGCGGTAGTCCCAGGGCTCGATCTTGACGCCGGCCTTCTCGGCGTCGGCGATGGCCTGCATCTCGGCCACCTCCTCGTGGACGCGGGCCACGGCCGAGGGCCAGACGCGCATCATCAGCTCCATGGCCGCCTCCGGCGTCTTGGCCATGGCCGCCTCCAGCCGCCAGTGGGCGTGGGTGGGATAGCCCAGCAGCCTGGCCCGCTCGGCCCTCAGCTTGAGGATCTTCTGGATGACGCCGTTGTTGTCGTGGGCGTCGCCGTTGTCACCGCGGCTGTAATAGGTGCGCCAGACCTTCTCGCGCAGATCGCGGCGCTGCGAATAGGTCAGGAAGGGGTCCATGGAGGACCGGGTGTTGAGGATGGCGTACTCGCCCGGGCGGCCCCGCTCCTCGGCCGCCGCGGCCGCGGCCGAGCGCACGTCGTCGGGCAGGCCGCGCAGTTCGGCCTCGGTCTTCAGATAGAGGACGTAGTCGGTCTCGTCGGCCAGCAGGTTCTGGCTGAAGGTGGTGAAGGCCTGGGCCAGTTCGCCGTTGATCTCGGCCACGCGGGCCTTGGCCGCGGGGTCGAGCTTGGCGCCGGCGCGGACGAAGCGGTTCCAGTGCCGCCAGGCCAGGCGCGACTGTTCGGGATTCAGGCCCGCCGCCTCACGACCCTGATAGACGGCCTCGATGCGCTGGAAGAGCTTGGCGTTCTGCAGGATGGCGTCGCCATGGGCGGCCATCTTCGGCGCCATCGTCTTTTCGACTTCGCGGACTTCCGGCGTCGAAAGTGTGCTCCCCCAGACGCCATAGATCGTCTCCGCCCGATCCAGCGCCTCGCCCGAGCGTTCCAGGGCGACGATGGTGTTCTCGAAGGTGGGCGGCGCGGGATTGTCGGCGATCGCCTCGATCTCCTTCAGGTGCTGAGCCATGCCGGCCTCAAGCGCCGGCGCGAAGTCGGCGACCACGACCTTGTCGAAGGGCGGCACGCCGCCATATGGGCCGGTCCAGGGCGCCAGCAGCGGCGCGCCGTCGGCGGCGAGGGCGGAGAGCGGAAGGGCGGCGGCGCCCACCAGGGCGGTGGAGGCGGCCAGGAAGGTGCGGCGATCCATGGGAACTCCGAGAGTGACGGTTGGCCGGGACCTTAGGCGCCGCCTGGCCCAACGTCACATGACAGGCTCGTAATGTTACATCCGCCGGGGCCTGGCCTGCGGCGGCGCCCTAGCCCGAACGGCATACGCCCGCTAAAGGCGACCCATGGCCATCGGCGTCTTCGATTCCGGAGTGGGCGGCCTGACCGTCCACCGCAAGCTGGTCCGCCGCTTCCCGGGCGCGGACTTCGTCTATCTGGCCGACCAGGCCAACGCCCCCTATGGCGGGCGCGCCGGCGAGGAGATCGTCGAACTGACGCGGGCCGGCTGCGACCGGCTGTTCGCCGAGGGCTGCGACCTCGTCGTCCTCGCCTGCAACACCGCCTCGGCCATCGCGCTCCGCCGCCTGCAGCAGACCTGGCTGCCCGGCCGTCGCCAGGAACTGGGCCGGCCGGTCAATGTGCTGGGCCTCATCGTGCCCACCATCGAGGCGGCCACCGGCCTGCCCTGGGAGCACGAGGCCGAGCGCCGCGGCGACAAGGTCGAGAAGCTGGACATCCTGGCCGTCTTCGCCACGCCGGCGACGGCGAGGAGCCGGGTCTACGAGATCGAGATCGACAAGCGCCGCCAGGACGTGGCCGTCTTCGTCGAGCCCTGCCCCGAACTGGCCGGCATGATCGAGGGCGGGGCCGGGGCGGTGCAGCTCTCCGCCGCCATCGAAACCCATGTGGGCCAGATCACCGCCCGCATCGGCCGCCCCCCCGACCGCGCCATCCTCGGCTGCACCCACTACGAGATCGTCGCCGACATGTTCCGCGCGGCGCGCAAGCCCGGCACGCCGCTGATCCATCAGCCCGACGCCACGGCCGACGCCCTGACCGGCTATCTGGAACGGCACCCGGAGTACGCCCCCGGCGCCGGCGGCCTGCGGCGCTATATCACACCCGGCCGCCCCGGCGCCCAGCCCGAACTGGTGGAGACCTTCTGGGAAGCCCCGCTGAGCTTCGAGCGGGCGTAAGGGCGCCGAAGAGGCCGCAAGCCCCCTCCGGCCCTGCGGGCCACCTCCCCCTCAAGAAGGGGGAGGATCTGCTCTGCTGGCATTCCAAGCTCGCGGGCAAAGATGCTCCCCCTTCCAGGGGGCGCTGGCGCGAAGCGCCTGAGGGGGTGTCCGCACAAGCAGGGATGCCAGCCCGGCCCCTCGCGGATAAGCCGGGGCGCATTCATCGAAACGATAATCCGGGAAGGGACATGAGCATTAAGGGCAAGGCCTACATCATGGGCGCCTACGAGCATCCGCTCCGCGACGCGCCCGACAAGTCCACCCCGCAGATCCACGCCGAGTGCGCCAAGGGCGCCCTGGAGGATGCGGGCCTCACCAAGGACGACGTGGACGGCTATTTCTGCGCCGGCGCCGCGCCCGGCTTCGGCGGCATGTCCATGATCGACTATATGGGCCTGCGCAACGTCCGCCACATGGACTCCACCGAGACCGGCGGCTCCTCCTACATCCTGCACGTCGGCCACGCCGCCCAGGCCATCGCCGAGGGCAAGTGCAAGGTGGCGCTGATCACCCTGGCCGGGCGGCCGCGCCAGGGCCAGTTCGGCGGCTTCGGCGGCGGCGCCCGTCCGGGCAAGCTCTCCGACGGTCCGCCCGAGGCCGGTTTCGAGAACATCTACGGCGGCACGACGCACAACACCTATGCCATGTGCGCCAAGCGCCACATGTACGAGTACGGCACCACGTCCGAGCAGCTCGCCTGGATCAAGGTGGCCGCCAGCCATCACGCCCAGTGGAACGAGCACGCCATGCTGCGTGACGTGGTCACCGTCGAGGACGTGCTCAACTCGCCGATGATCGCCGACCCGCTGCACCGCCTGGACTGCTGCGTGGTCTCCGACGGCGGCGGCGCGCTGATCGTCACCAGCCCCGAGATCGCCAGGAGCCTGAACCGGCCCAAGGTGAAGATCCTCGGCGCCGGAGAGAGCCCCAAGGGCCCCATGGGCGGCCACGACCTGGACCTGACCCATTCGGGCGCCCTGTGGTCCGGCCCCATCGCCTTCGAGGAGGCGGGCGTGAAGCCGGCCGACATGAAGTACGCGTCGATCTACGACAGCTTCACCATCACCGTGCTGATGCAGCTGGAGGACCTGGGCTTCTGCGAGAAGGGCCAGGGCGGCAAGTTCGTCGCCGACGGCAATCTGATCTCGGGCGTCGGCAAGCTGCCGTTCAACACCGACGGCGGCGGCCTCTGCAACAACCACCCGACCAACCGCGGCGGCATCACCAAGGTGATCGAGGCGGTCCGCCAGCTGCGCGGCGAAGCCCATCCCAAGGTGCAGGTCTCCAACTGCGACCTCGCCATCGCCCACGGCACGGGCGGGTCGCTCGGCACCCGCCACGGCTCGGCCACCCTCATCATGGAACGGGAGTAGGTCCCATGAGCGACACGAAAACCGCCCCTGAGGCCCGCAAGATCCCGGCCCCGCCGGTGACCATCGAGTCCAAACCCTTCTGGGATGCGGCGACGGAAGGCCGCTTCCTGATCAAGCGCTGCAATGCCTGCGGCAAGGCGCACTGGTACCCGCGCGCCATCTGCCCGATCTGCTTCTCCGACGACACGGTGTGGGAAGAGAGCCCCGGCGAAGGCGAGATCTACA
>CAYQPL010000192.1:0-4842 GCA_964419395.1 uncultured Phenylobacterium sp. | reverse complement strand
GGCCGGCGGCGTCCTCCTCGGCCAGCATCCGGTCGGCCTCTTCCAGCTCGGCGTTGAAGGTGTCGAATCCCCGCCCCTCGGCGAGGCTGGCTTGATAGATCTCAGTGACGAAGAGGGGGCGCAGGCTCATGATGGCGGCGCTTACCGCATCTGCCCGCCCGAAGGAATGACTCGTCTGAAAGTCGCCCTATTTCCACGGCTTATGGGCGATCTGGAGGAATTGGTATGATCAGAAGCGTCTCTCTCATGGCCGCGCTCGCGGCCCTATCCGTCACCGGCGCCGCCCAAGCCCAGGCCTCGCACCAGGGCCACGGCGCGCACCCGGCGCCCACCGACATCTGCCTCGACGTCAATGGCGGCCGCCTGCCCGTGGTCTGCAAGATGTCCGGCGGCCGGCTGGACGCCCGCGAGGACATCTGCACCTGCCCGCAGGGCGTCCGGACCGAGGTTTCGGTCTGTCAGACCGGGCAGGAGGCGCCGGCCGAGACGGTGGCGCTGAACGCCATCCGCCGCGAGGCCGCCCGCGACGGGTCCCTGGTCGGCGACACCTTCGAGGGCAAGCCGATCTGCGTCGCGCCCCGCAACTGAGGCCGGCGGTCCGCCGGAGGTTGGCGGCGCCCTCAGTCTGCGAGGGCGCCGTAGACCATCTTCTGGAAGACGGGCAGGGCCGCGCGTCCGCCCATGCGCTGGCCGGTGGCCAGCTGCGCCGCCGCCTCGGGCCCCAGCGGCATGGAGTTCTGGATCAGATAGATCAGGACCATCTCGGCCTTGGGGTCGGCCTGCCACCAGGTGCCGAAGGCGCCGGGCCAGCCGAAGGCGCCTTCGTTCCCGGCTCCCATCCAGGCCTGCTTCTCCGGATCGGTGATCACCGAGACGCCCAGGCCGAAGCCCTGGCCCAGCCAGAAGGGGATGCCCATGAAGGGAATGGCGCGCTGCTCAGGCGTGAGCCGGTTCTGCGTCATCATGGCGAGCGTCTCGGGCTTCAGCAGCCGCACGCCGTCCAGCTCGCCGCCGTTCAGCATCAGGCGGGCGAACTTCAGATAGTCGTCGGCCGTGGAGACGAGCCCGCCGCCGCCCGCCGCAAAGGCCGGCGGCGCCTGGTAGTAGGGGAAGGGGACCTCTTCCAGAGCGTCGGCTTCGGTGTTGATCCGGTAGAGCTTGGCGGCGCGGTCGAGCTTCTCCGGCGGCACGTGGAAGGCGGTGTCGACCATGCCCAGGGGGGCGAAGATCCGCGCCTGCAGGACCTCGGCCAGCGGCTTGCCCTCGATCCGGCCGAGGATGAATCCCAGGACGTCGGTGGCGTGGCTGTAGTGGAAGCGTTCTCCGGGCTGGTAGGAGAGGGGCAGCTCGCCCAGCCGCTTCATCCACTCGTCGGGGGCCAGCGGCGTGCCCAGCGCCGGCCCCAGGGCCGTCTCGTGCGCATGGGCGATCGGACCGACCGAGGTGAAGCCATAGGCGAGACCCGCGCGATGGGTCATCAGGTCTTCGATGGTGATGTCGCGAGCGGCGGGGACCGTCTGGTCCAGCGGCCCGTTGGCGGCCTTCAGCACCTGCATATCGGCGAATTCCGGCGCCCAGCGGGTGATCGGATCCTCGAGGCGGAGCTTGCCTTCCTCCATCAGCATCAGCGCCGCCACCGAGGTGATCGGCTTGGTCATCGAGGCGATGCGGAAGATGGTGTCGCGGGTCATCGGCTTGCCGCCGGCGATGTCGCGCTGGCCGACGGCGTCGACCCGGACCACCTCCCCCTTGCGCCAGACGAGCGTGACGAAGCCCGACAGGTCGCCCGCGTCCACCACGCCCTGCAGGGCCGGTCCGATGGCCGCCAGGCCCGATGAGGAGATTTCGCCGTCCATCCGTTCCGTCCCTTCGTACCTGTTGATTGCCGGCCATAGCGCCGCGCCCGCCGTTGTTCGTCAAGCCGCCGCGCCGGAGCCCGCCATGCCGTCCCTCGTCCTTTCGCTTCGCCTGCCCGCCGTCGTCGCCCTGGGCGCCGCGGCCCTTGCGCTTTGCGCCTGTTCGCCGCTGACGGCGTTCGCGAACCTGACCCCCACCGACCCGTCGCGGAAGGTCGCCAGCGACGCGCCCTATGGTCCCGATCCTCGCCAGGCGCTGGACGTCTATGCGCCGGCGGACGGGCAGGGGCCCTGGCCGGTGGCCGTCTTCTTCTACGGCGGCTCGTGGGAGGACGGCCGGCGGCAGGACTATGGCTGGGTCGGGCGCGCCCTGGCGGCGGAAGGGTTCCTCACCGTGGTTCCCGACTACCGGCTCTATCCGCAGGTGCGTTTCCCCGCCTTCCTGGAAGACGGGGCCCAGGCGGTGGCCTGGGCGGCGGCGAATGCGGAGCGGTTCGGCGGCGACCCGCAGCGCATCGTGCTCATCGGCCACTCGGCCGGCGCCTACAACGCCACGATGCTGGCCCTGGACGAGCGCTATCTGGCGTCCGTCGGGATCGACCGGCGGCGGATCGATGCGGTCGCCGGGCTGGCCGGCCCCTACGACTTCCTGCCCCTGACCGGCGAGATCACGCCCAAGGTGTTCGGTCAGGCGCAGAACCTTTCCGCGACGCAGCCGGTCGCCTTCGCAGACGCGGCTTCGCCGCCCGCCTTCCTCGCCGCCGGCGCCGAGGACGAGGTGGTCGAACCGAAGGATACGGAGATCCTCGCGCGGCGTCTGTCGCACGCCGGAGCCCGGGTCGAGACCCGGATCTATCCGAACCTTGGCCATGCCGGCCTCGTCCTGGCGCTGTCGCGGCCGCTGCGGGGCCGCGCCCCCGTCCTGGACGACATGGCCGACTTCCTGCGCCGCCACACCGACGCTGCGGCGCCACGGCGCGCTGATCCTTAGCCCGCAAGCCGTTGCGGTGAGTTTCCCTGGGGGAAGCTTTCGCGACGCGGTAATTGAACGGAAGGGCCGAAATGCGTATATGCCCTTTCCCGACGCCGCTTCCGGCCGACGGGGCTGTCAATCTGTAGCCGCAAGGACGCTCCCGCCCATGCTGGTCACCCTGATGAAGGCCAAGCTTCACCGCGCCACGGTGACCCAGGCCGACCTCGACTACGAAGGCTCCATCGCCATCGATCGCGACCTGCTGGACGCCTCGGGCATCCTGCCGCACGAACAGGTGGACGTGCTGAACATCACCACCGGCGCCCGCTTCACCACCTACGCCATCGAGGCGCCGCGCGGCTCCAAGGTGATCGGCGTCAACGGCGCGGCCGCCCGCCTGGTCCAGAAGGGCGACAAGGTCATCGTGGTGACCTACGGCATGCTGCCCGCCGAAGAGGCGCGCAACTACGCCCCAACGGCGTCCTGCTGGAGGACGGCAACGAGATCAAGCAGGCCGCCTGATGCGGCGCGCGGCGGCGGCCCTGGGTCTTCTGGCCGCTGCGGGCCTGGCCGCCTGCCAGCCGACGGCGCCGGAAGGCGTCGACCAGGCCGTCCTCGACCGGGCCATCGGCAACCGCATCGGCGATCCTTCCACCTGCGTCCTGCTGGCCCGGCCCGAGACGGGCGAGGTGGTCTATCGCTATGGCACGGCGGTGGTCTGCGGCCGCGCCTATCCCGGCTGCCGGGGCGAGGGGGTGCGCACGACGCAGGACCTGCTCGAGAGCTTCATCGCGCACCCGGAAAGCGTCGCGATCAGCTGCCCCACCGCCGCCGATGGCTCGCGCAGCGTCGGCTGGGCGGCGGGTCCGGTCGCCGGCCGCCCGCTGGTCTTCGCCGCGGTGATGGAGGGCCAGCGCGCCCTGCCGGGCCTGGTCATGACCGACCGGCTGGCCAGCGCCTTCTCCGAAGCCGGCATGAACTGACGAAAAAGGCCCCCGCCGTGACGGCGAGGGCCCTGCTTTCCCGGCGGGTCTCGCTTATCGGGTGAGTTCGTACAGCCCGGAGATGTCCACCCGCACCGTCATCTCGCCGCCGGACACCGGCGTCGAGACGTCCTTCGCCTCGGCGCGGGCCATCATCGCATAGGGCATGGGCGGCGGCGGCTGCGAGGCGCTGGTCCCTTCGCTCAGCGTCACCAGCCGGCCAACGCGGTGGCCGGTGGCCTGGGCGTAGAGCTGGGCCTTGGCCTGCAGGTTGCGCACCGCGGCCTGGCGGGCGGCGTTCTCCGCCGCCGTGGAGTCGTTCAGGCCGAAGCTGATCGAGTGGATCTGGTTGGCGCCGGCGTTCACCGTGGCGTCCACCGCCGCGCCGAGCCGCGAAAGATCGCGCACCTTCACCGTCACCTGGTTGCTGGCCTGGTATCCGCGCAGGCGGGGCGGCTCGTTCTGCGGATAGTCGTACTGGGCGTTCAGGTTCAGGTTCGAGGTCTGGATGTCCCGGCCCTGGATGCCGGCCCGGTTCAGGGCCGCCATGACCTGGCTCATCTTCTGGGCGTTGGCGCGCATGGCCTCCTGGGCCGTGGCCGCCTCGGTCTGGACGCCGAGCGTGATGGTCGCCATGTCGGGCGCCACGTCCACCTCGCCCATGGCCGACAGGTTCAGCGTGGTGGCGCGGAACATGGAGTCGGCCGCCGGGGCGGCCGGCGCGGTCTGGGCCATGGCCGCGGGCGCGACCGCCGCGGCGGCCGTCAGCGTCAGTCCAAGGGCGCCGGCGCGCATAAGGGTGTTCATCGGGCTCTCCCGTCTGTTGCGTTGAAACGTCACCGTAGGGGCTGCCTGCGGAAATTCCGTGGCGCCCTTCCGCGTTCCAAACCTCGCAGGCCGAACCTGAACCGGAGCTTTAAGCGCCGTGCAGCCCGTGGTAACCGCATCGGTCCGCTGATGGGGCCTGTAGCTCAATGGTTAGAGCCGGCCGCTCATAACGGTCTGGTTGCAGGTTCGAGTCCTGCCGGGC
>CAYQPL010000191.1:0-4843 GCA_964419395.1 uncultured Phenylobacterium sp. | reverse complement strand
CCCGGCGAGGTGTTGCCGCCGACGCCGAGCGTGCCGTCGGCGCTGACGCCGAGCTTCAGATAGTCGCCCGAGAGGGTTTCGCTCACCGGCGCGGCGGCGCAGGGCGTCGCGATCGCGGCCCCGAGGACGGCCAGGATGGCCAGGCGGGAGGCGCCGGACCGGCGCGACGGGCTGTCGAACCCGCGCCTCGGCGCAGCGCTCGTAATACGGGTGGTACTCACGAAACTTCCCCATCGGAATTGGAGCTCGTGAGAGACGGTCGCCGATCGCTAAGAGCCGTTAGCGATGGATGTGGCAGGACGTCGCAGCCTGTGGTTGAACGCTGCTACGGGAACCCGAAAAGGTCAGCGAATTCCACGCCGCCGTCCCCGGACGCCGCGCCGCATCGGCCAGGCCGCGGCGTCACGCCGCAGGGGGGCAGGCCGGACCCGCCGCCGGCCTAGCTGCGCCGCCAGGGGAGGGGCCGGGCGATCCGCACGGCGGCCGGCGTGATCTCGCAGGCATAGACCAGCACCTCGACGCCCCGCTCGGCGACCTCTTCCAGGGTGCGGGCGAAGACGGGATCGAGGTCGTGGCAGGCGGCGAAGGCCTCGCAGTCGGTCCGCTGGACCACGAACAGCACCGCGGCCCGGTCGCCCTGCGCCGCCATGGCGGCCAGTTCGCGCAGATGCTTCGACGAGCGTGCGGCGACGCAGTCGGGAAACTCCGCCAGATCGCCCTGACGACGCAGATGGCAGTTCTTCACCTCCAGCCAGCAGGCCGGCCGGTCGGGCGCCTCCAGCAGGAAGTCGATCCGGCTGGCTTCGCCGTACTTCACCTCGCGCCTGTGGCTGGCGTAGCCGGCGAGTTCGGGGATGGCCCCGGCGGCCAGGGCCTCGGCCACGAGGCGGTTGGGATGTATGGTGTTGACGCCAACGACGGATACGTCATCACTCGCACCCCCAGCAGGCGCTTCGACCAGTTCCAGCGTGTAGGCGAGCTTGCGCTTTGGGTCGGGCGACTTCGAAAGCCAGACGGTGATGCCAGGCATATTCAGGCCGAGCATCGCGCCGGGGTTTGGGCAATGGGCCGTAAGCTCGGTCCCGTCGTCCAAAATCACGTCGGCGAGGAAACGCTTGTAGCGTTGGATGAGGCGGCCGCGAACGAGCGGTGGCGAAAATTCCATATACGTTCGCAGTCAACGAGCCGTCGAAACAGTGGTGGCTTCTTCCACAACGAAAACATCAAGGCTCCAGCCTATACCGCAGGCCGCCAGAAGTTCCATCTGTTCTGGCGCCAACCAGATTCCCAATTGCTCATGTCGACTGACATGGAGGCCGCCGTAGATCGTCACTTCCTTCGGCTTGGCTTGCTCGCGCAGCGTCGCAAAATTCCGATGCTTGCCCGTAAGATTGGCCAGCAATTGCTGCAGCAGCTCATGGTGCTGATCGCCAGTGGTGATTGATTGGCTCTCGCCGAGCGTGAGATGCCAAGCCGAAGTCCGCGCAGGCCGCCCGGAACAGAGGGCGTCGCCTGCGCTGTGAGCGGACGTGGGTTCAATCCCCAAAATCTCAGTCACCCGGTGAGGCGACACATCGAAGCCTGTGATCGCGAGGCAAAGCATCAGTTTATCCTATCTGCTCGCGAGAACCCTATTTGCGCGGGACATTTCACGTAACTCCCAACTTGAGCGTGTTGACCCCCACGAGGCCGTCGTCCACCTCGACCAGCGAGGGTGTGCGCCAGTTTCCGCTTGGCGTCGTCGGAACGCGAAACCCACACCGGCAGACCCGGATGGTTCAGGCCCAGCATCGTGCCGGGGTTCGGGCAGTGGGCGGTGATCTCCGTTCCGTCGTCCAGGACGACGTCGGCGAAGAAGCGCTTGTAGCGGGTGACAAGCCGACCGCGCTGTAGAGGTGAGGGGAAGTTCATGAGCAGGCGAGAGATGGCCGCGCCGGTCGCCACTGTCCAGCCGACGCGCACCGGCGGTGGAACGTCGCCGCGCCGTCCACGCTTTAGCCGGATGCTGGCGACAAAGATGAATCCGCGGGTCTTCTGGGGCTCGAGTCTTGTGGTGGGGCTGCTGCTGGGGGCGGCGGCCATCGCCCCGGGCGCGTCCGACTACATCTTCCAGGCCGCCCAGGACTGGGTGATCGGCGCCTTCGGCTGGTTCTATGTGGCCGCCGTGGCGGGCTTCCTGTTCCTGGCCGTGGCGCTCGCCCTCGGGCCCACCGGGCGGCTGAAGCTCGGGCCCGACGATTCCGACCCCGACTATCCCTACGCCTCGTGGCTGGCCATGCTGTTCGCCGCCGGCATGGGCATCGGCCTGATGTACTTCGCCGTGGCCGAGCCGGTGCAGCACTTCGCCGCCCCGCCCGACGTGGAGGCGGGCACTTTCGCCGCCGCGCGGGAGGCGATGGTCATCACCTTCCTGCACTGGGGCGTGCACGCCTGGGCCATCTATGCGCTGGTCGGGCTGACCCTGGCCTATTTCGCCCATCGCAAGGGACTGCCGCTCACCCTGCGGTCGGGCCTCTATCCGCTGCTCGGGCGGCGGATCAACGGCTGGGTCGGCGACGCGGTCGACATCTTCGCCATCTGGGGCACGCTGTTCGGCATCGCCACATCGCTTGGCTTCGGCGTCTCCCAGATCAACAGCGGCCTCAGCTATCTGCTCGGCGTGCCGAGCAACGCCGCCGTGCAGGTGGGCCTGATCGTGATCGTCATGGGCGCGGCCACCGTCTCGGTGCTGACCGGGCTCGACCGCGGCGTGCGGCGCCTGTCGGAGCTGAACCTCGTCATCGCCATCTGCCTGATGCTCTTCGTGCTCGTGGCGGGGCCTACGGGCTTCCTCCTGAAGGCGTTCGTGCAGAATGTGGGGCTCTACCTCGACGAGTTCTTCGTCCGGACCTTCAACCTCTATGCCTATGAGCCGCGCGGCTGGATGGCCGACTGGACGCTCTTCTATTGGGCCTGGTGGATCGCCTGGTCGCCCTTCGTGGGCATGTTCATCGCCCGCATCTCCCGCGGCCGCACGGTGCGGGAGTTCATCATCGGCGTGCTGCTGGTCCCGACGGGCTTCACCTTCATCTGGATGACGATCTTCGGGAACACCGCGATCAGCCTGGACATGGCCGCGGCGGGCGAGATCTCGCGGGCGGTGACGGCCGATCTCTCGACCGCGCTCTTCCACTTCTTCGAGACCCTGCCGGGGACCGCCGTCACCTCGACTCTGGCGGTGCTGCTGATCGCCGTCTTCTTCGTCACCTCGGCGGATTCCGGCTCGCTGGTCATCGACACCATCGCCTCGGGCGGGGCCGAGGAGACGCCGCGGTGGCAGCGGGTCTACTGGTGCGCCCTGGAGGGCGGCGCGGCGGCGCTGCTGCTGGTGGTCGGCGGCCTCGGCGCCCTGCAGGCCGCGACCCTGGTGGCGGCGCTGCCCTTCGCCATCATCATGATCGCGTTGAGCTGGGGGCTCGTCCGGCAGATGAGCGCGGATCTGGCCGGCGTGGCCATCGGGCACGAGATCCTCTCCCTGCGCGAGCGGCTGATGCAGATCCTGGTGCCGCCCCGCCAGGCCGAGATCG
The DNA here is from genome assembly GCA_964419395.1 of uncultured Phenylobacterium sp. Taxonomy (GTDB): domain Bacteria; phylum Pseudomonadota; class Alphaproteobacteria; order Caulobacterales; family Caulobacteraceae; genus Phenylobacterium. The sequence continues at coordinate 1,277 of CAYQPL010000191.1, read as the reverse complement.
AGCGCCAGATCGCCGAGGCGGGCGCGCCGGCGCTGCAGGCGGTCTGCCGGGCGCTGGAGGGCGAGGGCCTGCCCGATCCGCAGATCGACGTCTCGCCCGGGGAAGCCCGGCTCGAGGTCGAGGGCGAGGAGGGCCGCCGTTTCGTCTACCGTCTGAGCGCCGAGGCCCGGCCCCTGCCGGCCTATTCCCACCTGAACGCCCCGGACGGCCGCCGGACCCGCGAATGGCGGATGGTGGCGCGCGTGGAGCCGCTGGGCGGCCGGCGGGACCTCACCGGTCTGGACCAGCCGCAGCTGGTCAACGACGTCCTCGACCAGCTGGCGGAATGGCGGCTGCGGCCGCGCGGCGCCGGCAAGAGCTGAGCGGCGTCCGCGACGCGTGTCGGGGCAGGCTTGCGCTGCGCCTGGAGCGCGTCAAACTCGCTGCCCCGCCAGCGGTCGTCGCCGCCGGCCCGACCACAGCGCAGGAGCCGCTCTCGATGCCGCAGGCCGCCAGTCCCGATCCGTTCACCGAAGGCCGAGTGACCGCGGCGGTGCTGATCATCGGGGACGAGATCCTTTCCGGCCGCACCCAGGACACCAATCTGCGCGACATCGCCCGCTATCTGGGAGCTCACGGCGTGGATCTCGTCGAGGCCCGGACGGTGGCCGACGTGCAGGAAGAGATCGTCGCGGCGTTGAACGCCCTGCGGACCCGCTACGACTATGTCATCACCACCGGCGGCATCGGGCCCACCCATGACGACATCACCGCCGACGCCGTGGCCGCGGCCTTCGGCGTGGCGCTCTACGAGCATCCGGACATCCTCGCCATGATGGAAGCGCGCTGGGGCGGCGAGCTGAACGCCGCGCGCCGGCGCATGGCCCGCGTGCCGGAGGGCGGGGCGCTGGTGAACAATCCGGTCCAGGGGCCGCCCGGCTTCACCATCGGCAATGTCTTCGTCCTCGCCGGCGTGCCCCAGATCATGCGCGGCATGCTGCAGGACGTCGGACCGCGCCTGAAGGGCGGCGCCGTCGTGATCTCCCGCACGCTGCGGGTCGAAGGCTCGGGGGAAGGGGCGGTGGCCGCGCCGCTCGAGGCCGTCGCCAAGGGGCATCCGGCGCTGTCGCTGGGCAGCTATCCCTTCTATGGCCAGGACGGCTTCGGCACGAACCTCGTCATTCGCGGCCGCGACGCCGACGAGGTCGAGGCGACGCGCACCGAGCTGAGCTCGGTGCTGCGGGAGGCGGGCGTCGGCTCCCTGCAGGTGGGGGAGACCCCGGCCTAGGGGGACGGCC
>CAYQPL010000190.1:0-5098 GCA_964419395.1 uncultured Phenylobacterium sp. | reverse complement strand
CCCGTCGACCGGGTCGCCGGTGGCGTCGACGGCGCCGTCGGCGACCGTCACCACCGCCTCGTTGGCGCGGACCGCGGCGCCGGCGAGGCGGCGCAGCGCCGCGCCGGCGGCGGCCGAACGGGCGGCTGCGTTCAGCGGCTCCACCGCGCCCGCCAGGCCGAGGCCTTCCCCACCGACGGCGAAGGCCGCGCCATCCGGCAGGCCGACCTCCGTCACCGTCAGCCGGTTGATGGTCAGGGTGCCCGTCTTGTCGCTGGCGATGACCGTGCAGGAGCCCAGCCCCTCCACCGCCGGCAGGCGGCGCACGACGACATTGCGGCGCGCCATGCGGAGCGAGGCCACCGCCAGGGCCACGGTGATCGCCACCGGCAGGCCCTCTGGGATGGCGGAGACGGCGAGCGCGGTGGCGGTGAGGAACACCTCGGCCAGCTCGGCGCCTCGGGCCAGGTGCAGCAGGCCGAGCGCCAGGACGAGCGCCAGCATGGCCACCGCGATGCGCCGGGAAAAGGTCTCCATCCGCACCAGCAGGGGCGGCGGCGCGTCGCGGCCTGCGAGGAGCCCGGCCACCTGGCCGATCTGGGTCGCCTCGCCGGTGGCGCAGACCACGCCGGCGCCGCGTCCCGCCAGGACGGCCGCGCCGGCGAAGACCATGTTGCGGCGGTCCCCGACGGTCTCGTCCCCCGCGCCGGTCCAGTCGGCGGACTTCTCCACCAGGGCGGATTCGCCGGTCAGCAGGGACTCGTCGAGCCGGAGCTGGTGGGCCGAGAGCAGGCGAAGGTCGGCCGGCGCGGCCATGCCGGACTCCAGCAGGACCACATCGCCCGGTACGAGGTCCTCGGCCTCCACGGACCGGCGCAGGCCGTCGCGCAGGACGAGCGCCGTGAGCTTCAGGCCCGCCTTGAGGGCTGCGGCGCTGCGCTCGGCCCGGCGTTCCTGCAGGGCCCCGATGACGGCGTTGATGAGCAGGATGACGGCGACGAAAGCCGCGTCCCGCAGATGTCCGAGGGCGGCAGACACGCCTGCGGCGGCGAGCAGGACGTAGATCAGGGGGCTGCGGAACTGGCCGAGGAAGACGAGGAGCAGGGCCCGCCCCGCCCGTTCGGGCAGGGCGTTGGGGCCGAACCGCGCCAGCCGTCCGGCGGCCTCGGCGCCCGACAGCCCGCCCGGTTCGCTCTGGAGCCGGTCGAGGGCGACCGCCGAGGGCAGGGTGTGCCAGGCCGGCGCGTCCTCGGCGCGGGGGAGGGGCGCTGCGCGCATGGAGGTCTCCTTGCGCGACGCAGCCTGGGCGAATTCCCCCGGGGCGCCTTGGGCTGGATCAAGGTGGGCGCGCCGAGGGCGGGGCCCGGTCTATTCCAGCGGCAGCTGGTCGGCGCGCCAGGGGCGGCCCCCCACCGGCAGGCTCTGCATGCGGCAGACCCCAGGGCCGGTGAGGAAGGGGATGCGTGACTCCCGCGCCGCCTTCAGTTCGCGCGCGCTGCGGATGTTGGTCACCCCCGGCCAGATGCGACGGCGCTTGTAGGCGGCCAGACGGGCGGTGAAGCGCCGCATGACCGCCAGCCGGCGCTCCGGCTCGGCGGTCGGCAGGACGAGGGTGACGCTGGTCACCGCGCGTGGCGTCAGCTGGTCGATCTCGAAGGCGGGATCGCTGGTGCGCAGGTCGATGGCGCCGAAGCGGCCCTCCAGCGCCTCGCGCAGCTGGGTCAGGGCCTGGAAGGACGGGGCGCGGGGCACGTCGTAGACCGCCGCGGCCAGCCGCCGTCGTTCGCTGGCGGGGAGGAGGGCGATCATCTCCGCATAGGCCGCCCGGCGCGAGGGACGCATCAGGGTCGAGAAGGACACCGGCAGGTAGAGCGGGGTCTGCGATGGGCTCTCGGCCAGGAAGCGGACGGCGGCGATCACGCAGTCGGCGTCGAAGGTCTCCGATTCCTCAGGCAGGTGCTCGTCGCCGTCGACCAGGCTGAAATGGGTGCGCGCGTCGGCCGGGGTGCAGCTGATGACGTCGGCCACGAAGATCTCGCGGCCGCTGTAATAGACCCCCTGCACGCCCTCGATATTGGGAGCCCGCTCGACGCCCGGGGCGGGTTTGGCCGATCGGCCGGCGGCCGGCGCGGCCGTGGCCGCCGGCTGGTCGGGGGGCGTCAGGATGCGGGTTCCGTCCGGAGCGATGCGGCTGAGCCGGCCCCCCGGTGGAATGGCGGAGGGGTCGGTCATGGTCCGCGCCAGGCCCTCGGCGTCCAGGGCCGCGAAGTCGCCGAGGGTTTCGTCGGGACCCTCGTAGAGCAGGATGGTCACCTCGCTCTCGTCGCTCTTGCCGAAGAGGTGGACATGCAACTCGTCGGAGAGCCGGCCCAGTTCGGCCGTATCCAGCTCGCTCGCCCGCGGGTCGGTCAGGAGGAAGGCGTAGGGATTGATCTCCGAGAAGCGGCGGGGCCAGGGCCAGCGCGTTTCCAGGAACGCGCCGGTGAACTTGGCGACCAGCGCCGCCAGGACCTCGTCGGGTAATTCCGTCTGGCCGGTCCGGACCATAACTCTCAAGCACGCAACGGCCGACAAGGCACACCTCCAGCTGAACGGGCCACCTTGACACCCTCGGGTGAAGTCGAGGTTTATCGCGCGAGGCGCGATTTCCGACGGGCGGAGGGACGAGCATGCGAGGCCTGGCGGCTCTGATCTGGCTCGCCTGCCTCGTCTGGCCCCTCGCCGCCCGCGGCCAGATCCCGGCCCGCGCGCCCGACCTCGTCCTCTCCGGCGTGCTCTCCGGCGCCGATCACGAGACCTATCGCGAACTGCCCTTCGAACCCCCCGAAGGGACCGAGCGGATCACGGTGGCCTTCGACTATTCGGGGCGGGAGGCGAAGACCACCGTCGACCTCGGCCTCTTCGGCCCCGCCGGCTTCCGCGGCTGGAGCGGCGGAAACAAGTCGGTCTTCACGCTGTCCGCCACCGACGCCACGCCCTCCTATCTGCCGGGACCGCTCGAGGCCGGCGTCTGGCGCCTGGTGCTCGGCGTGCCGAACATCCGGCCGGACGTGGAGGCGCCCTATGAGGCGCGGATCTGGTTCGACCGGGACGCCGCCTTCCCTGGCTTCGCCGACGCCCCGCTGGCGCAGGGCGACCGGTGGTGGCGCGGCGATCTGCACGTCCATTCCGGCCACAGCGACGGGACCTGCAGGAGCCGGTCCGGCGCAAGGATCGCCTGCCCCCTGTTCCGCGTCCTGCAGGCGGCGGCCGAGGCCGGCCTCGACTTCGTGGCGGTCACCGAACACAACACCGTCTCGCAGGCGCAGGGCCTGCGCGAGCTGCAGCCCTATTTCGACGACCTTCTGGTCATCGCCGGGCGCGAGATCACCACCTTCCAGGGCCATGCCAACCTGTTCGGCCCCGTCGCCTTCGTCGACTTCCAGCTCGGCGGCCCGCGCGCGTCCGACCTCGACGCCATCCTCGACGAGGCCGAAGCGCGCGGCGGCCTCGTCTCGATCAACCATCCCGCCCTGCCCTCGGGGGAGGCCTGTATGGGCTGCGGCTGGCGCGCCGGCGCCGATGCGCGGATCGCCGCCGTCGAGGTGATCAACGGCGGGACGCTGGCCCTCTTCCAGGGGCAGGCGGAAAATCCCCTCAACGGCGTCGCCTTCTGGCAGGCGCGCCTCGACGAGGGCTATCGGATGACCGCCGTCGCCGGCAGCGACAGCCACGACGCCGATCGACCGCCCGACCAGCCGGGCGCTGTCGGCCGGCCGGCCACCGTGGTGCGCGCCGAGGCGCTCTCCCAGGGCCAGATCCTGGCGGCGGTCCGCGCCGGCCGCGTCTTCGTCGACGTGCAGGGCGACAGCGGCCGCACCCTGGACCTGTCGGCCCGCGCGGCGGGGCGAACCGCGAGGATGGGCGAGGCCCTCCCCCTGCCGGAGGGCGTCCGGGCCGAGGTGTTCGCCCATGTGGCCGGCCGTGCGGGCGACCAGGTCGAGGTCGTCGCCTCGGGGGCTGCGCCCTACCGCCTGCCGGTCGGCGATGGAACCCCCGTCACCTTCGACCTGACGGGCGACGGCCGCCGCGGCTGGGTGCGGATCGATGTCCGCGACGGCGACGGCCGGCTGATCCTCATCGGCAATCCCATCTATCTGAACTGGCCGTAGGGCGTTCCCCGCCTGGACTGCGAGGCCGACCTCGCCTTGGAGCCGGTTCGCCCTGGCTACGGGCCCAGGTCTAGACGCCTGGTGATCCAAAAACCTACCCGATTTGCGTAAATATTCGCAGGACAACTTGCGGTAGATCGTGGCGAACGGGGCGTTAACGCGGCGTTCTTGTTTATCCAATACTTGAGTTGCATCCGGCCTTGATGACGGGACCGGAGATCAGGGGAAAAGGCAGGGGGTTCCATGATGAAGCTTGGCCGAAAGCAGAGCGGACCTTCGGGGCGGCAGATCGCCGAGATGGAGGCGATGATCGCCGCCTTCCACCGATCCCAGGCCGTGATCGAGTTCGCCCTGGACGGAACCGTCCTGTCCGCCAACGAGAACTTCCTCGGGGCGCTGGGATACCGGGCCGACGAGGTCGTCGGGCGCCGGCACGCGATGTTCGTCGATCCCGCCTATGCGGCGAGCCCCGAATACGCCGAGTTCTGGCGCGCGCTTAATCGCGGCGAGTTCCTGTCCAACAAGTATCTGCGCTTCGGCAAGGGCGGAAAGCAGATCTGGATCCAGGCCACCTACAACCCGGTCTTCGACACCGCCGGCAAGCCCTACAAGGTCGTCAAGTTCGCCACCGACGTCACCGAGGTGGAGATGGACCGGAAGCGGCGCAATGAAGAGCAGAAGGCCGCCCACGAGCGTCAGCAGCATGCGATGGAGCGGGTCGGCTCCGGTCTCTCGGCGATGGCCGGCGGCGATCTTCGCTTCCGCATCGACGGCGACTTTCCGACCGAGTACGCCCGCCTGCAGGCCGACTTCAACGGCGCCGCCGACAGTCTCGCCGAAGCCATGGGCGTGATCCTCAATACGACCGGCAGCATCAACGGGGCCACCGCCGAGATCGCCCAGGCCGCCGCCGACCTGTCGCGCCGAACTGCGCAGCAGGCCGCCAGCCTGGAGGAGCCGGCCGCCGC
>CAYQPL010000189.1:3659-5485 GCA_964419395.1 uncultured Phenylobacterium sp. | reverse complement strand
GCAACGAGCTGACGGCGGTGGGGGTGGTCTCCCTGGCGCCAGCGCTGCAGCGCCTTCTGCGCCTTGTGGGGCTGACGCCCGGGCCCGCCGGGCCCGGCGCCGACCAGCCAGACGCGGCCGGCCGTCGGGCGGGCGGCGGCGCCGTCCAGGACCACGAGCCCGGCCGCCGTCCCGGGGCCCGTCCTGCCCCCCGCCTTGGAATGTCGCGTCTCGCCCGCCATCGGTATTAGCTTCTCTATACGCTGAGGCCCCGGATGGCGATGGGGCGGACTTTCGCCCGCCCCACCTTTTATCCGCCGACGAAAAGGGCCGATACATCGCCGGATGCTTGCAAACTGGGGAAATGAGGCCCACTTCGCAACCCAAGGAGTTCTGCCCGGGGGTTCAGGAATTCTCATGGAACGACACGCCGAGCGAAACGGCGAACGCCGCCGTCTTCCGCCGCTCAACGCCCTGCGCGCCTTCGAGGCCGCCGCCCGCCACCTGAACTTCAGCCGGGCGGCCGACGAGCTTTCGGTGACGCCCGGCGCCGTCAGCCAGCAGATCCAGAACCTGGAGGACTATGTGGGCGCGGCCCTCTTCAAGCGCACGCCCAAGGGCCTGCTGCTGACCGATGCGGCCCAGACCGCCCTGCCCGCCCTGCGGGAGGCCTTCGACCGCCTGGCCGAGGCCGCCTCCCTGCTCACCGCCGCCGTCGACGGACGCCGCCTGACCATCACCGCGGCCCCCTCCTTCGCCGCCAAGTGGCTGGTGCCGCGCCTGGGCAAGTTCGAGGAGGCCCATCCCCAGGTGGACGTCTGGCTGTCGGCCGGCATCGAGGTGGTGGACCTGACGGCGGGCGAGGTCGATCTCGCCATCCGCTACGGTTCGGGCCGCTATCCGGGCCTCGAGGTCGCCCGGCTGATGAGCGAGGCGGTGCTGCCGGTGGCCAGCCCCGACCTCTTGGCGCGCCAGCCGCTGGCCGAGCCGGCCGACCTCGTGAACCACGTCCTGCTGCACGACGGCTCGCCGGAGCTCGACGATTCCTGCCCCGACTGGTCCATGTGGCTGGCGGCGCGCGGTCTGAAGAATGTCGACGGCGCCCGCGGCCCGCGCTTCAACCAGTCGAGCCTGGTGATCGAAGCGGCCGTTAACGGTCGCGGCGTGGCGCTGGCCAAGCGGACCCTGGCCCAGGCCGACCTCGACGCCGGGCGGCTGGTGGCGCCTTTACAGATCGCCACGGCGGTGGACTTCGCCTATTACCTCGTCCATCCCAAGGCCAAGGGACGGCTGCCCCAGGTCAAGGCGTTCGTCGCCTGGATCACGGCCGAGGCCGAGGCCCACGAGGCCGCCCTTCGCGCCATCGACAATGGGGCCGGCATCTGAGGATGGCCGGCGCCGCCAAGCTTAGAGCGCCGCATGAGACTTGAGATCGACGACCACAAGGACCCCGCCGACTGCGTCACCATGGCCGAGGTCCGCCAGGGGGTGGACGCCCTGGACCGCGCCCTGGTCGCCCTGCTGGTCCGCCGCCAGGGCTTCATGGACGCCGCCGCCCGCATCAAGCCGCACCGCGGCGTGGTGCGCGACGAGGCCCGCATCGAGGATGTGGTCGCCAAGGTCCGCGCCGCGGCCCGCGAGGCGGGGCTGTCCGAGGCCATCGCCGAGCCGGTCTGGCGCACGCTCATCGACCGCTGCATCGCCTATGAGTTCGGATCCTGGGACCGGAACCGCACGCCCGAAGGTCAGCCCCTGGAAGGGGTCTTGAGGGACTGAAGCGCCAGTTCGTGCAGATAGGCCGCCACGTCGGCCAGGGCGAGGTCGAGGGCGTGGTGGACATCGGCCAG
>CAYQPL010000189.1:0-3649 GCA_964419395.1 uncultured Phenylobacterium sp. | reverse complement strand
CCTCGCGCTCGGCCGCCTCGCAGGCGGCGGCGAGCTCGCCGGCCCCGATGCCTCTGGCGGTCCCTTTGACGGTATGCACGGCGTCGGGCCATCCCTCGCCGCCCGCGGCGATCAGGGGACGCCAGATCTGCGCCTGCTGACGGAACAGCTCCAGCACCTCCTGAACCACGCCAAGATCGCCGGCGGCGTAGGATTCCAGATAGGCGAAGTCCACGGCTCCGGTCAGATCGCGCCTGGCCATATTTCTTTCTCGCCCCCGCTTGCCATCGCCTGAAATCTGGCTATGTTCCGCGCCCTCGCCGAGGCCCCTCACACGAGGCCTCACGCGACGGGTGTATAGCTCAGTTGGTAGAGCAGCTGACTCTTAATCAGCGGGTCCAAGGTTCGAATCCTTGTACACCCACCATTCTTTCAAAGACTTAGATCGACGCTGCCGGCCGCTCAGGCGGCCGCCTCGACGTCTGTGCTGACCCAGCGCGACAGGCAGGTCTGCAAGCCGCCGATGTCGATGGGCTTGCCGAGGCTGTCGACCATGCCGGCCTCGCGCATGCGGGCCACCTGCTCGGGCAGGACGTCGGCGCTCATGGCGATGATCGGGACGCGGCCGGCCGGCCCGTCCATGGCCCGGATCGCCCGGGTCGCCGCGAGGCCGTCGACGACCGGCATATGGACATCCATCAGAATGGCGTCATAGCCGCCGCTTCGCGCCGCCTCGATGGCTTCGCGGCCGTCGCAGGCCAGGTCCACCTCGCAGCCCAGCAGGCCCAGCATCAGCTGGCCGAGTTCCCGGTTCATCGGATGGTCGTCGACCAGCAGCACGCGGGCGGCCAGGGCGCCGCCCTCTCCGGCCGCCGGCGCCGCGTCCGGCGCACGCTCGGCGCGGGGCAGTCGAAGCTCCAGCCAGAACGTCGAACCCGCCCCGGCCGCGGAAGCGACGCCCACCTTGCCGCCCATGGTTTCCACCAGGCCCTTGCAGATGGCGAGTCCGAGACCGGTGCCGCCGTGCGTGCGGCTGACTGAGGAGTCCACCTGGCTGAATCTTTGGAACAGGGTCGACTGCGCCTCGGGCGTGATGCCCGGCCCGGTGTCGGTGACGGCGATGCGCACGCGGTCGGCGTCGCCGTCCGGCGTGACGGCGAGCTTCAGCGTCACCTGCCCGGCGTCGGTGAACTTCACCGCATTGTTGAGGTAGTTCAGCAGCACCTGGCAGAGCCGGTGGTCGTCGCAGACGTGCGCGCCTTCCGGGCCGGGTTCGACCTGCATGGACAGGGTCAGGCCCTTGGCCTCGGCCGCCTCGGCCACGATGGCCAGGGCGTCGCCGCAGACGGCGCGCAGGTCCACCGGCTTGGGATCGAGCTCGATGCGGCCGGCCTCGACCTTGGAGAAGTCCAGGATGTCATTGACGACGGTCAGCAGGGCGTCGCCCGAGCGGCGCACGAGGTTCACCTGGCCGCGCAGGTGCGCGGGGAGGTCTTCGCTCCGCTCCAGGAGCTGGGAGAAGCCGATGATCGAGTTCAGCGGCGTGCGGATCTCGTGGCTCATGGTCGCCAGGAAGTCCGTCTTGGCGACGGAGGCCGCCTCGGCCCGCCGGCGGGCGCGCTGGTGGCTCACCGCCCGCCTCTGGATCAGCTCCTTCAGGCGCTGCTGGTGGGTGGCCGTCAGGGAGGACAGGATGCCGGTGGCGAAGACAAGACCGAAGAAGGCCTGGAACAGCGCCACCCTCTGCGGCAGGCCGCCCGCCTCGCTGAGCAGCGGGGCCTGGCCCCATAGCACGCCGGCCACCAGGATGGTCAGGCAGGCCACGGCCACCGACCAGGTGACCGCCTGGGGCCCGGCGCGCAGGCCCAGCACCGTGACGGCCGGAAACAGCGCCAGCAGCGACAGCGCGCCGAACGGGGTGAAGGCGAGGCCGGTCAGGCCGACGACGGCGACGAAGCCGGCCACCACCTGCCAGGGCGGCGCCGGCAGGGCGGCGCGGAAGCGCCTCTGGCCCAGGAAGAGGAGCGCCGGCAGCAGGATCCCCATGCCCAGGAACTTGGCCGCCAGCCGGTTGCCGAGCATGGCCGGCGAGACGTGGCCCTCGATCAGCCAGGCCCCCACGCCCAGTAGGGCGGTGGCCGCCACCAGGGTGGGCGCCAGGGCGTAGAGGATCAGCCGGGCGAAACGGTCGGGCGTGGTCAGCCGTACGGCGTTGAACCGTCTGGCCAGGCCGACCACGGCGATGGCCTCCACCACGTTCAGCAGCGAATAGCCGACGGCGGCGTAGGCCGGGTGGCCGAAGCCGAGAATGACGCCGCACTGGATCAGAAAGCCCGCCGCGAGGCAGGCGCCGGACCAGCGCCGCGGCAACAGCAGCATGGCGGCGATCACGAAGGCGTTGGCGGTCCAGATGGTGTCGACGCCCGCCCAGTTGCTGAGGACGTTGGTGAGCCAGAGATTGCCGGCGTAGAGGACGCCCAGGACGGCCCCGACGATCACATGGCGCCTGCCGTGCATAAGAGCTGCCACCCTGTCCCCCCTCGACCTGCGACGGTGCGACGCTAGGGCCTTCGTCTCAAGCAAAGCTTAACCTTCTCGCTTTGGCCGGCGATCCGCCGCCGCCCTTGGGCTCCATGCGCCGAATCGCGAGAAGACTGGGCCATGGCCCGCCCGCCCGCCGCCCCCGCTCTCCAGGCCCTGAAGGCCCGCGCCGCGCGGCTGGAACGCGAGGGCGACCTGGCCGCCGCCCTGGAGGCCTACCAGCAGGCGCTCGTCCAGGCTCCGCAGGACGGGGGCCTGCTGGCCGACCTGGCGGGCGTTGCCGAGCGGCTGGGCATGGCCGAGGCGGCCGAGCGGCTGTGGCGGCAGGCCCGCACGCTTGAGCCGGCCAGCGCCCGCGCCGCCGCCGGCCACGCCCGGGCCCTGCGCGACCTCGGCCGGTTCGACGAGGCGGTGAGCCTCCTCCAGGCGGCCCTCGGCGCCGATCCCGGCGAGGCGCGGCTGTGGAACACGCTCGGCGTGACGCTCACCCAGCAGGGACGCGCGGCCGAAGCCCTGACCTTCTTCGACGAAGCCCTGCGCCTCGATCCCCACTCGGCCAGCGCCGCCTACAACCGCGGCTCGGCCCGCTTCGACCTGGAGGCCTATGACGCGGCACAGGCCGATTTCGCCGCCGCCCGCAGGCTCGCCCGCAAGCCGGGCGACGTGGCCATGATCGACTTCGCCGCGGCCACCCTGGCCCTGGCGCGCGGCGATCTCGAGGCCGGCTGGACGGGGTACGAGACGCGCCTGTCGCCGCACGGCCCCCGGCCGGTGATCTTCGACGCCCCGGGACGCCGGTGGACGCCGAACCTTTCCCTCGAGGGGCGGCGCCTGCTGGTCTTCGCCGAACAGGGCCTGGGCGACGAGATCCTGTTCGCGAGCCTCGTTCCCGACGTGATCGCCGCCCTGGGGCCGGAGGGCCGCCTCAGCCTCGCCGTCGAGCCGCGGCTCGTCCCGCTTCTGGCGCGAAGCTTTCCCGAGGCGGAAGTGGTGGCCCACGCCACCGAGGCGCGCGGCGGCAAGCTGCGGCGCAGCGCGCCGGATCTGTCCGACCCCCGCGGGATCGAGTTGTGGGCCCCGCTCGGCTACCTGCCGCGGCGCTTCAGCCAGCGGCCACAGGGCATCCCTG
>CAYQPL010000188.1:0-5728 GCA_964419395.1 uncultured Phenylobacterium sp. | reverse complement strand
CCCGCCCCTGCGGCCACGGCGGCCCCGGCCGTGGACGAGATCCGCCGCCTGGCCGACCTGGGCCGGCTGGCCGAGGCCGAGGCCGCTTGCCGCGCGGCCCTCGATGCGGCGGCCGAGACGCCGGTGCTGCACTTCTATCTGGGCCTCGTCCAGCAGGCCCAGGGGCGGGCGGCCGAGGCCGAGGAGTCCCTGCGCAAGGCCGCCTATCTGGACGGGCGCTTCGTGATGGCCCACTACCATCTGGGCCTCGTCCGGCTGGAGCGGGGCCGGCCCGAGGCGGGCCGGCGCGCCCTGTCGGCCGCCGCGCGGCTGGCGGCGAGCTTGAGCCCGACGGCGCGACTGTGCGAAGGGGAAGGCCTGACCGCCGGCGACCTGCGTGAGCTGGCGCGGCTTCAGCTGGATGCGACGGCGGGGGCGAGATGACCGACGACAAGACCGCCCGCGGCGGCCGCCGGCCGCGCGCCGCCGGGCCGCAGGCCGAATCCCCGCGCGTGCGCGCCATCCTGGACGAACGGGCCCGCCGGCTGAGCCGTCCGGACGCGCCCGACGCGCCGCGTGCGCCGGGCCTGCAGATGCTCGTCTGCCGGGTTGGTGAGAACCTCTTCGGCCTGGCGCCGACCGAGGTCAGCCGCTTCCGGACCCTGGAGACCCTGGGCGGCGCCAGCCCCGGCCTGGCCGGCCTCGTCGCCGAAAGCGGGCGGGTGCGCCAGGTCCTGGATTTCGCCAGCCTCGTCGGCGCCCCTTCGGCCGCCGGCGGCGGCTATCTCGCCCTGCTCGCCCGACACCCGGACATCGCCCTGCGTCTGGCCGAGCGGCCGGTCGTGGCCGAGGTCGAACCGGCCGCCGATTCCCGCGCCCTCGTGCTGTCCGCCGGCGAGCACCAGGGCAAGACCCTCGTCATCCTTTCCGTCGCCGAACTGCTGGCCGGCGCCGCGCCAATGGGAGCCTGACCCCCGTGAGTATCGCCAACCGAATCCTGTTGGGCTTCGCCGCCGTCATCGTCCTTGTCGTGGCCCTGGGCCTCTTCGGCCTCAGCCAGATCGGCGCCGTGCGCACCGACACCGAATCCGTGGTCAGCCGCGACCTCTCCTTCATCCAGCGCCTCTACGCCGTCCAGGCCGCCCAGCACGAGATGCAGGCCGCCGCCGAGACCGCCTTCGCCGACGAGGTCTTCGGGACCGCCGGCGCCGAGGTGGACGGCGTGCCCGCCCAGTGGCGCAACCGCGCCGACGCCGCCGATCAGACCCTGGACCAGGCCATCGCCCTGGCCGTGCAGTATCAGGCGACCGCCGCCTCGGCCGAGCGGGCCCGCGCCTGGAACCAGATCGGCCAGGCGCTGACGCGCGCCAAGCCCGTGCTGCAGGACATCCGCAGCCGCAACCTGGTCATCTTCGAGGCCCTGAACCGCGACGACCTGGCGGCCGCACGGGCGGCGCGCGAGGGGCTCGAGGAGGCTCGCGCCGCCTTCCAGGCGGAACTCGACAACGCCTCGGGGGTCATGGACCAGACCATCGAGCTGGGGCAGCAGCGCGTCCGCGACATCTACAATGTCAGCCGCCTGTCGACCCTGATCGGCCTGGGGATCGCGGTCGGCATCGCCGTGGCCGTCGCCTATCTGATCCGCCGCTCCATCGTGGGCCCGCTCGCGGCCTTCATGGAATTCGTCGAGCGGGTGGGCCGCGGCGACCTGACCAGCCAGACGGCGATGACCGGGACCGACGAGATCGGCCGCCTGGGCGGCACCCTCAACGGCATGGTCGAAGGCCTCAAGGAGCTGGCCCGGCAGAACCGCGAGGCGACGGAGAACCTGAACGCCGCGACGGCCGAGATCCGCGCCTCCACCCAGGAGCAGGCCGCCAGCGTCGAGGAGCAGCTCGCCGCCGTGCAGGAGACCGCCGCCACGGTCGACGAGATCACCCACTCCGGCGCCCAGATCGGCAAGCGGGCCCAGGAGGTCATCGCCTCGGCCCAGGCCACCGCCCAGACCAGCAACGAGGGCCTGCGCGCCGTCGACGAGACGGCCCGCGCGATGGACGCGATCCGGGACCAGGCCGAGGCCGTGGCCGAGAACATCGTCGCCCTGAGCGAGAAGACCCAGGCCATCGGCGACATCATCACCACGGTCAACGACATCTCCGAACGCTCGCACCTGCTGGCGCTCAACGCCTCGATCGAGGCCGCCGCGGCCGGCGAGAACGGGCGCAGCTTCTCGGTCGTGGCCTCGGAGATGAAGCTGCTGGCCGACCAGGCCAAGGACGCCACCAACCAGGTGCGCTCGATCCTCGGGGACATCCAGCGCGGCATCAATTCCTCGGTCATGCTGACCGAGGAGGCGGTCAAGCGCGTGGCCGCCGGCAAGGAGCGCACCGACACCACCCAGCGCACCATCACCGAGATCACCGGCCGGGTGCAGGAGAGCGTCCAGACCTTCCAGCAGATCGTCGCCTCCACCAACCAGCAGCAGCTGGGCATCGAGCAGGTCATGGGCGCCCTGCAGAACATCCGCCAGGCCAGCCAGCAGACCGCCGTGGGCACGCGCCAGCTCGAGGAGGCGGCCGGCAATCTGGCGGGCCTGTCGCAGCAGCTCCTCGCGCTCGCCGACCGCTACCGGGTCTGATCGCCGCCCGTGCCCGACCTTCGCGCCCAGCTCCTGGCGGCCTTCGAGGTCGAACACCGCGACCATGTGGAGGCGGTGCGCCGCGCCCTGGCGGCGCCGGCCGAGGCCGACCTGCGCGAGATGTTCCGGCGCATCCACAGCCTGAAGGGCGCGGCCCGGGCGGTGGACCTGCCAACGATCGAGGACCTGGCGCACCGGCTCGAGGAGCGGCTGGCGGAGGTGATGGCCTCCGGCTCGGGCCTGTCGCCCCCGATGGTCGACATGATCCACGTCGGCCTGGACGCCATCGAGGCCCAGGCCGCCGCCGAGCGCCAGGGCCAGACGCCGCCGGACGCGGCGGCCGCCATCGCGGCGCTCGGCCGGACCGGCCCTGCGCCAGCCGCGCCCGAACCGGCGCCGCCCCCGACGACGACGCCAACGCCAACGCCACCGGCCGCCGAGAACCCGCCCGCCTCGGAGAAGGCGCCGGAATATGTCCGCGTCGACGCCGAACTCGGCCTGCGCCTGACCGAGGCCATGCATCAGCTGTCGGCCGATCTTCAGGCCCATGAAAGCCTGGTCGACCTGATCCAGCGGCTGCAGCGCGACGGCCAGGCGGTGGAGCGGCTCTGGAGCGAGGCCCGCCGGCGGGGTGGCGCGGCCCGGGAGGGGGCGCACCTGCACGCCTTCGAAGCCGGCCTGCGGAACCTGACGCGCGAACTCTCGCGCCTGGCGCGCCGCCAGGCGCGGACCAGCTGGGCCGTGGGCCAGAGCGCGGCCATCCTGCGCGAGCAGGTGGACGAGATCGCCCTCACCCCGGCCGAGAACCTGCTGGGCGACCTGGCCCGGATGACCCGTGACATCGCCCGCGAACAGGGCGTGGAGGTCGAGGTGCTGTTCGAAGGGCTCGAGGTGCGCGCCGAACGCCGCGTGCTGCAGGCCCTGCGCGATCCGATCATCCACCTGCTGCGCAACGCGGTGAGCCACGGCGCCGAGCCCGTCGAGGCGCGGGCGCGGGCCGGCAAACCCGCACGGCTTCAGGTCGGCCTTTCGGCCCGCACGCGCGGCGGCCGGCTCGAGATCCGCGTCTTCGACGACGGCCCCGGACCCGACCTCGCCAAGATCGAGGCCGCGGCGGTGGCGCGCGACCTCCTCCCCCCGCGGCGACGGGGCGATCCCCGCCGCCCGCCGGACGAGATCCTGGCCCTGGCCTTCGAGCCGGGCGTCTCGGTCAGCGCCTCTGTGGACCGCATCTCGGGCCGCGGCATGGGCCTGTCGGCGGTGAACCAGACCCTGCTGGCTCTCGGCGGGTCCGTCCGGCTGGCGCGACGCGACCCCGTGGGTGCGGAGGTCATCCTGTCGGCGCCGCTCTCGGCGGCGCGCCAGACCCTCGTCATCCTGCGCAGCGGCGAGGCGCTCTTCGCCCTGCCGAGCTTCGGCGTGCGCGCCCTGCTGCGCCTGGGCGGCGGCGAGCTGGAAATCGTCGAGGGCGTGCCCGGGGCACGGATACAAATCGACGGCTCGGACATTGTTACGCCCGTGATTCCGCTCCACGCCCTCCTCGACGACCTGCCGCTGGCGCCGCCCGATCCGTCAGCCACGGTTCCCGCCGCCCTGCTGGTGCGCGGCGAACGCCGACTGCTGGTGGCGGTCGACGCCATCGAGGACGTGCGGGAGCTGACGGTCCAGTCGCTGCAGGACAACCGCGCCTATCCCGGCCTGAGCGCCGGCGCGGCGCTGCTCGACGACGACCAGCCGGTCCTGGTGCTGAGCGCCGAAGCCCTGGTCGAACGGTGGGTGCGCAATGCGCGCAGGGTCTCGGCCTCGGCCCTCGGTCTGGCGCCGCCTCAGGCGTCTGAGACCCGCACGGTCCGGACCATCCTCGTGGCCGACGATTCCATCACCACCCGCACACTGGAAAGGAGCATCCTGGAGGCCCAGGGCTATCGCGTGGTGCTCGCCGTGGACGGGGTGGACGCCCTCAACACCTTGCGGTCGGGCGGCCATGTCATCGACGCCGTGGTGGCCGACATCGAGCTGCCCCGGATGGACGGCTTCTCGCTGCTGCAGGCGATCACGGCCGCCGCCGGGCTCGCCGACCTGCCGGTCATCCTGATGACCTCGCGCGACGACCCCCAGGACGTGCGGCGCGGCCTGGACCTCGGGGCCGAGGCCTACATCACCAAGCAGAAGTTCGACCAGCGGGAACTGCTTGCGACCATCAGCCGGGTCCTCTGATGTCGCGGCCCGTTCGCGTGATGATCGTGGAGGACTCGCTGGTCGTCCGCCAGCTCCTGTCGCACATCGTCGGCCGTGATCCGCGGTTCCTGGTCGCCGCCGCGGTGGACTCCGCCGAGGCGGCGCTGGCCGAGATCGAGCGGGTGAAGCCGGACGTGATCTCCATGGACATCCGCCTGCCCGGCATGGACGGGCTGGAGGCCACCCGGCGGATCATGGCCCAACACCCGACGCCCATCGTGGTCATCGCCGACGCGGTGGAGGACGCCTCCCTGCGCATCTCCATGAACGCCCTCAAGGCCGGCGCCCTGACGGTGGTCGAGAAGCCGACCGGGCCGGCCAGCGCCAGCTATGAGCGGCTCGCCGACACCATCTGCACCCAGCTCTTCATCATGAGCAGCGTGCCCGTCATCCGCCGCCGCAACATCGGCGCCCCGACGCCGAGCCGGGCGCCGATCACCTCGCTGGCGCGGCGCGGCGCCTTCGAGCAGCTGTCCTACGCCGCCCTCGCCGCCTCGACCGGCGGCCCGCCGGCCCTGGCCCGCGTGCTGGGCGCCCTGCCGGGGGACTTCCCCGCGCCGGTCTTTGTGGTCCAGCACATGGGCCCGGCCTTCATGGAGGGCTTCGCCCGCTGGCTGGACGGCCAGACGCCGCTGTCGGTGCGGGTCGCCGCCGACGGCGAGACCGCCGAGCCGGGGCAGGTCTATGTCGCGCCCGGCGACCGCCATCTCGCCGTGCGGGCGGGCGGCGTGATGCGGCTGACCCGCGAACCGCCCCTGGGCGGGCAGCGGCCGTCCGCCAATGTGCTGTTCTCCAGCCTCGCCGAGGCGGCGGCCGAACGGGCGCTTGGCGAGCTCCTGACCGGCATGGGCGAGGCTGGCGCGGCCGGCTTGG